>CAYFPX010000350.1:4358-4752 GCA_964344945.1 uncultured Enterobacterales bacterium
GGCGGGCGTGGACTCCCTGGCCGCCCTCGGCGAAGCCAAGGCCGAGAAGCGCGAGCGCAAGGGCGGTCGGGACCGCGACCGGGACGGCGGCCGCGGCGGCCGCGGCCGGGACGGCGGCCGGGGTCGCGACGGCGGCCGTGGCCGCAAGCGCCGGGACGACGGCGACCGCCCCCGCAAGAGCCGGCGCGACGACGGCGGCAGCAGCCGCAAGCCCGCCGAAGCCAGCGCCAGCGGCAGCGGCGACGCGCCCAAGAAGCGTCGGCGCCGGCGGCGTCGCCGGAAGGGCGGTGAGGGCGGCGGCGAGTAGCTCCGCTTCGAGACCGGCGCTGGTGGCCGCTCGAGCTGTCAGCTGTGTCGGGTAGACCGGGCCGTTGCCGGCCCGGCCCCCCACAGA
>CAYFPX010000351.1:0-4749 GCA_964344945.1 uncultured Enterobacterales bacterium
CGCCGTCGTTCGGGTCGTTGGGGTCGATCTCGGCGACCGCGGTGTTGCCGGCGATGACGGTGATGGGGTCCACCAGCGGGGAGGGTGCGCCGTTGTCCACCCCTGGGTCTCCGCCGCCCTCACAGTCCCAGCGCTCCAGCGTGCGGCCCGACACGTCCTCGATCCAGTCCATGATCGCGTCGGGCCGGACGTAGATCGTGCCGTCGCCGCACTCGACGGTGGTCTGGGTGTAGCCTCGGCTGGTCAGCCCGATCAGGAAGTCTCCCTCGGGGGTGTGCAGGTAGAGGGGACCGCCGGAGTCGCCGTAGCAGGCGTCGGCGCCGTTGCCGCCGGCGCGGAGCTCGCCGTCGGGGCTCACCTGGCGGTTGCAGCCCATGTCGATGTCGCTGCAGTCGTGGTCCACCACCTGGGTGGTGCCGGCTCGGAGCAGGCTGTCGTACCGGTTGCCGTTGGCGTCCTTGGCGCCCCAGCCCGCCATGGTGACGTCGGCGCCGTCGCCGTAGTAGTCGTCGAGCAGGCAGTCCGTGGCGATGATGCGCGGCTCGGTCTGCGCCTCCTCGGCCAGGATCAGGACCGCGACGTCGTAGGTGGTCCACGAGTTGTCGTGCTCGATGGTCTGGAGCACGTCGATCTCCTCGCCCTTGTCCCGGTAGTCGGCGGCGTCGAGCTTGATGGTCCGGATGCCGCCGACGCAGTGGCCGGCGGTGAGCGCGACGTCGGGCGCCACGAGCACGCCCGTGCAGCCCACACCGGACTGGTAGTACACGGCGGCGGCATCGGGCCAGACGCCATCGTCCACGACTTCGCCTCCGACGACGTTCTGGGCGAGGGCAGGCGCGAAGGCGAGCAGGCTCAGGACCACGTGGGCCTCCTGGGGCAGGCCGCGCCAGGATACGTCGACTGGATCGAGGTCCGCACCGCGCCTCGCGCTATGGCCCGATCCGGCGCCCCATGGAATTGAGCTCCTGCAGGTACCGCTCCAGGAACGGCGCCAGCTGGTCGTAGTCCGCGCTCGCTTCGAAGCGCACGCCCAGCTCCCGGTCCCTCGGGAAGATCTTCCGACTGGGCCGGGTGCGGTGCACGGTGATCGCCGGCACGAGCAGCGTGGTTCCGAAGATCTCCAGCTCGACCGTGACCGCCTCGTTCAGCACCGCCTGGCGGGCCTCGGTCGCGGTCAGCAGGACGCTCACTCCGCCCATCGACACGTCCTGCACGTCCTTGCTCGCCGTGCGCCACCCGCTGGCCCCGATCAGCGCCACCCGGCAGGGGTTCTGCTCGCTCGGCAAGAACCGGGCGTCGTGGCGGAAGCCGAGCCCGTCGGGCAGGGGGGCGGTGTAGGTGTCGAGGGCAGCGGACATGATCTCCTCCCAATGCCCACTGGATCGGCCCAGGGACACCACCCGTTGAGGGGTACTCTACCGAGGTGTGGTGGCTCACGTTCACTCTGAATTGCATCAATTCTCAAAATAGTGGGAGGCAGGCGCCTGCCGAGTCGACGGAAACCGGCCTCGCACGGCTGGACTCGGCGGCTCCGACCGCCCATCGACGGATCGCGTCCATGGCCGCGCAGATCACGACCTCCTGAATACACCCCCTCGGCATGCACGCTCTCGGCCGCTGGATCGCCACCCACCGCTTGACGGCCAGCCTGCTGTGCCTGCTGGTGACGGCCCTGGCCGTCTGTGGCGCGGCCCCCCGGCTGCGAGGCGGCGAGCTGCCCGTCGACTTCACCCCCCAGGCGCTCTTCAACCAAGACGCCGACAACGCCAGGATCCTGGACCGCACCACCGCCGCCTGGGGCCGGGACGACAACGACGCCTGGGTGCTGGTCGAGGGGGACATCTTCAGCGACACGGGTCTGGCGCTGCTGCACCAGCTCCACGAGGGCCTGTCCGCCATGCCGGAGCTGGAGCGGGTCGACAGCCTCGTGAGCCTGCACGTCGCGCGGCGGCGCACCGACGGCTCGGTCGGGGTGATCCCGCTGTCCCTGGCCGGCCAGCCCGAGGAGGTGCGCGAGCTGGCCCTGGCCGACCCGGCCGTGCGCGGGCTCTTCGCCTCCGCCGACGGTCGACTGGCCGTGGTCCGGGCCCACCTGGCCGACGAGCTGGAGACGGTGGCGGACATCGCCCCGGGAGTGGACGCCCTCACCGCGGCCCTGGCGGCCTGGCCCTTGCCCCCCGGCTACCAGCTCCACCTGACGGGCATCCCCACGGTGCGGGTCCAGCTGGTCGACCTGCTCCAGCGGGACCAGGCCTTCTTCTTCCCGCTGGACACCCTGATCTTCGCCATCGTCCTGGTGGTGCTCTACCGGCGCCCCCTGCCTGGGCTGCTGCCCCTGGCGGCCGTCGGGGCGGCGGTGCTGTGGTCGACGGGCCTGCTGCTCGCCGGTGGCGTGACGTTCAACATCCTCAGCGAGCTGGTGCCGACGCTGGTGCTGGTCATCGGGGTCAGCGACGGCATCCACATGCTCAGCCGCTACCGGGAGGAGCTCCGGGTCGACCGGGACCGGGTCGCGGCGCTGGGCCGGACGGTCGGTCACCTGGGCGTGGCCTGCGCCCTGACCAGCCTGACCACCGCCATCGGCTTCGGCAGCCTGATGACCTCGAGCTCGGTCGCGGTCCGGGAATTCGGCTCCCAGGCCGCCTTGAGCGTGATGGTGGCCTACGGGGCGGTGCTGTTCCTGCTGCCCGCGATGATGGCCTGGGTCCCGGTGCCTTGGGTGCTCGGCACCTCTCGCGCCCGGCGTCTCCACCGGTCGCGCATCGCCCGGAGCATGCTGGCCATCGACGCCTTCGTCGCCCGCAGGCCCGGCCAGGTGCTCGCGGGCTGCTCGGTGATCTGCCTGGCGGCCCTGGCTCTGGGCACCACGGTGCGCACCACCAGCCACATGATGGAGGTCTTCGACGAGGACCACCCCTCGGTCGCGACCTACGACACCGTGGTGGCGCACCTGGGCGGGATCATCCCGGTGATGGTGCACCTGGAGGCCGACGAGCCCGACGCCTTCCGAGACCCGGCGGTCCTGGCCCGGCTCCACACCCTGACCCAGGGCGTGCGGGACCTGGAGAGCGTCGGCTGGGCCTTGAGCGGCGCCGACCTGGTGGCATCGCTGCACGAAGCGCTGACCGGGGTTCGCGAGGTGCCCAGCGACCCGGACGTGCTCGACCAGGAGCTGCTCCTCGCGGAGTGGGGGGGGGATCAGCTGCAGCTCGGGACGGTCTTCGACGACGACTGGCGCCAGGCGCGGGTGATGGCCCTGGCCCCGGACCTCGGGGGCCACGCCTTCGTCGCTCTCGGTCAGGACCTCGGGCGTCTCGGCAACGAGTCCTTCGAGGGGACCGGGGTCCAGGTGATCGCGGCCGGGGACGGCGTGGTCGCGAGCTCCGGCATCCACCGCCTCATCGACGACCTGTTGATCAGCGTGGGCCTCGCCTTCGTGGGCATCTGGCTGACCTTGTGCGGGCTGTTCCGGAACGTGCGCCTGGCCAGCGTGGCGATGATCCCCAACGCCCTGCCGCTGATCTTCACCCTGGCCAGCCTGCGGCTGATGGGCGAGCACATCCAGACCGGCAACGTGATCTCCTTCGCCGTGGCCCTGGGCATCGCCGTCGACGACACCATCCACTTCCTGGCCCGTCTCCAGGAGGAGCGCGCCCGCGGCCGGTCGCTGAAGAGCGCCGTGCGCCACACCTTCCGGGGGGCCGGCACGGCGATGGTCTACACGAGCCTGCTGCTCGCCCTGGGCCTGGGGGTGATGGCCGGCAGCGACCTGGTCACCACCCGCCACTTCGCCGTGCTCGCCTGCGCCACCCTGGTGGCGGCCCTGTTCGCCGATCTCCTGGTGCTGCCGGCGCTGCTCCACGTCCTGGGGCCCAGACGGCTGGGCCTGCGGGAGTGTCCCCACACCGGCGGGGGTCTACGCCCCGCGGGACTCGATTAGGGAAGCCAGATGCGCCGCCTGCTCGCCCTCCTCCTGCTCGCCCTCGCCACCGCCCCGCCGGCCTTCGCCGCCGACGCCAGGGACATCCTGACCCGCAGCGTCGAAGCCCAGCCCCAGGGCAACTTCGTGCAGCAGGTCCGGCTCACCGCCACCAGCCGCAGCGGCAAGGAGAAGGTCCGGGAGCTGGTGATGAAGACCCGCAGCGCCGGCGACACCCTGCAGCTCCGAGGCGACGTCACGGCCCCCGAAGGCATGGCCGGCACCCGCTTCGCCCTGACCGCGACCGAAGGCGAGAAGCCCCAGATGATGGTCTTCCTGCCGGCGGTGGGCACGCTCATGCACATGTCCGGCGACAAGCGGCGCGGCGCCTTCCTGGGCACGGACTTCAGCTTCGAGGACCTGGAGCCCATGGACCTGGAGACCGCGACCCACACCGTGGTCGAGGAGACCGGCGACAGCTGGGTCATCGACACGGTGGCGCCCGACAAGGACAGCGCCTATGGCCGCGTCCGCACGACCCTGGGCAAGGCCGACCTGCTGCCCCGTGAGGTGCGCTACTTCGATCACAAGGGCACCCAGGTCAAGGAGCTGCGGGTGCTCGAGGTCTCCGACGTCGCGGGCACGCCGATGCTCAGCAAGGTGGAGATGCGCGATCTGGGCAAGGGCAGCCGCACGCTGATGGAGGTCCTGGACGTGAAGCTCGACGTGCCCGACGCCGAGCTGCCCGCGAGCCTGTTCACCGCCGAGGGCCTGCGGGCCGGCTGAGGGGCCCCCGGCTGCGGGGCTCTACGCCGCCGAGTCGCTCGCGA
>CAYFPX010000352.1:0-4748 GCA_964344945.1 uncultured Enterobacterales bacterium
ATCTTCCATGCTCCGCGATCTTGGAGTCCCGCATGCCCTGATCGGGGGGCTCGCGGTCGGTGTACACGGCCATCCCCGGGCGACAAAGGACGTCGACTTTCTGGTGGGCCCAGAGGCCTTTGAGACGACCGAGCCGTTTCTTGTCTACCGAGAAGAGCTGAAGGAATTGGTTCGCATCGGGGAGACCGACATCATGTACATCCCCGATCGGTTCCCGGGACTCTCAGCGGAACTTCGGCTGGAAGACGACATTCCGATCATCTCCCTTCGCGGGCTTGTCCTGATGAAGCTCGACGCCTTCCGGGCTCGGGACCAGGAAGATGTCCGGTCCCTCCTTCGGATTCACCCCACCCGCATCCGGGAGGTCCGGGACTACCTGCAGCAGCAGGCTCCCGAGTTGATCAGCCGACTTGCAGAGGCGCTGACAGGCTGAAGGGACTGCAGCGGCTTGCAGAGCCCTGCGCCGTGATCGTCTTGGGCACTTCAGTCCTCGCCGAGGACCCCGATGGGGCATGAAACGCCCGTTCCCCCCAGCCCACAGTACCCACCCGGATTCTTCGCCAGGTACTGCTGGTGGTAGTCCTCGGCGTAGTAGTACGGGCTCGCGTCCAGGATCTCCGTGGTGATCGGGCCGTACCCCGCGGCCGTCAGCCGCTCCTGGAACCGCGCCTTTGATGCGACAGCCGCCTCACGCTGCTCGGGGGTGGTGACGTAGATGCCGGACCGGTACTGGGTGCCGACGTCGTTGCCCTGGCGCATGCCCTGGGTGGGGTCGTGGGACTCCCAGAAGGTCTTCAGGATCGCCTCGAAGGACACCTTGCCCGGGTCGTAGACCACCAGGACCACCTCGTTGTGGCCGGTCTTGCCGCTGCAGACCTCTTCGTAGGTGGCGTTCTTGGTGAAGCCGGCGGCGTAGCCGACGCTCGTCGAGTAGACGCCGTCGAGCTTCCAGAAGGCCTTCTCCGCACCCCAGAAGCAGCCGAGGCCGAGCTGGACCTGCTCCAGGTGCGGGGGAAAGGGACCCTTGAGCGGCGTGCCGAGCACGAAGTGGGCGGGGGCCACGGGCATCTCGGTGTCGCGCCCGGGCAGGGCGAGCTCGCAGCTGACCATCTGGGCCTTGTCGGTACGGAAGAAGCTGAACATCGCGACCTCAGCGGGGCGGGACCTGTAGCGTACGCTGCCCCGGACGCTCGGTTCCACAGCAAGCTCGTCGATGCGGGTCGCCGTCCCCGGGCCATTCGACGAGAGCCCGCCCGCCGGGTAGGTGGCGCTGCCGTCACCCCCGGAGGGACCGTGGACGCCTTCACCGCCGACTTCCACGCCTACCTGACTCGCGACCCCAACTCCTGCGTCTTCAAGGGCATCGACGCCCGCCTGGACCAGCTGCCAGACCCCAGCGCGACCAACGTGGCGGCCCGGGTTGCCGAGGGCAGGGCACTGCTCGCGCGGGCCGAGGGCCTGGACGCCTCCGGACTCGACTTCGACACGGCCCTGGACCTGGACCTGGCCAAGCTCACGCTGAAGGCCAGCATCCTCGAGGACACCTGGGCCTTCAACGGGCGCTCCCGCGCCCAGCAGAAGCCCACGGCCGGCGACGACATCGGCGACGGCCTGTTCCTGATGTTCGTCAACGACCCCCGCTCACCCACCGAGCGCCTGGAGAGCATCCTGGCGCGGATCCAGAAGGTGCCGATCTACCTGAATCGGCTCTTGGAGCGCCTCGACACACCAGTGAAGCGCTGGGTCGACATCGACCTGGAGAAGGTGCGCGAGCTCCCGGGGCTCCTGAGCACGCTCCAGGGCTGGGCCGATGAAGAGGGCTGGGACAAGCTGGTGGAGCTGCGGGTGGCCTGCGACACCGCCGAGCAGGCCCTGGCCGACTACGCCGCTGCGCTGGAGGAGCTACCCACCACCGAGCACTTCCACCTGGGCCGCGAGACCGCCGAAGCCCTGGTCGCCAGCCGGGGCATCGAGCTCAGCCTGGAGGAGATCCACGGGCTGGCTCGGCGCTTCCTGGCCGTCAACCGGGACAAGGTCGAGTCCCTGCGGCAGGTGCTGGTGGCCCGGTACGACCTGGACAAGGACCTGTCGGTGGCTGACACCCAGACCTGGCTGAAGAAGCACTACGCGGTCAAGGTCGACGACGGCCAGCTGGAGCAGGTGCTCACCCGCTACCAGGCCGAGCGGGAGCGCATCATCGGCTGGATCAGGGAGCGGGACCTGTTCCCGGTGCTCGACGACCAGGACATGAAGATCCTGCGCACCCCGGCCTTCATGGCTCCGTCGATCCCCGCAGGCGCGATGATGCCCCCGCCGGCCTTCCGGCCGGGCACCCGGACCTCGCTGGTCTACCTGACCCTGTCCGAGGAGCTGCTCGACGAGCACACCGAGGTCGAGATCCCGCTGATGATGATCCACGAGGGCATCCCCGGGCACCACCTCCAGCTGGCCACCGCGAGCGTGCACCCGTCGACCGTGCGCCGTCACTTCGACGCCCTGGAGCACGCCGAGGGCTGGACCACCATGCTCGAGGACTACATGCTCGACCAGGGCTACATGGGCGAGCTGACCGACGAAGCCCGCTTCTGCGGCGCCCTGGACATCGCCCGGATCGGCGCTCGGGTGGCCATCGATCTGTACTTCCTCACCGGAGACAAGCAGTTCCTCGACGTGGGCATCGACTGCGACCTGAGCAGCAACGACCCCTTCGTCGCCGCCGGCCACCTGCTCCAGGCAGTCACGGGGTTCACCCCGGGCCGGGTCCAGGCCGAGCTGAACTGGTACTCCCAGGAGCGCGGCTACCCCATGTGCTACCTGATCGGAAACCACCTGGTCTGGTCCCTGAAGCGCGACGCCGAGGCCGCCAACGACGGTGAGCGCAGCGCGGAAGAGCTCGACCGGGAATTCCACCGGGTCTACCTGGAGAGCGGCAACATGCCCGTCAGCTTCCTGCGACGGGTGATGGCTCACGAAGGCTTGATCTGACAGGCCAGGCATCGGCCGGATAGGGTGCGCGGCCCCCACCCGGTCCCCGAGGACGCCCATGCTCGGCCTGCTCTCGCTCTTCGCCTGCTCACCCCCCGTCGAAGCCCCCGAGGAGCTCGGGGAGCTGCTGCTGTTCACCTTCGCCGAGTTCGACAACGAGGACGACGAGTACCTGACCGCCACCCTCGACGGCTTCACGGACTTCCTGCTCGGCGTGGACATGGAGGGCGACATCAACGAGCGGGCCTTCACACCGCCGATCCTGACCGACGAGGACCTGGGCACCGCCACCGCGCCAGCGGGCGCCGACCCCGACGAGCAGGTGAACGTGGGCGTGAGCGCCCTCAGCTCGGCCACCATGAGCCAGACCCTGGGCCTGATCGCCGAGCCGAACCAGGTCTGCATCACCGCCGACAGCTCGGTCTACTACCAGCGGACCTTCGACACCGAGCTCGACTGCTTCGTGGACGAGACCTGCGACTGGCTCGAGGTGACCAACGAGACCCGCACGGAGTCGGTCCTGGCCGACGTGTGGATCGATACCCTGGGCGAGTTCCGCCGGGTCCGCCGGGAAGACGACGACGACGCGGTCATCTTCGGCCGCACCTGGATGCCCGAACAGGCCGTCAGCGACGACGGCGACAACACCTGGGACTCCCGCTACACCTTGGACCTCTGGCTGCCCCACCCCACCGACGCCACCATCTTGCGCATGACGGTGATGTGGTCGTCGGTCTCCTTTGCAGACGACCTGTACGTGGGCCTGGTGAAGAACGGGCTTGACGAGGCCTTCGACAACGCCGCGGCCTACCTGGCCGGTGAAGAGTGCAGCAACGACCGGGACGCGGAGTTCACCCGGGAGTAGCGCATGCCCCGCTACGTGGTGGCCGGCGCAGGCGGCATCGGCGGAGGGGTCGGGGGACTGCTGGCGCGGGCGAGCTGCGAAGTCGGGCTTGTGGCGAGGGGACCGCACCTGGCGGCGCTGCAGGCCGATGGCCTGAGCGTGCGTCTGCCCGACGGCGGCTTCCGTGTCCAGCTGCCGGCCTGGGGTCACGTGGCCCAGGTGGACTGGCGGCCGGACGACGTGGTGTTGCTCGCGGTGAAGGCCCAGGACACCGACGAGCTGGTCGAGGCGCTGGCGCGGGCGGCGCCGCCTTCGGTTCGGGTGCTGACGCTTCAGAACGGGGTGGACAGCGGCCCGCGGGCGGCGCGGGGCTTCGGGACCGTGGCCTGCGGGATGGTCTGGGTGCCCGCGGTACACCTGGAGCCGGGCGAAGTGCGGCTGCACGGAGACCCGCACCCCGGCGTGCTCGTGGTCGGGAGCTGGCCGACCGGGTGCGAGCCCTGGGTGCTCCAGGCGGGCGGGGACCTGACGGCGGCGGGATTCGAGGTGATCACCACAGACGGGGTCGCGCCCTGGCTCTACGGCAAGCTGATCGCGAACCTGGGCGGCGCGGTCCAGGCCCTGTGCGGGTCGAGCGGCAGCACCTGGGCGTTCGCCAACAAGCTCGGGCTCGAGGGCGCCGCTGTGCTCGACGCCGCTGGCGTTGCCTACGTGTCGGAGGAAGACCTGCTCCGAGGCCCGTGCGGTGCCGTGGGCCTGGCCCCGGTGGACGGCCTGGACCGAGAGGGCGGCAGCACCCACCAGTCGCTGGCGCGCGGGAGCTCCCTGGAGACCGACGAGCTGAATGGGTTCCTCGTGCGACTGGGGGAACGGGTCGGGGCATCGGTGTTCGGCGTAGCAGCATGAACCCGCACGGTTG
>CAYFPX010000353.1:0-763 GCA_964344945.1 uncultured Enterobacterales bacterium
CCCCATCCTCGATGCCTTCCTGGCCCAGGACCCGCGCAGCCGCGTGGCCTGCGAGACGGCGGTCAAGACCGGCTTCGTGCTGCTGGCCGGCGAGATCACCAGCAAGGGCCAGGTCGACTACCCGGTCGTCGTGCGCGAGGTCGTCAACGACATCGGCTTCGACCACAGCGACAAGGGCTTCGACGGCAACACCTGCGCCATCATGTGCGCGGTCGAGCAGCAGTCCCCGGACATCTCCCAGGGTGTGACCGCCGGCGAGGGCCTGTTCAAGGAGCAGGGCGCCGGCGATCAGGGCATGATGTTCGGCTACGCCTGCGACGAGACCGACGTGCTCATGCCCATGAGCATCCACTTCTCGCACCAGCTGCTGGCCCAGCTCGCCCAGCTCCGCAAGACCAACGTGGTCGACTGGCTGCGCCCGGACTCCAAGTCCCAGGTCACGGTCGAGTACCGCGACGGTCGGCCCGCCCGCATCGACACCGTCGTCATCTCCACCCAGCACGCCGAGTCCGTCGCCCACGGGGACCTCCAGGACTTCATCATCGAGCAGAACATCAAGCAGGTCCTGCCCGCGAACCTGCTCGACAGCGACACCCGCTACTTCGTCAACCCGACGGGCCGGTTCGTCGTCGGCGGCCCCATGGGCGACGCCGGACTCACCGGACGCAAGATCATCGTCGACACCTACGGTGGCCACGGCGCCCACGGTGGCGGCGCCTTCTCCGGCAAGGACCCGTCCAAGGTCGACCGCTCCGCCGCCTAC
>CAYFPX010000353.1:789-1130 GCA_964344945.1 uncultured Enterobacterales bacterium
GGGCCCTGGTCCAGCTGGCCTACGCCATCGGCGTGGCCGAGCCGGTCAGCGTGATGGTCGACACCTACGGCACCGGCAAGGTGGCCGACGAGAAGCTCGCCGACTGCGTCCGTGAGATCTTCCCGGTGAAGCCCGCGGACCTCATCCGGCACCTCGGCCTGCTCAGCGGCAACGTGACCTACCGGAACACCGCGGCCTACGGCCACTTCGGTCGGCCCGAGTTCCCGTGGGAGAACACCGACAAGGCCACGGACGTCGCGGGCTTTGTAGGCCTGTAGGGCTGCCGGGGCCTACTCCCCGGCGGGCGGTGTCTCTGCGGGCAGGGACGCCGCCAGCACTCC
>CAYFPX010000353.1:1167-4628 GCA_964344945.1 uncultured Enterobacterales bacterium
GGCGGCGCTTGTCCAGGACGTCAAAGGCGGCCTGGGACAGCACCGCTGCCTGACAGGCTCCCGAGGCGGTGACGGCAGGCTCGCCGGCCACGGCCCCCGCGAACCTCGCCACGCCGAAGGCGTCGCCCACCGAGAGGGTGCGACCGTCGGCGTCCGCTGAGCCGGCCAGGAGCACGTGCACGCCGGCGTCCAGGTCGAAGGCCTGGCCCTCGTCGTGGTGGGCGGCCTCGAGGAACAGGGACAGGAGCAGGTGATCGGCGTCGCTGAGGTGGCCGAAGGCGGCGCACTGGGAGAGCTCTTCGGAGCGTCGGTCGACCACGGCCGGCGCTGCGGCGGCGCCGACCCGAGTGAGGATCAGCGTGATGTTGTCCGGGCCGCCGTTCTCCAGGGCGAGCGCGATCATCTGGTCCGCGGCGTCGTCGAGGGACTCGGCCATGTCCAGGATGACGGTCAGGGCTTCGTCGCCCACGGGACCGGTGAGGCCGTCGCTGCACAGGAGCACGACGTCGCCCTCGGCGAGGGTGACGTCGATCAGGTCCGGGTCGATGTCGCCTTGGGTGCCCAGGGCCTGGTACAGCATGTGCTGGTACGGGCTCTGGTCGTGCTCTTCCTGGCTGATCAGCCCCTGGCGCAGCCGCGCCGCGGCGATGGTGTGGTCCTGGGTGAGGGGGCGCAGGGTGCCGCCCCGGTAGAGGTAGGCCCGGCTGTCGCCCACGTGACAGACCAGCAGGTGCTCCCGGGAGACCACGGCGCTGACCATGGTCGTGCCCGAGGGCTGGCCCTGGGTGGCCTGCTGGATGCGCTGGGAGGCGATGTGGCTCAGCACCTCGAGGGCCTGGGCGAGCTGGATGCGGTTGGCGCTGGAGGGGGACTTGTCGGCGGCACTGATGAGGGGCTTCAGCACCTCGGTGGCCGCACCGAGCGTGGCCACCGCGGTCGCCGAGGCGACCTCGCCCAGGGCCAGCCCGCCCATGCCGTCGGCGACCGCGATCACACCCAGGTCGGCGTCCACCAGGTGGTTGTCTTCGTTGTGATCCCGGACCCGGCCCACGTCCGTGCGGGCGACCACTTCCTGCAGCTTCAACGGGGGCCTCCTGGGCGCTCCGCATCATAGACCAGAGGCCCGGCTTCAGGCGGTCTGGAAGGGTTGGCGCGGGGGGGGCTCACGCGCTACTCACTCCCCCTTGTCGGAGCCCCTGGCGGCGCTGCTCCAGCGGCACCGGGGCCCCGACGGAGGCACACCTGCCCTGGAGCATCAAGAGCATGTCGGACGCCAACGAGGTCCTCTTCGAAGTCACCCGCGGTCACCTCAACACCGGCCTGCGCGGTGTCCCCGTCGGCACCGTCCGCACCTCGTTCGTCGATCCTCACAAGGGCCTGCACTACTGCGGCTACCCCATCACGGATCTGTGGGACCTGGACCCCGAGGCTGCGGTCTACCTGCTCTTCAACAAGGCCCTGCCCACCGACGACCAGCTGGCGGCCTTCAAGGCCCAGCTCGTGGAGCGCGCGGCGGTGCGGGTGCGGCTGGAGGGCGAAGCGCTCGGGTCCTGGAGCTGCTGAAGGGCCTGCCCAAGGAAGGCCACCCCATGGAGTGGCTGATCCCGGGGTTGATGTTCCTGGGCATGACCGGCAAGGCCGACGACTTCCGCGAGGACTCCCTGCGCGTCGTCGCCCAGCTGCCCACCCTGGTGGCGGCCATCGTGCGCATCCGCGAGGGCTGGGGCGACCCCCTCCCCAGCCAGCCCGAGCTCGGCCTGATCGAGAACTTCGTCAACATGCTGGGCGTGCCCGGCGGCGACAACCACGCCATCACGCGACTGCTGCGCGTGTTCTACGTGCTCCACCTGGACCACGGCGGCGGCAACCTCTCGACCTTCACCGGCAAGTCCGTGGCCAGCGGCCTGGCCGACCTCTACGCCTCCCTCGCCGCCGCCATGGCCGGGCTCTACGGGCCGCGCCACGGTCGGGCGAACCAGGACTGCCTCAACTTCGTGCGCAGCGTCGGCACCAACGATCCGGACCAGGTCGAGGCCTTCATCCGGGGCGAGCTGGCGGCCAAGCGGCTCATCTTCGGCTTCGGCCACGCCGTGCTCCGCGCCGAGGACCCCCGGGCGACCATCCAGTACGCCCTGGGCCAGGAGATCTGCCCCGACGACCCGCTGTACAAGACCGCCATCGCCATGCGCGAGCGGGCCGTGAAGGTGCTCCGGGAGAACCCCAAGGTCTCCAACCCCTACCCGAACGTCGACGCCATCAGCGGCACCCTGCTCCAGGCCGTGGGCCTGGCGAACAGCGACTACTACACCTGCCTGTTCGGCCTGAGCCGGTGCTCCGGCATCGCTGCCCAGATCATCGACGAGCGGCTGAACTTCCGGGGCGGCAAGGGCGTGGCCATCTACCGCTGCAAGTTCATCGCCGAAGACCAGCCGGTCCGCAGCCGCTCTCGCTAGACCCGACCTCAACGAACGGGTGAGCTCGGGCGGGCCTGCGGGTCCGGGCGGGTTGCCACCCCGCCCCACCCCTCCCCGAGAGTCCGCCATGAAGATCCATGAGTACCAGGCCAAGGAGATCCTGAAGCGCCACAGCGTGGCCTGCGGGACCGGCCTGTCGGCCACCTCGGTCGCCGAGGCCGAGGCCGCCATCGAGCAGCTGCCCGGACCCGTGTGGGTCGTGAAGAGCCAGATCCACGCCGGTGGGCGCGGCATGGGCCGCTTCCTCGAGGACCTGGACCCCGCCGACCTGCCGACCGTGCTCGCGGGACACGAGGCCCCCGGCAAGGGCGGCGTGCGGGTCTGCTTCGACCAGGCCTCCGCCGCGGCGGCCGCGGCCGACATGCTCGGCAAGACCCTGGTCACCAAGCAGACCGGCGCCGAGGGCCGCCAGGTCTCGACCCTGTACATCGAGCAGGGCTGCGACATCCAGACCGAGCTCTACGTCTCCATCCTGCTCGACCGCGAGTGCGGCCGGAACCTCATCATGGCGTCCACCGAAGGCGGCATGAACATCGAGGAGGTCGCCGAGCACACCCCCGAGAAGATCGTCAAGGTCTGGGTCGACCCGGCGGTCGGCCTGGGCGGCTGGCAGGCCCGCCAGCTGGCCTACGGCCTGGGGCTGAAGGGCGGCGCCTTCAAGGCCGGTGTGAGGTTCCTGATGGGCCTCTACGAGACGTATCTGGCCGAGGACTGCGCCATGGTCGAGGTCAACCCCCTGGTGGTCACCGGCGACGGCCAGGTCCTGGCGCTCGACTGCAAGATGACCTTCGACGACAACGCGATGTTCCGCCACAAGGACAACGCCGCGATGCGCGACCTGGCCGAGGAAGACCCGGCCGAGGTCGAGGCTGGCAACTTCGGCCTGTCCTATGTCGCCCTCGATGGCGAGATCGGCTGCATGGTCAACGGCGCCGGCCTGGCGATGGCCACCATGGACATCATCAAGCACTTCGGCGGCGATCCGGC
>CAYFPX010000354.1:0-4611 GCA_964344945.1 uncultured Enterobacterales bacterium
TCCATCACCTTCCAGAACTACTTCCGCATGTACGACAAGCTCTCGGGCATGACCGGCACCGCCGAGACCGAGGCCGCGGAGTTCGCCAAGATCTACGACGTCGACACGGTGGTCATCCCCACCAACGTCCCCATCGCGCGGGACGACGAGCACGACAAGGTCTACCGGTACCAGGAGGAGAAGTTCCGGGCGGTGCTCGAGGACATCCAGGACTGCCACGAGCGGGGCCAGCCGGTCCTGGTCGGCACCACGAGCGTCGAGAAGTCCGAGATCGTCGCCCGCATGCTGGTCCGGGCCGAGATCCCCCACAACATCCTCAACGCCAAGGAGCACCAGCGGGAGGCCCACATCGTGGCCCAGGCCGGTCGTCCGGGTGCGGTGACCATCTCTACGAACATGGCGGGTCGCGGCACCGACATCAAGCTCGGCGGCAACCCCGAGGAGCTGGCCAAGGACATCGTGAGCCCGGCCGAGGACCAGGAGGGCTACGAGGCCGAGGTCGCCAAGCTGCGGATCCAGACCGAGGCCGACAAGGCGAGGGTCTTCGAAGCGGGAGGCCTGCGGGTCATCGGCACCGAGCGCCACGAGTCGCGCCGCATCGACAACCAGCTCCGCGGACGGTCCGGTCGTCAGGGCGAGGTCGGCAGCTCCAAGTTCTACCTGTCCCTGGAAGACGACCTGCTCCGCATCTTCGGCTCGGACAAGATCCTGGCCTTCATGGAGAAGTGGAACATCGAGGACGACGAGCCCATCGAGCACCGCTGGATCACGCGCTCCATCGAGAACGCGCAGAAGAAGGTCGAGGGCCACCACTTCAACGGTCGCAAGAACCTGCTGGAGTACGACGACGTGCTCAACGACCAGCGCAAGTTCGTCTACGACCTGCGGCGCAAGGCGCTGACCGGCGAGTCCATCAAGGAGATGATGACCGAGTCCTTCGAGGGGGTCGTGGACGACCTGCTCGACGACTGCGCGGGCGAGCTCCTCAACCCCGAGGACTGGGACCTCAAGCAGCTGCGGGAGCGGGCCCAGAAGGTGTTCGACTACGCCTTCGAGGAGACCGACGCCGAGGTCCGGGACCACGCCTGGTCCGAGCTGCGGGAGCGGCTCCTGGAAGCCGCCATGGCGCTCTACCAGGTCAAGGAGAACGAGCTCGGCGAGGACCGCACCCGCCGGGTCGAGCGGGACCTGGTGCTCCAGTTCACCGACTCCCTCTGGAAGGACCACCTGCTCGCCATGGACCGCCTGCGCCAGGGCGTGTCCCTGCGCGGCTACGGCCAGCGCAACCCGCTGCTGGAGTACAAGAAGGAGGGCTACAACATGTTCATGTACATGAACGCCCTCCGGGACGAGCAGGTCATCGCCCGGCTGCGCACCATCACCGCCGAGGAGCTCGACGCGGTGGCTGTGGGCACCAAGATGGGCGCCCGCCAGCTGTCCTCCGGCAACATCCCCAAGCAGCCTGCGGCGCTCCCGGCCCAGCCGGCGGCCCTGCCGGCCCAGGCCCCCCAGCCCCAGCTCCAGCGGCCCCCGAAGGGTCCCCAGGCCCACGCCTTCGGCCTGGTGCGCCGGCTCTCTCGCAACGAGCCGTGCCCCTGTGGCTCGGGTCAGAAGTTCAAGAAGTGCTGCCAGAAGGTCGCCATCCCCGCGGCTCTGCAGGCCCAGGTCGACGAGGTCCTGGCCAAGCAGGACCAGGCCCTCGCCGCCGCCAAGGCCCAGGCCGAGGCCAAGCTCGAGGCGATGAAGGCCGAGGCCGCTGCCGCTGCCGCCGACGGCGCTCCGACCGAGGAGGCTGGGGCCGAGGAGCCGGTGGCGGAGACGCCGTCGGATGGTGGCGGGGATGATGGGGGGCAGCAGCCGGGGGTGTAGGCTGAACCGCCCACCCTCGCGTACGGGTCCAGGTACTCATTTGGCGTCGGCTTCGTTGAGATTGAAGGCCGCAAAGGCTGCTGTGAGAGCGGGGAAGCCGCAGCGGGCCCTCGAATTGCTCGAACCCCTGCAGTTCTCCCTGGCAGTGGCCGTGATTCGAGCCACGGCGTGGGAGCGGCTCGAAAGACGCGACGAGGCTCGTCACAGCTGGGCAGAGGCCGTCGCGTCTGCGCCGCTGGATCCCTCGCTGGTGTTCCGGCTGGCCGACTGTCTCCACCGCATGGGCCATGCATCGGAGGTGCTCGACTTGGTGCGGCGCACGCCCGAGCAGGCGAAATCAGTGAAGCTGTGGAGGTTGTATGGACAGGCTGCCAAGCAGGAGCTGCTGCTCGGCGGTCCGCTGCAAGCGTTGCGCGGCGAGGCTCACTGCGGCGATGATCCGGACGTCATCCGGCGCTTGGTGGGCGTCCTCATGCGGCAGCGGCTCTATGAGGAGGCGTACTCGACGCTGGACGGCCTGACTGAGCTTGAGGACCGGGACCAGCTCAACCTCTTCGAGTGCGCCCTCAAGTCCGGTCTAGAAGTCAGCGAGGAGTGGCTGAAGCGCGGGGTGGGCGAGGATCCCGGAAGGGCCGTGGAGCTGGCCGTCGCAGCTGGGCGATTTGAGTTCGCGCTGCAGTTGGAGCGGGAGTTCAGCGACTCCCGGCGCTGGTCGGAGGAACTGCTGCGCTGGCGAGGGCAGCAGACCCCCCACGTGGAGGTCAAGAGCCGGCGCAGCGAGACCATCGACCTCCTCCAACAGCGGCAATGGGGGAAGCTGGTCACGCTGCTCTCGCATGTTGAGAGGACCGACGAGGAGTCGATTGTGTTGGGCGAGGCCCTTCGCAATCTCGGCGACCTCAGGAGGGCCAAGGAAGTCCTCGAGGGCGCTCGGTCTGTTGGCGCCGACTTCAACTTGGGGGGCTACCTCAACCGGATCCTCGTTGAGCTTGCTCTTCATCCTGGCGAGGTCCAGTCAGCTGTAGAGCAGGAGGTGGTGGAGGACCTCAGCCCGCTGGGACTCGAGGGCCCGACTGCGAAGAGGCTGGAGGAAGGACTCTCCGCCCTACGGGGCAACCGCACACAGCTGGCCACGTGGTGGGATGGGAGACGGTTGCGGCGCCTGGCAGGAGTGAGCTGTACGAGGCACCGGACCTCGCAACTCACCGCACTGCTCCATGCTTGGCCCTTTGAGGCTGTCGTGGAACATGCCGCCACGCTCGGCCCGGGCTGGCACCCGCTCGTCTACACCCATCGGGCCGAGATCCAGTTGTGGAGAGGCAGCTATCGAGAGGCCCTGGGGGACTGTGAGAGGGCGTTGGAGCTCGACCCCCAGACGAGGTGGGCCTGGCTTGGCAAGGCGCTCTGCCACATGCTCCTGGGCCAACCTGATGATTGCCGCAATGCCCTTGGGGAATCTCGAGCGAGACTGTCGCACCTCCCGAACATCGAGGTCGTCGCCGGAGAACTGGCATTGCGCGAGCAGAGGTTCGAAGATGCCATCGAGGGATATGGCGTCGCGCTGGCTGCCCATCCATCGCGCTTGTCAGCGCGCGTCGGGTTGGAGCTGGCCCTCATCCGGGGCGGGCACCCATCGAGTGAACAGGAGCTTCGTGAGTTGATACCGACCTTCTGGCGGCACGCAACTCTTGCGCTCGATCGGCAGGCGGAGTCGACCTCCCCCGAGTCAGTGCTGAGCCAGATGCTGCAGATGATGCGGGGAAACAGAGGATCAAGCGTCTTGACCTACTTCAAGCCATCGGGCTCTGCTCACTATGTCCCAAAGACTTGGCACCTCGGCGCTCAGAATCCGGCACCAGGCAGCACAGTAACGGTCCCGGGGCCCGAGCTGGAGAGGTAATAAGGCGCCCCAATGGCCAGATCGGGAAGGGCGTCGCCGTCGAGATGTGCCGTCACAATGTGGAATCCGGCGGTCTCTTCCCCGATTGAGCCAACGGCCTCAAGAGTTGCGTTGGCAGTGCCGAGGTCCGTCGTGATCGGTCCGGTGAAGACGAACACCGTGCCGGCCGCCGCGAGGCCTCCGCGCTCGGCCCCCGGCGCACCTGCCGCAAGGTCCAAGTGTCCGTCCCCGTTGAAGTCGCCGGCCGACGCCGCAGAAACGCCGAGGTAACCGGACTCCTCCTCACCAGAGAGCACCAGCCCGCTGGTGGCCATGGTCGTCGAGTTGGGGTTCGGAGTCCCTGGCACAATGAGGATGACTCCGGCGCTTCGGACGCCGGCTGCGTCCGCGAATGGCGCAGTCACGATGAGGTCCGGATACCCGTCTGAGTCCAGATCTGCCGAGTTCAGCTTCTCCCCGGCGCGCATACCAGTCTCGAAGCCCGTCCACACCAGGTCAGCGTCCGTGTCAATCGTCTGCTCCTCTGGGTTGCCGAACATCAACACGGCTCCGGCCTGGGTGGCGGTTCCGGAGTGTTCGACCGCCGCAACGAACAGCTCTGGCAGGCCGTCGCCGTTGAAGTCCTCAACGAGTGCTGCGGATCCAAAGAGATCATCCGAGTCCGATGCTTGGATGCTGATCGAGGCGTCTGAGGTGTGCAGCGTCCCGTTCAAGGGGCCGTAGAAGACTTGAGCCCCGCCGGTCTCCGGAGAAGGTGTCTCAAACCTTGGATTGGAGAGGATCAAATCGGCCCGCCCGTCGAGATTCAGATCGGCACCGGGCGCTGGGGTGTCAGGGGCGTC
>CAYFPX010000355.1:0-2967 GCA_964344945.1 uncultured Enterobacterales bacterium
CACGGGGCCAGCACCTCGAGCTCCCGGATCAGGCCGTCGCCCCCACGATGCCGACCCGCCCCGCCAGAGCCCCGCCGCCGAGCCAGCACCCGCGCCCGGAGCGGCAGGCGCGTCTCCAGCACTTCGGGATCCGTGCCCCGGGTGTTGGTCATGTGGACCTGGACCGCGGAGGGCCCCGGGCCGTGCGGGGTCGCCCCCCCTCCCCCACCCAGGGTCTCGTAGAAGGACCAGCGGCCGTTGCCCAGGCTGAGGTTGTTCATCGTGCCCTGGCTCGCCGCCCGGGACCCCGCCGCCAGCAGCAGCAGATCCACCAGGCGCTGGCTGGTCTCCACGTTGCCGCCGACCACGGCGGCTCCGGGCGGCGGGTCCACGAGGGAGCCCTCGGGCAGCGCCAGCCGCACCGGGCGCAGGGCGCCTTCGTTGAGCGGGATGTCCCGGTCCACCAGGGTGCGCAGCACGTAGAGCACGGACGCTCGCACCACCGCCCGCGGGGCGTTGCGGTTGCCCGGGTGGGGGCCGCCGGTCCCGGTCAGGTCCACCGTGAGCCCGTCGTCGCGCGGCGCCCACCGCACTCGGAGCGGCACGCCCTCCAGGGCGTCCTCGGCCTCTCCCGCTGTCAGCGCCGGCAACACGGCCCGCACGGCGTCCTCCGCGGCGTCCGCCAGGTGAGCCATCCACGTGCGCACCAGCGCTGGAGGACCGAGCTCTCGCAGCAGGCGTGCAGCGTGGGCATTGCACGCGATCTGGGCGTCCAGGTCCGCCCGCACGGTCGCCGGGTCACGGCTCGCGGACAACACTTCGTCCAGGGGCGCCCGCGCACCGGTCTCGAGGTCGAGCAGAGGCACGTGCCGGACCACGAAGCCCTCGTCCCCCAGGGATCGACTGTGGGGCGGCATCGACCCGGGGGTCAGGCCCCCGACGTCGACGTGGTGCGCCCGGGAGGCGACGAAGAAGACGGCGTCGCCGTGGGCGACCGGGGTGACCACCGTGAGGTCGGGCAGGTGGCTCCCGCCGGCCGCCGGGTCGTTGCACAGGGTCGGCTGCCCCGGCACCACCGGCCCCCGGGCGATCAGGTCCCGCACGGTCTCGCCCATCGCGCCCAGGTGCACGGGGATGTGGGGGGCGTTGGCGACCAGCCCACCGGCCTCGTCGAAGACCGCCACCGAGAAGTCCAGCCGCTCCCGCACGTTCACGCTGCGGGCGAGCCGGCGCAGGACCTCGCCAGCCTGGCTGGCGACGCTCATGAAGCGGTTGCCCCACAGCTCGACGCCGAAGGGCGTGCGAGCGGTCGGGGCCTCGCTGGCGTCCTCCGGACCCACCCGGGTGAGCCACAGCAGGCCCTGGCTCCGCTGGGCCCGCCAGCCCGCGGGCACCGCCACGGCGGTGGTGGCCGCCGTGATCAGCGCCGGGCCCACCCGCACCTGGTCCCCCAGTCCCCAGGGGTCCGCCTGGACCGGCGGCAGCTCGGGCGCCGGCGCGAACACCCGGACCCGGGCGTTGACGACCTCCACCGGCACACCGGGACGATCGAAGCCATGGCGACGGCGGTGGGCCTCGCGGAAGGCGACGAGCAGGGCGGGCTCGTCCTCGCCCAGGACCTCGAGGGCGTGGTCGGTGCCCGCGTGCCGCAGCTCGGCCGAGCGCACGGTGAGGCCCAGGTCCGGCAGGGTGGCTTCGAGGCGCTGCCACGCGGCCTGGAGCCGCTCGTGGGCCCCCGCCAGGGGGATCCAGAGGGCCTCGACCCCGGCCTCCTCGTCCCGCGCCAGGGCCTGGCCCCAGGCGCTGAGCGCGCCCGCACAGGGGTGGACCAGGACCGTGGAGATGCCCAGCCGCTCGGCCACCCAGGCGGCGTGCTGGCCGGCCGCGCCGCCGTAGGAGACCAGGGCGTGGTCCACCAGGGAGATCCCTCGCGCGGTCGCGAGCCCGGCGACGGCCTGGGCCATGGCCTCCCGGGCCAGGGCCAGGTACTCGCCCGGCTCGGCCGGCAGCGCGACGTGGGCCGGATCGAGGGGCGGGTCGAAGGCCGCCGGATCGATCAGCCCGGCCACCAGGCAGGCATCGGTCAGGGTCGGAGGCCCCCCGCGGCCGTAGCAGGCCGGCCCGGGATCCGCGCCGGCCGAGGCCGGGCCGACGGTCAGGCGGATGCCGTCGTGGCCCAGGATCGAGCCGCCACCCGCTGCGATGGTGTCCACCTCGAGCTGGGGTCGTCGGACCCGGACCCCCGCCACCCGGGCGTCGCCCTCGCGCCGAGGCAGCTCCCCCACCGTGACCCGGCAGACGTCGGTGCTGGTGCCCCCCATGTCCAGCCCGACCGCCGCGGGGAAGCCCGCCTGGGCGGCGACCGCCGCCACCGCCAGCACGCCGCCGGCCGGCCCCGAGAGCACGGCCTCGGGCGCCCGCAACGCCCCAGCGGGGCACAGGGAGCCGTCCGAGCGCATGGCCCGCGCCGCGGGCGGGATCCGGTCCCGGGCCATCGCCCCCTGCAGCAGTGGCGTGATCGCGGCGTCCACCAGCGCCGTCTCCAGCCGGGCCAGCAGGCCCCGCTCCGGGCTCACCCGATGGCCCAGGGTCACCGGCAGCGCCGGCGGCAGCGCCGCCGCGACCTCGCGCTCCAGCGCCGGGCAGGCCGGACCGTGGGTGAGCACCACCGCCGCGCTCGCGCAGCCGCCCGCGGCCTCCCGGACCCGCTCCCGGTCCGCCTGGGACAGGGGCGTCAGCACGGTGCCGTCCACGGCCAGGCGCGCGTCGACCTCCACCACCCGAGCGCACAGCGGTGCCGGCCTGCGAGCGTCGAGGTCGAAGAGCGCCGGCCGGGACATGTCCCCGATCCAGGGCAGGTCGGCGAGCCCTCGGGTGACCACGAGCAGGACCGGCACGCCGTGGCCCTCCAGCAGCGCGTTGGTCGCGACCGTGGTGCCAAAGGTCAGCTCGCCGACCGCCAGCTCCCCCACCACGGCCCGGTCGCTG
>CAYFPX010000355.1:3085-4590 GCA_964344945.1 uncultured Enterobacterales bacterium
TTCTGCCACTCGTCCTCGACCGCGATGACGAACGCCAGCTTGCCGTCGTCGTCGATCCAGCCGTCGGCACCGCTGCCGGTGGTCTCCTTGATGTCCCCTGCGGCGCTGCCGTCGACGTCGCCCTGCTCCGACTCGATCCAGACCTTGAAGCGGCCGCCGATCAGGTCGTCCTGGGGATCGAACCAGTCCACCGTCACGTAGATCACGTCGCCGATGTTGCCGAATTCGTCGAACCAGGCGTCGAAGGTGCCCAGGCTGGGGCCGTTGGCGTCGTAGGGATCCGGGTAGCCGTCGGGGTACGGGGAGAGCTCGGTGCCGGTGTCCGTCGGCTCCTCGGTGTCGGTGGTGGTGTCGTCGGTGCCCTGGTAGGCGCTGCCAGGGCCGCCGAAGCCGTTGTCGCCGCCGGTGCAGGCCACCAGGCCCAGGGTCAGGGTCAGGGTCAGCATGGAAGGCCTCCGTCCGCTCCCCGCGGGAGTCCCTCAGATTACAGGACCGCTGGAGGCCCGCCATGAGAAAGCTCGCCGTGCCCTTCGCCCTGGTCGGGCTCGGGGTGGTGCTGTTCTTCCTCTGGGTGGTGCGTCTGCCCCCCTTCGACGGACACCCGGAGCCGGTCCCCACCGAGCTCGGCGCACTTCGTGTGGCGCACGAAGCGGTGCGGGTGGAGGGCACGGCCCACTACCCGGTGCGGGTCTCCTACGAAGTGCCCGCCCAGTGGGGCCGCCCGGCCCACACCCGCTGGCTCTTCCCACTGTTCGCGCGCCAGGACACCATGGGGCGCTTCGTCACCACCATGATCAGCCACACGGTCGCGCCCGAGGAGCTGGTGGCCTTCGAGGACCTGGTGATCGAGGGCGAAGCCCGCAAGCCCCGGGTCGCCGTCACCCCCACCGTCGAGCAGGCCTTCCGGGACGCCGGCTACACCTTCGCAGAGGACTACGTCCTGGTGATGACCTACCTGGAGGAGGCGCCGTAGGGGCCGGCCGTGCCGTCCTCGTCGACCTCCCGCAGCACCGTCTGGGCCAGCCAGGGCTGGACTTCGCCGTCCTCGACCGCGGTGTCGATCAGGCCGGTCATCACCACCAGGGGCATGCCCTCGCCGGACTCGAAGGACACGTCCAGGAACAGGTCGCGCCAGGCGCTGGGGATGGGTAGGAGCTCGCCGTCGATGCGGGCGTCGGGGGCCAGGGTGACCTCGAGCTGCTCGATCAGGCCCCCAAGTCCGCCGAGCGGCGCTACTCGGGCGTGGCCTCCAGGGCGCCTGTCCAGCGGCCCTCGCCCTCGGTGACGCCGATCCAGGTGTCGTCCACGGCCAGGGCGACCACGTCGCCGTCCACGTGCACGAGCACCCGGGCCAGCTGGACGTCCAGGGCGAGGCCACCGTCGACGGCGCCCAGCTCCAGGAGGAAGGGCCCGTCGACGTCGCTGTAGCTGGCGTCGTCCGAGCCTGGGTCTTCTCCCAGGTCTCCGGCGGGTCGCGTGCTGCCGATCGGGTCGGCGCCGAGCTC
>CAYFPX010000356.1:0-4446 GCA_964344945.1 uncultured Enterobacterales bacterium
TATGGTGCTCTTCCACGGCGTGCTCGCAGCCAACGCCGCCGCCAGAGAACAGGTCGTCCCAGAGCCTCCCAAGAGGAAGTGCTGCGGAGTACTGCGCTCGCCGAGGCTTCCCCACACGGTGCCGGGCACCGGGTGTCTGCACTGGGCGGACCTGATGGCCCGGGTGTTCCAAGCCGATGTCCTCGCCTGTCCCCACTGCGAGAGCAGGATGACCGTCCGAGCCGTCGTGCTCCCGGGGGCGAAGACCCTCGAGATCCTCCGAGGACTGGAGAAGGCCGCCAGGGGCCCACCAACCGACGCGGCCGTGGCGTAGCCCGAGGGTCGGCACAGCAAGCGATGGACAAGGCGGCCTCCATGGAGGCGATGTCGGGATCTGCCTTGGACTCGAGGGTGGTCGGAACCGGAGACGAAGGGTCTGGCCGGCCCCCTTCCGACGGGCTCCGGACCTGGTGATCCGCTCCTCCCGAGACCGGCCAGATGAGCCATCCACGGCAGGTCGGTGGGAGGCGGCGTAGAATGGCGGGGTGGTTCAAATTGCCTATCCCCGTCCGCCAGACACCCCGCGCTTCACCAGCGCGATCCGCTGGACTCCGACGGGGCCGAACAGCGTACCCAGCAGCCGCGAGGAGCGCCGAATCTCGGTCCGCTCGACCCCGTCGACCCCACGCATCGGCTTGATGGTGGTCTTCTCCCGCACCGAGCGAAGGTCCAGGTGGTCCTGCATCAACTGCAGCAACAGCTCCCGGCCACCGGACTCGATGAGGCGCTCGACTTCCTCGTGGTCGAGCTGGGCTGTCTCGCCACCGGACAGCGCCGAGACCAGCTGGTCAAAGCACCCGCGGCTGGAGGAGAACGGGGTCTCAGGGTACGTGGTCATCGCAGGTGGTCTCCGGGCGTAGCTTGTGTTGCAACTGCTACGTACGTCCCTGGGGCCACCTGCGCCTCAGGTTTCATGTCACCGATCCCCGTTGAACCTGCACTCTCAGGTCACACCAAAGGATCCGCACCCATTGACAATTCAAGCGGACAGCGCGGTCCCCACGGCGGGTCGATTCTCTGTCGTAAACGCGGCGTCCATGGGAGACAAAGCCCCCAAAGTGGCCTCACGCGACCAGCTTCAGGATTCCAGGCTCCAGGGGCAATGGGCATGCTAAGCTCCCATCGAACAAGGAGGCTCACAATGACTGCACTGTTCCTTTCCCTCGTCCTCACAGACGCACTTGCCACCGGCACGACGCGAGACTGCGATACGAATGAGGCCCCGGAGGACTACGAGAATGAAGAATGTCTGGAAGTGTCTGGCGGAGGTGCCTTGATGTGTCGCCAGGAGGGCCTGAATGACGAGGAGTGGACATGCTACCCCGGTTCGCCGGGTACCGGGACGGAGCCCGTGATTTATGTAGTGACGGACTACGACGGCAGTGGCTATGACAATGGTGTAGATTTTTCGGCGTATGGGACTGCCGGAGATGGAACCAAGTTCTGTTGCGCCTTCGAAGACGACGACGACGAGATCACGCACGTTATCGTTCGGGGAAGTGAGGGAGACGAGTCGAAGATCGCCTTCTACGATGCTGGGGCGTACCTGACGAACCATCGCAACAGCGTCGATCTGCGTGGTCAGATCTTCGGTCTTGGAGGGGACGACTGGATCGACGGCTCGGCGTCGTCCAGTTCAGACTATTACGAGGATCTCTATGGCGGCGACGGCGCCGACCAGATCTACTCCAAGGGCGCCGACACAAGTATCTGGGGTGGCGCTGGGGACGACATCCTTGAAGGAAGTGGGGGTGACGACATCATTCACGGTGAGGACGGCGACGACGCAATCAAGGGGGGCGCCGGCACTGATACCATCAAGGGTGGTCTTGGCGACGACCTGATCAGGGGGGATACGCTGACCACATCTAGTGACGCCGACTGGCTCTACGGCGGACCGGGAAATGACTCGATCTACGGCTTTGGCGGCGACGACCATATCTGGGGAGACCGGGCGGAGGGGTCATCCGGTGGGAATGACACCATTCGCGGCATGGACGGTGATGACACCATCTACGGGGACTCTCCATCCGGAGTCGGGATCGACAAGATTTCCGGGGGCCCGGGAGACGACACGATCTCGGGCCTGAATGGGGATGACATCATCTGCGGAGACGACGATGTGGACGTTATCCTCGGAGGTCCTGGCGATGACCTCCTCTGGGGGGGATGGGACGGTGCCGGTGACACCGTCAATGGCCAGGGAGACTCTGGGACAGGCAACCAGGATCAGTGCAATGAGGAGTTCGGTAACGAGACTAACTGCGAGACTCCGCACGGGGCGAGCAGGCCTTCGACCTGTCCGTCCGAGACCTAGTTCGATCCATGCCCCGCGGGGCGGAGGTGACATGATGATTCCGCTGCTGTATGTCATTTCGGCACTTCTGGCGGGATGTATCGAAACTTCCGTCGAGGCGGTGGGGAACGAGGACTCGGCGGACACATGCCCGAGCGCGGGGACCGTGGCCAAGGTCTCCGAATCTGAGATCAATGTCGCAGACAGCTGTTGGACTCCGAGCGATGAGTGGGCTCCAAGTGGTGTGGGAACCGTGTTGGAGCTCGATGCCTCGCCAATGCGAGCGGACGCAGTAATCGCTTCCCGGTTCATTGACATCAATGACGACGGCTCCATCAACGGAACCGACCCAATGCAGATGGCAGTGGTGTGGCTGCATCCGAACGGCGAGGGAGAGGTGCACATCTACTCTCACGAGGGAGACTCCCTCGCCGTCCCTAAGAGAGTATTTGACGCAGCATACGTTGTTGCCGGTGATTGGGACCCAGCGGGTGAGAGCGGTACTGAGCTGCAGATTGTCTCAATCCAAGTCGGCGTAGAGTCGATTCTGACTTCGGCAGGACTTGTGGATTCGGGTTGGTCCGTGGACATAGATGAGATTGACCCGGTGGCACCATCAATGGTCGCGCAGGACTCAGTGGCGGGGGTCCTCTTGGTAAACGGCCGTTACATCTTTGATCAGTCTGGCGCGGTTGTGCTCGTCTTGGACGACAGCGGACTGGGAGACTCAATTGGCTACGCTCTCCCCGTGGACTTGAATGGAGACGGCGATGTTGAATACATCGGGACGGAGGACCATGGGAACGGCATTCACTTTTTTGACGGGAGTGGCGACTTTCGACGGACGTGTCTGAGAGAGGTGGGGGGCCGTTTCTTCAAGGCCGTGGCTCCTGCAGACGTTGATGCAGATGGGGTCGGCGAGCTTGTCGCATTCGGTGACGGTCGCGCCGTCCGGTGCACCTCGGAAGGGGAACTCGAGTTGGACTCGTCTACCAACGTTGGAACAGCAGATATGGTTGCGGTGGTTCAACTTGACGAGGACGCTTTTCCCGAGTTTGTTCTCGGCGACCGGGACTACATCTACGCGTTCAGCCATGAGTTTGAGGAAGCTTGGAGGACCGCGCGAACTGGTGGCGGTGGATGTGTACCGCTCTCAGGCGTCGACTTGGACGGCGACGGCAGACACGAGATCCTGGCAATGGAGGGTGAGATGCTAAATATCTTGTCTCCTCAAGGTGAATCGCTACTGCATGTCGGGAACGCCGGCTCATCAACGAGTTGCGGGCGTCAGCCTGTGGTCGCCGACATCGATGCCGATGGACTGGCTGAGCTCGTTGTATCAACAGGGAGCACCCTGCGTGTGATGGAGCCATTGGGCGGAGGGTGGCGAGTCAAGGGGGCTGAGTTCCCATGGTCCGGACGGGGCCGTCGGTCCGGTGACCGGGGCTTGGCAGGCGAAGTGTCTGATCTCGGGCGGGGCTCCGATGGGGTCTACTTCAACGCCCTTGAGCCCGGCGCACCCGCGGGGGCAGACATTGGGGTTGAGATTGTTGATGTTTGCAGGGAGAATTGCGGTGGGGATTCGGTCGTGACGATGAACATGTGGAACTCCGGAGCCGCCGATGTGGACGGCCCCGTGGTGCTGTCTCTTGTCGCTGGTGACGACACCTTGGTCTGGAGTCATGTGATCGACGAGATTCGTTCCGGACAGTCCCTGGAGATCGTGGCAGGGATCGGAGTTGGATTGGAGGATGGTAGTCCGCTGAGCCTGACATTTGAGGGTGGAATCGATCTCACCGATTGTGGGTCGGCGCAGGATCAGTCCATCTACGAGCTTGACGAATGCCTCCATTGAAGGGTTTCGTCTCACATGGGAAGGCACCGGTGACCTTGCACCCTGTTGACGGACTACCAGGTCAGGCTGCTTCCGAACGGGCACCCTGGTCGCCGACGCCGCGGGCTCAAAGACCTATGAGTTCAAGGCTACTTACGCACCGCTCTGCAAGTGGCTCGTCAGCTGGAGAAGGACCGAAGGGTCTCCCTGGCTCCTGCGCAACGTATCCACTCAGCGAACGGTGAGTGTCAGCCGGCCGCTGCCGTGTGATCTTCTC
>CAYFPX010000357.1:0-481 GCA_964344945.1 uncultured Enterobacterales bacterium
GAAGAAGCCGCCGCCACTGTTGGCCGCCGCCACGCTGTGGACCACGTTCACCGGGCCGGACCCGATGAGGAACAAGCCGCCGCCGGTCCCGGCCGAGTTGCCGTGCAGCAGCACGTTGGTGATCAGGCCGCCGGTGATCGACTGCGCGGCCACGCCTCCACCGAGGGACGCCGCCGTGTTGCCCGCCACCGAGACGTTGGCCAGGGCCAGGGTGCCGCCTGCGGCGTTGATGCCGGCGCCGGAGCCGGTCCAGCTGAGATTGCCGGCGATATCCACGCGGCAGAGGTCCAGGTGCGACGCGTCGGTGTGGATACCGGCGCCGGAGCCCACGGCCCGGTTGCCGGCCACCGTCACGTCCACCATGGACAGGGTCGCGCCGTCGGTCATCGCCACCGCGCCGCCAAGGCCGGCCACGCTGCCCATGACCTCGCCACCGTCGATGACGACCGAGCCGCCGGCGATCCGCAAGGCGCCGCCGAGG
>CAYFPX010000357.1:491-4368 GCA_964344945.1 uncultured Enterobacterales bacterium
AGCACCTGGGCGTCCACGCACTGCGACAGGGCCACCGCGCCGCCGCTGCTGGCGATGTTGCCGCTGAACGTGCAGTCGCGGATCACGGGCGTTCCCCCGTGGACCATGATGGCGCCGCCCCAGCCGATGCCGGCGCCGGTCTCGGCCCGGTTGTTCTCGAACACGCAGTGCTCGATCACCGGCGAGGCGCCCATGCTGATGATGGCCGCGCCGTGCCGACCGGCGACCGGCACCGCGCCATAGGCCCCACGGCAGTCGTGGAAGACCACGTGGCTGACACCGCAGTAGTCGCCCGCTCCGGCGTTGAAGCGGATGGTGCCGGTGGTGCCGCGCAGTCGCGTGGGATGCGCATCCATGTCCTGCACGGTGAAGTCGGCGCTCCACGAACCGCTGACGTGGGCCTGCGAATTCAGCGTGATGCCGCTCTCGAGATATTCGCCCCCGGCCACCAGGATGGTGTCGCGGCCGGCGCCCACCAGCGCCGCCCGGGAGGCGACGGGCCCCGGCGTGCTGTCCCCGGCCGCCCGGCCCAGCCGCCACAGCTCCACCGCCGCCAGCACCACCACCAGACCGCCGAAGGCCCGACTCAACAGGCCCGGCGGCGCCCAGAGGAAGACCGCCAGCCCCACCGGGAGCCCCAGACCGCTCCAGGGCAGGATCCAGCGCCCCAGCGCCCCCCGGTCCACCCGCCGGTGGTGCCGGGCCAGGATGGCCCCGCCGACCACCAGGTTCAGCAACACCACCACCGGCACCAGCTGCTCCAGGGGCACCCAGGTGGCCGCCAGGGTCAGGGCCAGGATGTTGCAGCCGAAGCCCAGAGCGGCCTCGGCGGTGTAGGCCAGCCCGACGATGACCGCGAGCAGCGCCAGGATCTCGGGGTCGAGGGTCACTGCTCCAGGGCGACGTCGGCGACGACGCCCACCAGCGTGCGCACGCCGTGGCCCAGGTTCTCGACGGTCAGGTACTCGCCGTCGCCGTGCATGGTGGCGGCCTCCTCGACCGTCACCTCGAAGGGGGTGAGGCCATAGGCCCGGGCACCGAGTGGGCGGACCACGATGGAGTCGGTGTAGCCGGGGCTGATCACCGGGCCCGCGACGGCGTGGGGCCGGCCCTCCAGGACCCGGGAGATCAAGGCCTCGTAGACCGGATCCCCTTGCCACTCGGAGACCGTGGCGCCGGCCGAGCTGAGCACCTCGAAGGTGACGCGCTGGTCGTCGACCAGGGCCTCGATGCGGGCCAGGTGCTCCTCGGGGGTTGTCCCGGGCAGCAGGCGACAGTCCAGCAGCGCCGAGGCCTTGGACGGCACCACGTTCGGCTCGTTCGCGCCCTCCAGCCCGGTGATGTGGATGGTGTCGGTGATGCCGGCGCGGACCAGCGGGTCGGCCATCAGGGTCGGGGTCACCAGCCGAGCCCGCAGGGCCGGTCGCATCAGCACGAAGTGCTCGAGCCCGGAGGCCCCGACCGCCGCGGCCTCCAGCAGCTCCCACAGGCTGTCGTGCACCCGGGGCTCGGGCTCGTAGCGACGGAGCTTCTCCAGCCCGGCGAGCAGGATGTCCGGCGCCTCCCCCGGTCGGGGGGTCGAGCCGTGTCCCGGGGAGCCGTGCGCGGTCATGCGCAGCCAGAGCACGCCCTTCTCCCCCACCGAGACCGCGTAGACGGTCTGGTCGTCGAAGAGCAGGTCCCGCACCCCGATGCCGCCCTCGTTGATCACGTGGCCACAGCCCAGCGCGTCCCAGTGCTGGTCGACGATGAGCTGCATGCCCGTGTTGTCGACCTCTTCGTCCGCGACCGCCAGCAGGACCAGGTCCCGGTCGAGCTGCCAGCCCTGGCGCTTCACGGCGAGCATCGTCGACAGCTCGGCGATGCCCATGCCCTTCATGTCCAGGGCGCCGCGGCCCCAGATCCGGCCGTCCTCATCGAGGGTGCCCGACAGGGGGCCGGTGGCTTCGGGCCAGCGCTCGGCCTCGAAGGTCGCGACGTCGATGTGGGACAGCAGGCACAGCGGCGGCGCGTCGCCGCCTTCGATGCGGGCGATGAGCGAGCCCCGCCCCGGCGCGACCTCGTGCACCTCGTAGGGGATGCCTTCGCTCTCCAGCACCCGACCCAGGAACTCGGCCCCCAGGGACTCGTTGCCCGGCGGGTTCACGGTGTCGAGAGCCAGGTACGTCGAGAGCAGCTCGGCGGCCTCGGCGGTGGCGGCCTCCCAGTCGATGTCGTCGAGGGGGTCGGCGGAGGCGGCGGCGAGCGCGAGTGACCAGAGCATGCCGGCTCCTTAAGCGGGTCCCATGCTGTGGACGTGGCTGCTCTCCTGCGGGGTCGACCCGGCCCCCGAAGACCTCGACGGGCTGGTGCACTTCCTGTGGGACCACCACGGCGTCGACGACGACGTGGACTGGGAGGGCGCCTTCGACAACGTGCTGGCCACCCTGGACCCCCTGGACGAGGCCCTGACCGGCGATCTGGGCGACCTGACCAGCGAGCAGACGGCTGGCTTCAGCGACAGCGACCCGGCGATCTGTCGCGGCCTGGTCGTCGCACGCAGCTACGCCTGCACCCTCGAAGAGCTGGCCCCCATCCTCTACGCCCTGGACCAGGACGCCCAGTACCCCGACGTCTACACCCTGTACGAGCGGGCCTACACCAGTGACCTGGACGCGTTCGACGCCCGGTCCTCGTCGACCCTCACCTGGGAGGTGACGGCGGCCGCCGAGCTGCTCGGCGTCTCCTACACCGAGGACCTGCTCGGCGGCCTGCACCGCATCGAGGACAGCGCCGGCGGCCCAGCGCTCATGGCCCGGACCTGGATGCCCACGCCGGCCACCTGGGAGTCCGAGGGCTGGACCTGGACCCAGGACTACCAGGTCGAGCTCTGGCTCGAGCCGGAGCCGGGGACCCTGTGGCACGTCTACGGGCTGTGGCGAGACATGGACCTGGGCGGGCTGGACATGGACAACGACGGCGTGGCCAACACCACCCTGGACGCGATGGCCGACTGGGACGACGCCACCGAAGAATTGTGCGGTTTTCGTCGCTAGCTGAAAAATTTTCGCGGTAGACTCCTTCCCAGGCACCAGGGGGGACCACCACCATGCGCACTGCTCTGTGCTGCCTTGTCCTGTCGACCGGCTGCCTGCCGGCGCAGCCGTCCAACGACGGCACGAACACCGATCCCGGCTGGCCAGGCTCCGGCTCCAGCGGGACCGGGGACACCGAGGGGGTCGGCGGCGCCGAGACCGGCGCCTGCACCGGCACCTTCACGCTGACCATGAACGGGGGCCAGCAGCTGGTCCTGGACAGCTGCGAGGACCTGACGGCCAGCGCCAGCTACCAGTTCACGGACACCGCCACGCCCCAGCTGCGGGCCTTCACGGCGGCCTGGTACACCTACGACGACGGCACGGACTGCTCGGTGCACATCCGCCAGGGCGGGGTCTGTGGCACCGGCTACTACGACACCGTGGCGCCGAGCGCCGAGGTCGGCGTGCACGCGTGGGGCTGCGACGGCATGAGCGAGTCCAGCCTCGGGCAGTACGAGGTGGTCGAGGGCTACATCCAGCTGACCCAGCTGGACACCGGCGAGCAGGTGGGTGCCCTGGCCGGCCAGGACATCCCCACGACCCTCAATGGGCGCGTCGAAGGCACCCTGGAGAACGGCTGGGTGCTGCGCGGGGACTTCGGCTTCGCGGCCGACCTGGTGGGTGAGACCGCGCCCCAGAGTCCGTGCCTGGCGATCGAGGCCGACGCCGACGGCGACGGCTACGACGACGAGTCCTACGGCGGCAGCGACTGCGACGACGACGACCCGGACATCCACCCCGCGGGCACCGACATCCCTGGCGACGGCATCGACCACGACTGCTCCGGCGACGACGAGTGG
>CAYFPX010000358.1:0-4327 GCA_964344945.1 uncultured Enterobacterales bacterium
GCTCGCCCGAGGCTTGCCGGCCCTTCAGGCCGTCAAGCCAGCGACTCCGTCGCCACCGCGCCTCCGGCGCTCGCCCGAGGCTTGCCGGCCCTTCAGGCCGTCAAGCCTCCATCCACCACGAAGACCTGGCCGGTGACATAGCTCGCCGCATCCCCCGCCAGGAAGCGCACGATGCCGCCCAGTTCGTCGGGCTGGCCCAGGCGGCGCATGGGGATGGCCTGGGTGACGTGTCGGTGGACCTCTTCGGGCAGGGCCTTGGTCATGTCGGTGTCGAAGAAGCCCGGCGCCACGGCGTTCACGCGGACGCGGCGTCGGCCGAGCTCCCGGGCCAGGCTGCGGGTCATGCCGATGATCGCGGCCTTCGAGGCGCTGTAGTTGGTCTGCCCGGCGTTGCCCTTGATGCCGCTCACCGAGGTGATGTTGATGATGCTGCCGGACCGCTTGCGCATCATGCGCAGCGAGGCCGCGCGGCACATCCGGAAGTAGCCGGTGGCGTTGGTCTCGAGGACCTCCAGCCAGTCTTCGTCGGGCATGCGGGGCATGAGTCCGTCGCGGGTGATGCCCGCGTTGTTCACCAGGATGTCGAGGCGGCCGAGCTCGTCGACCGCCTCGAAGAGCGTGTCCACGCCTTGCTGGGTCGAGACGTCGGCCTGGATGGCGCGGCTGTCGTTGCCGATGCTTGCGACGACCTCGGCCGCAGCCTCTGCGCTGCTGCGGTAGTTCACCAGCACGGTGGCGCCGGCCCGGCCAAGCTCCAGCGCCACGGCGCGGCCCAGACCCCGCGAGGCCCCGCTGACGAGGGCGATACGCCCGGCGAGCTCAGTGGTGGACATCCAGCCTCCTCCAGCAGAGCCATCTAACCAGGGACGCGGCCCTGGTGGATGTCAGCGAGGCCCATCAGCACCTGGAACAGCCGATCGACACCGACCGCGATCCCCCCGGCCGGACCGTGCCTTCCGACCGCGGCGACGAGCCTGGGATCGACGGGGTAGGGGGCCCGTCCCCGGGCCTCCCGGGCAGCGTTGCTCGCCTCACAGCGCCGCTTGAGCTCCGCCGGGTCGCGCAGCTCCGTGTACGCATTGGCCAGCTCCACCCCGCGCCAGTACAGCTCGAAGCGCTCGCAGACCCCACCCCGCAGGGTGGCGAAGGCCGCCTGGGAGGCCGGGTAGTCCCAGATCACCGTGGGCGTGACCAGGGTCGGCTCCACGTGCTGCACCCAGGCGCGGAACACCTCGGTCTCGTCGTCGGGCACGTCGTGAGGGACGTGGTCCCGCCAGGCCTCGTGCCAGGTGCAGTGTCGGAAGCGCGGCACCGAGATGGAGAGCCGATCACCGGCGAAGCGCACGAGGGCTTCGAGGTCCTCCGCGATGCCCCGGTAGTCGGTGCCCAGGCGGTACCACTCGAGCATGGTGAACTCCGGCCCGTGGAGCGGCCCGAGCTCTTCGTCCCGGAAGCAGGGGCCGAGGGCGTAGAGCCGCCCCAGGCCGGCTGCGAGCACCCTCTTGAGGGCGAACTCCGGCGAGGTGTGCAGCCAGTGGTCGCCCACGGGGAACGCCTCGAGGTGTTCTTCGAGGGCCGGGCTGCGGACGCGGACCGGCACGTCCACCTCGGCGAAGCCGTGGTCACTGAGCCAGGTGCGCAGGCTGTGGAGCAGGGCTGCGCGGCGACGCAGCAGCCCGGGGCCGATCACGCCTTGACGCGAGACACGTAGGAGTGGGTCCGGGTGTCGACGCGGATGCGCTCGCCCTGCTCGATGAACAGCGGCACGTTCACCGTCTTGCCGCAGCCGAGGGTGGCCGGCTTGGTGGCGCCCTGGGCGGTGTTGCCCTTCACGCCGGGCTCGCAGTAGGTGATCTCGTCCTCGATGAAGTTCGGGAGCTCGATGTTCACGGGCCGGCCCTTGAACTTGAGGACCTGGACCTCGAGGTTGTCCATGATGTAGTCGACGTCGTCGCCGATCAGGTCCCTGTGGATGCCGACCTGCTCGTAGGACTCCATGTCCATGAACTGGTAGAGGTCGCCGTCCTCGTACATGAACTGCATCGGGTTCTCCTCGATGTCGGCCTGATCGAGGGTCTCGCCGGTGCGGAAGGTCCGCTCGAGCACGTTGCCGTTGATGAGGTTCTTGAGCTTGGTGCGCGTGAAGGCGGTGCCCTTGCCCGGCTTGACGAACTGGAAGTAGACCATCACGTAGGGATCGCCATCGAGCTCGACCTTGAGGCCGTTACGGAAGTCAGAGGTCTGGTACTTGAGGCCCATGGACGACAATCTCCCCGGTGGGTCGGAAGGGGCCTCTTCCTATCCCGATCCCTCCCCGATGGCTGCTCGCAGCGCCGTGGTCGGCCGGCAGGAGGCCCTCCGTCGGGTGCCATGGGCGGACCCCGCGGTGTGGGCCGAGGCGGACACCCGCTTCCCGGTGCGCATCCCCCGCGGCTGGCTGGAAGCAGCCGATGCCGCCGACCCGGCGGATCCTCTCCTCCGGCAGGCGGTGCCGCTGGCGGCCGAGCTCGAGCCCCATCCCGGCGACCGACCGGACCCCGTCGGCGATCGCGCTCGCAGTCCCGTTCCCTGGGTGGTGCAGAAGCACGCGGACCGGGTGCTGCTGCTGCTCACCAAGCGCTGCCACCTGTACTGCCGCTACTGCTTCCGGCGCGACCACGCCCCCGGTGAGGCCCTCGATCCGTCGCCCACCGAGCTCGAGCGGGCCCTGCGCTACTGCGAGGCCTCGGGGGCCGAGGAGGTCATCCTGTCGGGCGGGGATCCGCTGGCCGTGCGCGACGAGCGCCTGCTGGGGGTGGCTGGCCGCCTGCGCAGGACCCTGCCGGTCCTCCGCGTGCACACCCGCGCCCCGATCACCTTCCCCGAGCGGCTCACGGCGACCCTGGCCGAAGGCCTCGCCGCCCTCGGGAGAGTCTGGATCGTGGTGCACTGCAACCACCCCAGGGAGCTGACCCCGGCGGTGGCCGTCGGGATCCGGCGACTCCGTGCGGCGGGTCTCCCGGTGCTCAACCAGGCCGTGCTCTTGCGGGGCGTCAACGACCACGCGGACACCCTGGTCGCTCTGAGCCAGGCCCTCGTGCGGCTCCAGGTCCAGCCCTACTACCTGCACCACACCGACGCCGTGCCCGGCAACGCCCACCTGCGGGTGTCCGCCCGCGAGGGGCTCGCCCTGCACGCGGCCCTGGCCCGACGCGTCTCGGGGCTGGGCCTGCCCGCGTACGTGGTTGACCTGCCCGACGGTAGCGGCAAGGTGCGGGTGGTCGACGCCGTGGCCGACGGCCGGCTGCCCCTCGATGCGGTAGGCTGAGCCCATGGCGGTGCGACAGGCCTCTCTGCGGTACGACTCGATCGGCGCCTTCCTCAAGGCCTGGCGCGACACCCTCGGCCAGGGGGCGGCCTTCCTGCCGGCTGGCACGGTCGACGGCGAGCTCGCCAAGGAATTCAAGCTCGACGTGGTCGTGCCGGTGCTGGGCGCCGTCGGGCCCTTCAACGCCCAGATCGTCCACACCACCCCGGACGGCGGCACTGGCGTGCGGCTCATCGAGACCCCGGCGGCTGTCACCCGGCGCATCGACGAGGTGCACGCCTTCGTGGGCCAGGTCCGCGACTGGCTCCTCGAGAACGGCGAGCTGGTCGACCCGGCCACCATCCCCGAGCCCGCCCCCGCCGCAGCGCGGCCTGAGGGCACCGCACCCCAGCCCCAGGTGGTGCACGTCGCCGCTCCGGCCGGCGCCCCCCAGGTCCAGCCTCGCGGCCTGCCCATCCCGGACGTCGGCCACCGCGACCCGGATCTGTCCGGCGACATGTCCGACCGCTCCCTGCGCGACGCCCTGGTCCAGCTCGCGGTGGCGAAGGCCACTGGCCTGCTCACCATCGTGGAGAGCGACGGCCGCCGCCGCTTCGGCTTCTGGAACAAGGGCGGCCCTGTGGGCTGGCGAAGCGAGCCCATGGACAAGGAAGAGGTCCTGGGCGTCCTGTTGTTCCGCTCCGGCAACCTGACCAAGGACCAGCTCGCCGAGAGCATCACGCTGATGAACGAGACCGGCGTGAAGCAGGGCGAGGCCTTGATCGAGATGGGCGTGCTCAACTACGGCCAGCTCGTGATGATCCTGCAGAAGCAGGTGGAATTCGTGCTCCAGCGGGCCATGCGCGTGCGCGAGGGGGTCTGGGGCTTCCACGGCCTGGAGCGCCTGCCGCAGAACTTCGTCAACCCGCCCCTGAAGGTCCCGTCGATGCTCTACCGGGCACTGCGGGAGCACGCGAAGTCCCTGCGCCTCGAGGAGCTCTACAAGGCCCAGAAAGACGTGCTCGACAAGTACGTCAACCT
>CAYFPX010000359.1:0-4311 GCA_964344945.1 uncultured Enterobacterales bacterium
TCGACCAGGACGGCCACGACGACATCGCCCTCGCAGGCAGCGGCCCCGACGAGCCCGAGGACGGCAATCCCGGCCAAGGTCAGGTCGTCGTCATCCCCGGCTGGGACGTCCCCTGGGACGAGGCGGAGTATTGGGAGTAGACGGACGGATTTCCGTCTACTCCAACACCTCGACCACCACCCCCAGATCAAAGGTCAGGTCGCTGCTCGTCGACGCGTGCTGGTGCACCTCGACCGCCAGGATGTTCTCGCCAGCCACCAGGTGCGCCGGGTCCACGCTCCAGTCCACCGGCGTGTACTCGGCACTGTCGCCGATGGCGCTGGCGGCCCAGGTGTCATGGGTGACCTCGCCGGCGGCCACGTTCGAGCGCACGACCTCGGTCTCGTTGAGCCAGACCAGGGCGCCGTCGTCGACCACCAGCTGGAGGATCAGGTCCTGGACCGCCGCGGGATCCGCCACGTCGAAGGTCTGCCGGAAGTAGGTGGTGGGCCGTCGGTCGCCGTCGGGGCCGATGTCGATGTGGGTGACGATGTGACTGTCGCCGCCACCGAGGGGCGCCTGGCCGGAGCCCCAGGTGGCCTCGTCGTGGTCCAGGGCCTTCCAGGTCCCGCTGGGAGCCTCTCGGTAGGCCCAGTAGCGCCAGATCGTGCCGTGGGGCAGCAGGGTCTGCTCCACCGGCACCGGCGGGTCGTTGGTGGTCCCCGGGGTGCCGCGGAAGTCGAATTCCAGGCAGTCGTCGCCGCTGCAGCAGTCCTGGACCCGGTGCAGGGAGAAGTCCCCCTCGATCGCCCCGTGGTGCACCAGCTGGCCACGGCCGTCGGGGGCGTAGAGCCCCACCGAGCCACCGGCGGCGGTGAGCCGGAAGGAGAGGTGCTGGGGCTGCTGCAGGTCGTCGGTGCCGTCGGCGTAGAGCAGGAGGAAACCGCCGGCGTCGACGGCCAGGTCGCTGTGCAGGGCGTGCTTGTCCGGCTCCTCCGGGTCGTCGGTGATGCTCCAGCCAGCGAGCTGGACCTGCTCGCTCCCCGGGTTGTGCAGCTCGATCCAGTCCGGCGCCGTGCCGTCGTCGAGGAACAGCGCCGCCTGGTTGTCGGGCATGAATTCGTTGATGCACAGCTCCAGGGGCACCGGCTCGGTGGCGGTGGGCGGCGCCGTGACCCCGGTCTCGCCGGTGTCGACGGTCCCGGTCTCGGCCGTGCCGCCGGTCTCGCTGTCCGGCACCGCAGTGCCGCCGCTGTCCGCCAGGAAGGTCGCGGGGTCCGCCGGCCCGGCGCAGCCCAGGAGCCACAGGGCGATCACAGGCCCCACTCCCGGCTCATCTCGTCGCTGCGGGCCGTCAGCCAGGCCCGGACCTCGGCCTGCTCCGCCTCCACGCTGCTCCAGCCGACCTCCCGGCGCGGGTCTGCCTGGGCCGCGTCCAGGATCACCGCCTGCATGTCGTCGAAGAGCTGGACCATGTCCACGGCCTCGGCCGCCGTGACCACCTCGCGCATCGCCTCGGTCCAGGCCGCCTGGCAGGTGTTGTCGATCCGACAGGCGTAGCAGAGCCGCCCCCGCGGATTCCACCAGTCCATGCCCCACTCCCAGTCGTACAGGAAGGAGTAGTCGTAGTCCCAGGGCAGCATGTCGGCCTTGCCCGTCGTGGGCTCGAAGTAGACCCGGTAGTTGTTGGTGTTCGTGCAGTAGCCGTCGTTCTGCCCGATCCACATGTCGACGGACCAGTCCAGCAGGACCTCGTCCCAGTTCAGCAGCTCGCCCAGCGCGTCGTAGAAGGTCGGCTTGCCGTAGTGGTCGGACAGGGCCTGGGAGATCGCCGTGATGTCGGCGTTGCCGACATCGGTGCCTTCCTCCAGGGAGTACAGGTCGTCGACGCCACTGGCGAAGTCCAGCAGCGTGTAGCTGTAGCCGCCGTACCAGACGTACTTGCCGTCGTAGAGGTTGCCGGTCGGGTCGTCGTAGTTGCGCTTGAGGAAGGCGTCGTCTGGGGTCTCGACGATGACGTAGAGGCCGTAGGCGGCCCCGTTGACCGTGACCTCGGCGAAGCCGGTGCGCGACGACGGCACCCCCGCCGCCTGGAAGAGCGCATAGGCCAGGGGCTCCTTGAGGTAGCTGTAGTCGACCACCTCGTTGTTGAGACTGATGGTCTCCAGGCCCCAGAAGCGCTGGTCCTCGACGTACTGGTTGAGGTCGATCTTGAACTTGGGCTTGCCGTCCAGGGACCGGAAGGACCCGATCTTGCCCCTCAGGCGCACGCCGATGTCCGGGAGCACCTCGTCGTTGATGGCCACCTCGCCGATCACGTAGGTGTAGGGGTCGACGTAGAGCGAGTCGACGCTCTCCTGGGACAGCGTGATGTCGATGCTGTGCACCGCGTCCAGGGCGAAGAACCAGCTGTCGTCCAGCTCCTGGTCGTCGACCGTCTCCTCGGTGACCTCGGGCTCCGGGGCCGGCTCGGTGTCGGTGGACGCTCCCGTGTCGCCCGATCCGCCAGTGTCCGGAGCGGAGTCGACGAGGGTAGGCGCGTCGGTCACCGGTGGGGGAGGGGCCTCCTCCCCACACCCGAGCTGTCCCCCCCACAAGACCAGCGCGGCCGCGAGCACGGCGCCACTCTACCCGCCGAGCCGCCGCCACCGGGCCAGGACTGCACGCCCGACCGCCTCGCCCATGCAGGTGCCCGTGAACACCCGGCGGTGGCCCCGGGCCTCGAGGATGCACCAGCAGGCCGGTCCCTCCCCGCGTCCCACCGTCCACCGGACCGAACTGCCGCAGGCGGTGTCCAGCATGTCGAGCAGGTGCCCCGCGACGCTCGGGTGGGGCAGGTAGGGCACCTCCTGTCCCTTCAGCTGCTGGCCGCGCCGGACCTCGAGCACCGCGCCCCGAGGCTCCAGGGCCAGGGTGTCCGGCCACTGCCAGTGGCGGCTGGCACAGAGCGCCCGCGCGACCTCGACCTGGGCGCGGGACAGGGGGTGGTACGGGGGCAGCTCCGCCATCCACTACCTGTACACCTGTTCAGTGCCAGAATTCGACCAGAATCCACCGGGTCCAGGTTCTACCGCCCCCGTTGATACGCGCGCTGGGAGCGCAGCGACCCCGGCGGCCGCAGCAGGCCGGAGTGGCCTCACCCGGGCCAGAAAAAACACTCAAGGCCGCTCGAGGTGATCCGAAGGGCCCGTCAAGGACGGTGCCACCCCGACGCCGTTCACCGCACCGGCGCAAGCCGGAGAGGGTCGCCGGTCACCTGCCTGATCGGCGGCCCTCCGCGCTTCGGATCAGCCCGCGAACGGATTCAGCAGCGGAACACCTGCGGCTTCGAAGTCCCGCTCGTTGCGCGTCACCAGGGTGAGCCCGTGGGCAAGCGCCGTCGCGGCGATCTGGCTGTCCTTGATCGGCATCGCCCGACCTGCCCGCCGGAGTTCTGCCAGGAGCTCGGCCCACCGGAGACCCACAGCCCGGTCCCAAGGCAGACACTCCAGCCGCGCAGCACCCGCGTCGAACCACCCCATCAGCCGGTCACGCCGTCGCCCCACCGGCAAGCGCAGCAGACCGTAGCGCAGCTCCCCCAAGATGATCGGGTCCACCACCAGCTCCGCCTCGTGAGCCCGTAGCCACGCGACCACTCCCGGAGCGGGCGCCGGCTTCGTCGGCTCGCTCAGGACGTTCGCATCGACCAGCCACCTCACAGGCTCTCCGTCGACTCCGAGGGCAAGGGCTCGAACCAGTCCTTCTCAGGCGAGGCGAGCAGCCAGTCGACGACGCCCTCGTTGGGGGCCGGCGATCGTCTGATCAGCTTGTAGACACCTTCACCCAGGCGCTCCACCTCGAATTCCTGGCCGGGGAGGATGCCGTCCTGTTCGCGCAGCGGGGCGGGCAGCACCACCTGCCCCTTGGTCGAGACCTTGGTCTTCATAGACGTAAGATACCGTCTTACCGAGCCGGAAGGCAAGCGCTCAGACCCAGTCCCGGGGCGCCCGCAGGACCTCGATCAGCGCGGCCTCCCGACTGCCCGGCGCCGGGTGGTGGTCGTAGCGCCAGCGCACCTCGGGGGGCAGGGACATCAGGATCGACTCGACGCGGCCCTTCGTCCTGAGGCCGAAGAGGGTGCCGCGATCGAGGATGAGGTTGAACTCGACGTAGCGGCCGCGCCGCTGGAGCTGCCAGCGCCGGAGCTCGTCATCGTAGCTCGCCCCGACGCGGCGCTCGACGATCGGCACGTACGCGGGGAGGAAGGCCTCGCCCGTCTCGGCCCACCAGGCGAAGAGCCCGTCGGCGTCGAGGTCGTCGTCGGGCCGCACGCGGTCGAAGAACAGCCCCCCC
>CAYFPX010000360.1:0-4270 GCA_964344945.1 uncultured Enterobacterales bacterium
GCTGGGCTCACGGCGTGAGCCCGCGGCGAGCGCCGGAGGCGCGTTGGCGACCGGAGGGAGCTGGGTGGACGGCCTGAGGGCGCCACGAGCTACACCAGCTCGTTCATCAACCCCTCGATCTCCTCCCGAATCCCGCCGTCCAGCCGGTACTGGATGCGCATGCCGGGCTCCGAGACCTCGTCGTGGGTGTCGCGGCTCGACCAGGTCACGTCGCCCTCCAGCACCACCGGGTCATGGAGGCCCGGCACCGTGATCTCGAACCGGCACTCTCGGCCCTCGGCCAGCGGCTTCACCGTGCGGATGAACACGTGGCCTCGGCGCAGGTTCTCCCGGTACTCATCGACGAAGGCGTCCTTCTGACGGTAGGCGATCTTCAGGCGAGCGGGCTTCTTGCGCTTCTTGCCCGGCCGACGGACCGGCGCCTCCCTCGGCTTGGGCGCAGGCTCGGGCTCGGGCGCCGACTCCCCGAACGGGTCATCGAGCGGTCCGAGGTCGTCGCTGCCGAGGGCGTCGGCCAGATCGGCGTCGCCATAGGGGTCGAGCAGGTCGTCCGGGCCGGCAGCCGGCAGCTCGTCGGTGGCTCCGCCAGCCAGGCCGAGGGCCGCGGGGCCCTGGGCGTCGTCGAATTCGTCCAACAGCACGCTGTCGCCCGGCTCCTCGTCGTGCTCGTCGTCCAGCGGGGCCAGGGCCTCGGCCTCCAGGTTGAGGGGCTCGTCCACCGCCATCGGCGCCGGCATGGCGATGCGAGGCGCTTCGCCGGAGGACTCGCTGGGAGGCGTGTCCGGGGTCTCGAGCGCGATCTGCGGACGCGCGCCGCTCTCGGAAGCCGCCGCGCCCTTGCCCTTCTTCTTCTTGCCCTTGCCCCGCAGGCGCCCGAACAGTCCTCCGCCCTTCTTCTCCGCCTTGCCGGCGTCGGCGGGCATGTCGAAGTCCCGGGAGGCCCCGCTGGGCGTGAGAGCGGCGTCGAGCTCGGCCGGACGCTCGCCGGCCCCCGAGCCGTCGGGCATGGTCGGGTTGGAGGCCGCGTCGGCGTAGTTGCGGATGGTGATCTGCTGCCGCCCCCCCGTCGCCCGGTCGGTGGCGGACACGTGCAGCATGCCGCTCGCGTCGATGCGGAAGCTCACGTCGAACTTGGGCTCCATGCGCGGCGACGGCCGCAGGCCGGTGAGCACGAACTCGCCGAGGAACTCGTTGTCTTCGGCACGGGGGGACTCGCCCTGACGCACCGTGATGCGGACCTGCTCCTGGTTGTCCACCACGGTGGTGAAGGTCCGGGTCCGCGCGGCCGGGATCTTGGAATTCCTGTCGATGATCGGCGTGAAGTAGCCACCGGCGGAGTCGATGCCGAGGTCGAACGGGGTCACGTCGATCAGCAGCGTCGGGTTGACCTCGGGGCTGACCAGGGACGCGGCGTGCACCGCGGCGCCGACGGCCACGACCTCTTCGGGGTGCACGGAGCGGTTGGGCTCCTTGGCGAACAGCCCGGTGATGACCTCCCGCACCCGCGGCATGCGGGTCTGCCCGCCCACGAGGATGACGTCCTCGACGTCCGAGAGCTTGAGTCCCGCGTCGGCGATGGACTTCTGGGTCACGGCCACGGTGCGCTGCACCAGGTCCTCACAGAGACTCTCGATGGTCTGCCGCGAGACGGCGATCTCCAGGTTCTTGCCGCCGATCAGCTGGGGGATGAAGACCGTGGACTTGTCCGAGAAGGACAGCTCGCACTTGGCACGCTCCGAGGCCTCTCGGAGACGCTGGAGGGCCGTGCGGTCGTCGCGTGGGTCTACGCCCTCGCGGTTCTGGAAGCGATCGGCCAGGTAGTCCACGACCCGCTCGTCGAAGTCGTTGCCACCCAGGTAGGTGTCGCCGCTGGTCGCGAGGATCTCGTAGACCCCGTGGCTCAGGTGCAGCACGGAGACGTCGAAGGTGCCGCCGCCGAGGTCGTAGATGCAGATGGTCCGCTCGAAGTCCTTGCGGTAGCCGTAGGCCAGGGCGGCGGCGGTGGGCTCGTTGATGAGCCGCTCACAGTGCAGGCCGGCGATCCGAGCGGCCTCCATCGTGGCCGCGCGCTGCGCATGGTTGAAGTAGGCCGGCACCGTGATGACGGCCTCCTCCACGCTCTCGCCGATGGCGCGCTCGGCGATCTGCCGGGCCACCTGGAGGATGACCGCGCTCACCTCGACGGGCGTCATGAGGGTGTCGCCCACCTCGACCTGGCAGTAGCCGTCGGGGCCGGCCTCGATCCCATAGGTCATGCGCTTGCGGGCGTCCTGGACCTCGGGACTGTCGAAGCGTCGCCCCATGAGGCGCTTGGCCGCGTAGACGGTCTTGTCCGGCGCGGTGAGGATGAGGTTCTTTGCCGCCGGGCCCACCACGTAGCGGCCCTCGCCCTTCCAGGACACGACGGACGGCAGGACCTTGTAGCCCTTCTCGTCTTCGAGCACCCGGGGTCGTCCGTCCTGGAGCACCGCCACGACGGTGTTGGTCGTGCCCAGGTCGATGCCGATCGTCCTGCCCATGGACTCCCTTGAATCTTGGGGAAGGGCCCGTGTCCCGGGAGAGTATACAGGGGCGGCGATCTCGGCCCGGAGAGCAGCGGGTCAGGCCTCGGCTTCGAACAGGTTCAGCTGGTGCTCCGGCCCCTCGGGCTCGGGCGTCACCGGGTAGTCCCCGGAGAAGCAGGCATCGCACCAGGAGCGCTGCTCGGGGTCTTCGCCGGCGACCTGGGAGCGCAGAGCCTCGAGGGGGAGGTAGGCCAGGCTGTCCGCCCCCAGGTAGTCGCTGATGGCCTCGGGCTCCAGGCGGTTCGCCAGCAGCTCCTCTCGGGTGGGGGTGTCGACGCCGTAGAAGCAGCTGCCGACGATGGGGGGCGAGGCGATGCGGACGTGCACCTCTCGCGCCCCGGCCTCCCGCAGCATGCGCACGATCTTGCGGCTGGTGGTGCCGCGCACGATGGAGTCGTCGACGACGACCAGGCGGCGCCCGCGGATGATCTCGGAGACCGGGCTGAGCTTGAGCTTCACGCCGAAGTCGCGGATCTGCTGGGAGGGCTCGATGAACGTGCGGCCGACGTAGTGGGAGCGGATCAGGCCCTGCTGGAAGGGCACGCCGGAAGCGAAGGCATAGCCCAAGGCCGCGGGCGTGCCGGAGTCGGGCACCGGGATGACGATGTCCGCGTCCACCGGGGCCACCCCGGCGAGCAGGCGACCGACCTTGTGGCGCGCCTCGTAGACCGAGCGCCCGAAGGTCACCGAGTTGGGTCGAGAGAAGTAGATGTGCTCGAACACGCAGGCCCGGCGGGGCCGCCGGGGGAACGGCGAGAGCGAGGTCAGCCCGTGGGCGTCGACGATGACCATCTCGCCGGGCTCGACCTCACGCACGGTCTCGCCACCGATGATGTCCAGGGCACAGGTCTCCGAAGCCAGGATGGTGGCCGACCCCCGCCGGCCCAGCACCAGGGGGCGGAAGCCGTGGGGGTCGCGCACGGCCACGAGCTGGTCCGGGGTCATCACGATCAGGGAGAAGGCCCCCTGTACGTGGCTCAAGGCGTCGACGAGCCGGTTGATGAAGGTGGTGCGGGTCGAGGTGGCCAGCAGGTGGAGCACCACCTCGGTGTCGGAGGACGAGCCGAAGATCGAGCCCCGCCGCTCGAGCTCCTGACGCAGGGTGTGGGCGTTGGTCAGGTTGCCGTTGTGGGCGATGGCCACCTGGCCGTTCCGCGCCCGCACGGTGAAGGGCTGCACGTTGCGCAGACTGGACTCACCCGCCGTGGAGTAGCGGTTGTGGCCGATCGCCGCGCTGCCCAGGAGCCGGTCGAGCACGGGCTGGTCGAACACCTCGCCCACCAGCCCCAGGCCTCGGTGGGCCCGCAGGCGCTCGCCGTCGCTGGTGACGATGCCGGCGCCTTCCTGGCCCCGATGCTGCAGCGAGTGCAGGGCGAGGTAGGCGAGGTTCGCCGCCTCGTCGGCATTCCAGATGCCGACGACGCCGCACTCGTCCTGGAAGCGGTCGGGTCGTGTCACAGCTGCGGCATAAGGCCACCAGGCGCGGGGGGCACACTCCCGGATGACAATCACGCATTGCGATCATCGGCAGGTTGATCCACCATTCCCGCACTGGGGGCGTGGCGGAACTGGTAGACGCGCTCGACTCAAAATCGAGTGGTTCATGACCTTGTGGGTTCGAGTCCCACCGCCCCTAGTGTCCCGGACCAGAAGGTCGTCGACTTCGTCCGGGACCTGGCCACGCTCACCGAGCTGCCCGTGACCCG
>CAYFPX010000361.1:0-4250 GCA_964344945.1 uncultured Enterobacterales bacterium
CACGAGACCTACGACGTCAAGCCAGCCCAGCTGGCCCCGGGTCTCTACCGCAACATCACCGGGTCCGAGGCCGTGGGCCTGGGCTTCGTGACCGCGGGTCTCAAGAGCGGCCTCCCGGTCTTCCTGGGCAGCTACCCGATCACCCCGGCCAGCGACATGCTGCACGTGCTGTCCAAGTACAAGCACGTGGGCGTCAGCACCTTCCAGGCCGAGGACGAGATCGCCGCGGTCTGCTCCGCCATCGGCGCCGCCTACGGGGGCAACCTCGCCCTGACCACCACCAGCGGCCCCGGCCTGGCGCTGAAGGGCGAGGCCGTCGGCCTGGCGATGATGGTCGAGCTCCCCCTGGTCATCGTCGACGCCCAGCGGGGCGGCCCCAGCACCGGCCTGCCCACCAAGACCGAGCAGTCCGACCTGCTGTTCGCCATGTACGGCCGCAACGGCGAGGCGCCGATGCCCATCGTGGCCGCGGCCACCCCGAGCGACTGCTTCGACGCCACCCTCGAGGCGAGCCGCATCGCCCTGGAGCACATGGTCCCCGTGCTGCTGCTGACCGACGGCTACATGTCCAACGGCGCCGAGCCCTGGCTCATCCCGGACGCCGACAGCATCCCCGAGATCAAGCACCGGCTCACCACCGAGCACAACAACCCGGACGGCGACTACCTGCCCTACCGACGGGACCCCGAGACCCTCGCCCGGCCCTGGGCCGTGCCCGGCACCCCGGGGCTCGAGCACCGGGTCGGCGGCCTGGAGAAGCAGGACGAGACCGGCCACGTCTCCTACGACCCGGCGAACCACCAGCTCATGACCAACATCCGCCAGGACAAGGTCGACCGCATCGCGAACCACATCCCCGAGCAGGAGGTGTTCGGCTCCGACAGCGGCACCCTGGTGCTCGGCTGGGGCTCCACCTACGGCGCCATCCGCCAGGCGGTGGTCGCGGCCCAGGCCCGGGGCTGGAGCGTGGGCCACGCCCACCTGCGCCACCTCAACCCCTTCCCGCGGAACCTGGGCGACCTGCTCCGCCAGTACGACACCGTGCTCATCCCCGAGATGAACATGGGCCAGCTCAACAAGCTGATCCGCGCCAAGTACCTCCTCGACGTCGTGAGCCTGCCCAAGGTGACCGGCCAGCCCTTCAAGGTCCAGGAGATCCTGGCCGCCATCGACGCCAACCAGTAGGACCGAAGACATGCACGTGATCGACGAGATGGCCCCCGAGGTCGGCGGCGAAGAGGAGACCCCGAGCTACTCCAAGAAGGACTTCATGTCCGACCAGATGATCCGGTGGTGCCCCGGCTGTGGGGACTACTCGATCCTGAGTCAGGTCCAGACGACCTTCACCCAGCTCGGCATCCCCCGCGAGAATTTCGCGGTGATCAGCGGCATCGGCTGCAGCAGCCGGTTCCCGTACTACATGAACACCTACGGGTTCCACACGATCCACGGCCGCGCTCCGGCGTTCGCCACCGGTCTCAAGAGCACCCGCCCCGAGCTGAGCGTGTGGGTCATCACCGGCGACGGCGACGGCCTGTCCATCGGCGGCAACCACCTGATCCACGCCCTGCGCCGGAACGTGGACCTGAACATGCTGCTGTTCAACAACCGGATCTACGGCCTGACCAAGGGCCAGTACAGCCCCACGAGCGAGGTGGGCAAGAAGACCAAGTCCACCCCGCTGGGCTCGCTCGACGCCCCCTTCCAGCCCCTGGAGCTGGCCCTGGGCGCCGGCGCGAGCTTCATGGCCCGCAGCGTGGACATCTACCCGAAGGACCTGCGGGCGGTGCTGGCGGAGGCCGAGGCCCACTCCGGCGCGTCCTTCGTCGAGATCTACCAGAACTGCAACATCTTCAACGACCTGGCCTTCGACGCCGTGGTCAACCGCAAGGTCAAGGCCGAGACCTGCGTGTTCCTGGAGCACGGCCAGCCCATGACCTTCGGCGCCAAGGACGCCCCGAAGGGCCTGCGGCTCAACGGCCTGGCCATCGAGGTCGTCTCCCTGGCCGAAGGCTCCGGCTTCACCGAGGCCGACTGCATCGTGCACGACCGGCACAACAAGGTGCTGGCGGGCATGCTCGTGCAGCTGGACTACCCGGACTACCCGGTGCCGATGGGCGTGCTCTACCAGGAGCAGCGCCCGACCTACGACGGCGCCTTCCAGGAGCAGCTCCGGTACGCCGAGACCATCAAGCCCGACGTGGGCCTCCAGGACATCCTGAACCAGGGCAACACCTGGACGGTGGAGTAGCTGGAGCGCCCATGGCGCCCCCCCTGCTCAGCACGGCCCCGCCGTCCCTGGCGACGGGGCTGCGCGGGGTGTTCTGCGACATCGACGACACCCTGACCCACCACGGTCGGCTGGTGCCCTCCGCCTTCGCGGCCCTGGCCCGGCTCCAGGCCGAGGGGCTCCGGGTGGTGCCGATCACCGGCCGCCCCGGCGGCTGGGTCGACCACATCGCGCGCATGTGGCCGGTCGATGGCGTGGTCGGCGAGAACGGCGGGCTGTGGTTCTGGATGGCCGAGGGCCAGCTCCAGCGGCGCTTCCTCCAGGGGGCCGAGGAGCGCCGGGAGAACCGGGCGAGGCTCACGGCCCTCGGCGAGCAGATCCTCCAGGCGGTGCCGGGCACCGCCCTGGCCAGCGACCAGCCCTACCGGGACCTGGACCTGGCGGTGGACTTCTGCGAGGACGTGCCGCCCCTGGGCGAGGACAGCATCGACGCCATCGTGCGGGAATTCCGGAACGCCGGGGCCACGTGCAAGGTCTCGTCCATCCACGTGAACGGCTGGTACGGGACCTTCGACAAGCTCACGGGCATCCGGCGCTTGCTCGCCGAGGCCTGGGGCGAGGACCTGGACCAGGTCATCGGGGACTACGCCTTCTTCGGGGACTCGGCGAACGACGAGCCCATGTTCGGCGCCTTCCCCCTGAGCGTGGGTGTGGCCAACGTGGCGGACTTCCTGCACCGCATGAGCGACCACCCCAAGTGGGTCACGGCCGGCGCGGGCGGCCACGGCTTCGCCGAGGGGGTGGACTGGCTGCTCTCCCATCGGGGATCCTCCGCCTCGTGAGCACCGCCCACGTCGCCAGCGCCAGCCTGAACCAGACCGTCGGGGACTGGTCCGGCAACGCCCGCCGCATCACCGAGGTCCTGACCGAGGCCCGGGCCCGCGGGGTCCAGCTGGTGGTGCTGCCGGAGGGCTGCATCAGCGGGTACAGCCTGGGGGACCGCCTGCACCGCCGGGGCACCCTGGAGCACAGCTGGCGGGTCCTGCGGGAGGTCCAGGCCGCCACCACCGGGCTCATCACCTGCGTCGGCCTGCCGGTCTCCCACCGGGGCGTGCTCTACAACGCCATGGCCCTGCTGGCCGACGGCCAGCTCTGCGGCGTGGTCTGCAAGGAGAACCTGGCGGTCGGCGACGTGGAGTACGAGTCCCGCTGGTACCAGCCCTGGCCCCACGGTCGGGTCGAGGACTTCGAGACCCCGGACGGCGAGACCTGCCCCATCGGCACGCTGCTCTTCCACGCCCCGGGCCTCGGGCGGCTCGCCCTGGAGATCTGCGAGGACGGCTGGCTCGGCATCCGCCCCGGCACGGTCTACGCCCTCGCCGGGGCCGACATCCTGTGCAACCCCTCGGCCAGCTGGTTCGTCATCGGCAAGCACCGGGTCCGGCGCCGGCTGGTGGAGCAGGTCAGCCGCGAGGACAAGTGCCTCTACCTCTACAGCTCGCTGTTGGGCTGCGACGCCACCCGGCTGGTCTTCGACGGCAGCGTGATCGTGGCCGCCGACGGCCAGATCCTGGACGAGGGCCGGCGCTTCGCCTTCGACGCCGAGTGGGACCTGGTGGACCGGGTGGTGGACCTGGAGGTCCTCCGGAGGGCCCGGCGGGAGCAGGGCTCCTGGCGGGAGCAGGTCCGGCGGCTGCAGGCCGGAGACTATGGGCCGGGCCCGACCGAGGTGACCCTGCCCGGCACCTGGGGCAGTCCTGCTCCGGCGGCGGCGGACCCGCCCTACTGGCTGCCGTCGGGCCCGGACTGCGCGGACCCGAGCCTGGCCTGGCTCGAGCCCACCGTGGGCGCCATCGCGGCCACGGACCTGCCCCACCTGGAGCTGGAGCTTGCCCTGTGCCTGGGGCTGCGGGACTACCTGGGCAAGACCGGCGTGCAGCGGGTCGTGGTGGCGCTGTCGGGGGGCCGGGACTCGGCGATGGTCGCCACCCTGGTGCACCGCATGCTCGTCTACGAAGGG
>CAYFPX010000362.1:0-4208 GCA_964344945.1 uncultured Enterobacterales bacterium
CCCCTGCCCCCGATCCACGTGCTCTTCGAGAACCCCGCCTGGCTGCCGCCCCTGGTCGCCGGGTTCGAGGCCGAGGGCTTCGAGGTCCACCTCCACGAGCTCGACGAGGGCCTGATCGACCCCACCGAGCCCCCCGCCGACGGCATCTGGATGAACCGGATCAGCCCGTCCAGCCACACCCGCGAGCACCACGGCTCGGTCGCCCTGGCCCGCGAGGTCCTGTACTGGCTCGAAGCCCACGGTCGTCGGGTCATCAACGGCACCGCCGCCTTCGAGTTCGAGATGTCCAAGCTCCGCCAGGACATCGTGCTCCGCAAGTACGGGATCCGCACGCCGCGCACGCTGCTCGGCTTCGGCCGTGAGGGCTTGCTCCAGGGCGCCGCCACCTTCGACGGCCCGCTCATCACCAAGCACAACCAGGGCGGCAAGGGCCTCGGCATCCAGCTGATGCAGTCCGTCGAGGACCTGGCGCGGTGGCTGGACAGCGACGGGTTCGACCCGGGACCCGACGGCAAGATCCTGCTCCAGGAGTACATCCAGCCCCCCGAGCCGTACATCACGCGGGTCGAGGTGGTGGGGGACCGCTTCCTGTTCGCCATGCGGAGCGCCACCACCGACGGCTTCGAGCTGTGCCCGTCCGACGCCTGCCAGCTGCCGCCGGTGGCGCCGGACGTGTGCCCCGCCGACGGCGCCGCGGACTCCAAGTTCTCCGCATCGCCCCTGACCGCCGATGACCCGCTGGTGCGCAAGTACCTGGCGCTCATCCAGGGCGAGGGCATCGACGTGGCGGGCATCGAGTTCGTCGAGGACGCCGAGGGCCGCCGCTACACCTACGACATCAACGGGACCACCAACTACAGCGGTGTGCTCGGCGAGAAGATCGGGGTGGACGGCATGCGCGAGGTCGCGCGGTGGGTGAAGCGGGTCGTCGTGCCGAGCTCGAAGACGCTGCGGGTGGCGAGCTGAGTCCGTCACCCGAATAGAGGGGGACTCCGCCCCGGAGGCCCTGTGTCCGACGTCCTCACCGAGCTCCTCGAGATCCTCCAGCTCGAGCGCATCGAGGAGAACCTCTTTCGGGGTCAGAGCCAGGACCTGGGCTGGGGGCGCCTCTACGGCGGCCAGGCCTTGGGACAGGCCCTGAGCGCGGCGGCGCAGACCGTGCCCGGGGACCGGCCGGTGCACTCGGTGCACGCCTACTTCCTGCGGCACGGCGACCCCAAGCGGCCCATCGTCTACCAGGTCGACCCCATCCGGGACGGCCGCAGCTTCACGACCCGCCGGGTGGTGGCGATCCAGGGCGGCCAGCGCATCTTCAGCCTCTCCGCGTCGTTCCAGGTCGAGGAGGGGGGCCTGTCCCACCACGTGGGCATGCCCTCGGCGATCCCACCCGGCGACCTGATGAACGAGCAGGAGCTGGGCAAGCGCTACCTGGGGCGGCTGCCCCCCGAGCTCCTGGCGCAGATCCCGCCCGGCCTGCGGGAGCGGGCCCTGAGCCCCCGGCCCATCGAGATCCGGCCCTGCGCTCCCCAGGACCCGGTGATGCCGGGTGAGCGCCCGCCCCACCGGCAGGTCTGGTTCCGGGCTTCGGGATCGCTGGAGGGGGTCGACGACGCCGTGCACCGCTACCTCCTGGCCTACGCCAGCGACTTTCACTTCCTGGTCACGAGCATGCAGCCCCACGGCGTCAGCTGGCTCACGCCGGGCATGCAGGTCGCCAGCCTGGACCACGCGATGTACTTCCACCGGCCCTTCCGCATGGACGACTGGCTGCTCTACGACATCGAGAGCCCCACGGCGTCGGGGGCGCGGGGACTGGTGACGGGGCGGTTCTTCGATCGGAGCGGCACGCTGGTGGCGAGCGCGGTGCAGCAGGGGCTGATCCGGGACCGGCGCTGACTGGGTGTCTTCAAGTCCTCCCGTCGCTGACCCGGCCAATGAGGCCTCCGGGGGGCAGCCCCGGGGTGAACGTTCGCCTCCGGCGGTAGCCCCGGGGTGAACGTTCGTCTGGGGGCGGAATCGGCCCCTCGGGGCTCGAATTCGCTCGGACCAGGGGGTCTTCGGGCCCGGATCCGGGCCAGGTCGAACGTTGAGTCCGGGGCTGCCCCGCGAGACGAACGTTCGACCCGGGGCTGCCGGTCAGGACGGGGGATCCAGGACCGCTGTGACGCTCCCGTCGTCACCGACCGCGCCGATCAGCATGCAACCAGGAGCCAGGGGATCACGACGTGCGCTGGGCCTTGCGGGCCCGCGCGAGGCTGTCGTCGACCTCGGCGGCGGCCAGGGCCTCCTGGCGCAGGCGGGCCACCTGGGTCCGCACCGGGTCGGCGGCCGGGGAGGCGGGGGTGTCGCCCCGGGCCAGGTCCAGGCGCAGGGTCTCCAGCTGGTGGAGCAGGGTGCGCTGGCGGGCCTGGAGGCGGGACACGGCGGTGGCGGCGTCGCCGAAGGCCTCCAGCCGAGCGACGATGGCCTGAGCCTCGGCGTGGAAGACCTCGGCGCTGGCTTCGTCTGGGGCTGTGTGGACCCGCTCCTCGGCGTCGGCGAGGGCTTGCTGGAGCCGGGCGCCCTCTTCCGGATCGGCGGCCTCTTGCAGGCTGGCCAGGGCCCGCTCCAGGGCCTCGGCCCCTTCGCGCAGGGCGGCCACGTCCACCCGGTCCCCGGCGGTCCGGGCCAGCTCGTGGAGCAGGGCCTCGACCTGGCCCAGGAAGCCGGCGGGACGGACCTCCTGGAGCGTCACGGGTTCTGGGAGCGCAGCGACCGGTGAGGTCACGGCCTCGGGTTCCGCCTCCGCCTCGACCGACCCCGACTGGAAGGCCGGCAGCACCCGGACGCCGTGCATCGCCAGGCCCAGCAGCCAGAAGATCGACCAGCCTGGCACCGCACCGCTCTGGAGGGTCAGGAAGCCGATCACGGCGGCGAAGGCCAGGGCGTGACTGATGAACCCCTTGCGGGCCCTGCCGATCGCCGCGGCCTCGGCCGAGCCCTCGAAGGGCACCACCTCGGCGAACACCGGCCAGGCGTGCAGGGGCTGCCAGGCCAGGTCGCCCTCGGGGTGGGCGAGCTCCAGGCCGGTGTAGTCGCCGCTGCCGAGCTTGCGGCGCAGGTGCTCCTCGTCGAGCTCCTTCACCTGCTTGCCGTCCTGCACGAACCATCGGCTCATGTGGCCTCCTGATCCCCGCAGGGGTGTCCGAGGGCCTCTTCGTCGGCGGTGAAGGTCAGGTCCAGGGTCTCGCTGGCCTCGCGCCCGTCCCAGTCGGTGGCGGTCAGGGTGACCTGGACCGTGCGGCCGCAGACCGCCTCGACCCAGGTGCGGCCCGCGTGATCGGGCAGGCCCCGCACGTCGAGGCGGCTGTACCAGAGCCAGCCGTCGCTGCAGCAGCTGTCCGGGCCGTCCTGGGCGAGGGCGGCGTCTTCTGTGGCGTCCTGGAGCACGTGGCCGGTCTCCAGATCCGTCAGCAGGGTGTGCAGGGAGACGATGTCCCGGGTGCCGCACACCTTGGGGTAGAGGTAGAGCTCCCAGCCATACTGGGGGCTGTAGGCGATGGCGAGCTCCCCGCCCGGGGCCAGGTCCTCGAGCTCCGCGGTGCCACCCCAGAGCGCCAGGGTGGGGGCGGTGTCGCAGCAAGTGGCGTCGATCCGCCCCTCGCCGGCCGTGTCGGCAGGCGGACACTCCGGCAGGTCGGTCGAAGGGGCGCCAGACGTGTCGGAGTCCGTGGCCGCGCTGACGGGGTCGACCGAGGCGGTGTCCGTGTCAGCGCCGCAGGCGACGAGGCTCGTGAGCAGCAGCACACGCTCAGGCTAAGGCCTCACGCAGCTTCGCGAAACTGCTCCTCGACACACCTCAACCAGGCCAACAGGTCCGGCGGGGGTCGCACCACGCTCACGCCGGCGACCTTGGCGCCCCGGTGATCCGGGTCGCTCCGCACGTTCCGGACCTCGATGTCGGCGAGGTACGGCAGCAGCCCGGGGGCGGTCAGCCTGGCGGTGAAGGTGGTGCCACGGATCAGGACCACCGCGCTGCGGTCGTAGCGGAAGGACAGGCCCCGCTTGGACACGTCGATCACCGGGAACTCCAGGCAGCGCTCGCCGTCGGTGAGCTCGATGCGCACGCACTCGTCGGCCTCGACCGGCTCCCGGATGTCGTCGCGGTGGTCGGCGATCTGGACCGCGGCGGGGAAGCGGAGCAGCAGGTGCCCCCGGGCGGTGACCTC
>CAYFPX010000363.1:0-4115 GCA_964344945.1 uncultured Enterobacterales bacterium
GTGGGCGGAACAGGGCTCGAACCTGCGACCCGCGGCTTGTAAGGCCGCTGCTCTCCCAACTGAGCTATCCGCCCCCAGAGGTAATCAAAGCCCCGAACGGTGTCAAACACCGCCCGGGGCTTTGATTTGCAGCTGTGATTTCAGCTAGTTGACGGCGCCCTTGAGGGCGGTGCCCGGCTTGAACTTCACGGAGTTCGAGGCGGGGATGTTGATGGGCTCCTTCGTCCGCGGGTTGCGGCCGGTGCGGGCGGCCCGCTGGGTCACGGAGAAGGTGCCGAAGCCGACGAGGGTGACCTTGCTGCCGTTGGCCAGGGCGTCCTTGATGCCGCTGGTGACGGCCTCGAGAGCCTTCTCGGCCTCGGTCTTCTTGATGCCGGCAGCGTTGGCGATGGACGCGACGAGGTCAGCCTTGGTGGTGGTGGCCATTTGCAACTCCAGTTTGCATGGGGGGAAGTTGGCGGCGCGGTTGCCGCCGGTGGATTGTGCGCCCGACCGAAGAGTCGACCGGACGCGGCGAGAGAGATCTAGTTGACCGAGCCCTTGAGCGCGGAGCCGGCCTTGAAGGTCACGGTGTTGTGGGCCGGGATGGTGATCGGCGCCTTGGTCTGCGGGTTGCGACCGGTGCGCTCGGCACGCTGCGCGACCTTGAAGGTGCCGAAGCCGACCAGCGTGACCTTGTTCCCGGAGCTCAGGGAGTCCGAGATGGCACCGAGGGTCGCGGAGAGCGCGGACTCGGCGGCGGACCGGCTGATGCCGGCGCTGTTGGCGATCGCGTTGACGAGGTCGGCCTTGGTGAAAGAAGCCATGTTTGTTCCCTTGGAAGGTTGGGTTTGCCGTCCTGGCCTGTGTTTGTCGTCCGAGTGAGGGTCTACCAACGCGATCTTTGCGTGTCAACAGACTCCACCCTACTTTTTTTTCCATGGATCGGCCTGTCAGGCGCATGCGCCAGCGTGAGATCGCCATCACAGGTCTTGACCTGTCGGTCAATTTTCCAGGAAAACCCCGCAATATCAGCTATTTGACATGGCAGGATTTCGTGGATCCCAGCAGACATGCGGATCGAGGCGGACTCTCACTCTGTGTCTCAGAAGAGCCCACAATTCTCGTGCAGGGGATCCCCTCGGGTCGGAGCGGGATCGCCCGGTGGCGCCTGGGGGGCCGCTGGAGAGACCCTCGGAGCGTGCGGTGAGGCCCTCCCGTCGCCGAGTGGACTACGCGTCGGCCTCGGGTTGCAGCCCGGTGCCGAAGAGATCGGTCGGGTCGGCCACGGCCAGGGCCCGGGTGAGCACCTCGTCCATGTGCTGGACCAGCACCACATCGAGGGAGTCCTTCACCATCGCGGGCACGTCGCGCAGGTCGGACTCGTTGTCCTTGGGCACGAGCACCCGGGTCACCCCGGCCCGGTGGGCGGCCAGCAGCTTCTCCTTGAGGCCTCCGATCGGGCGCACCTGGCCCCGCAGGGTGATCTCGCCGGTCATCGCCACGTCGCGCAGCACAGCGATGCCGGTCACGGCGGACACCACCGCGGTCGCGATGGTGATGCCGGCGGACGGGCCGTCCACGCCCCAGAGCTCGGGCACGTGCACGTGGATGTCCAGCTCGGCGTAGAAGTCGGGCTTGAGCCCCAGGTTCGCCGAGCGGCTGCGGATGTAGGTGATCGCCGCCTGGCAGGACTCCTGGAACACCGAGCCCAGCTGGCCGGTCAGGGTGGTCTTGCCGGTGCCACGGACCGCGGCGGCCTCGATGGGGACCATCACGCCGCCGTGCTGGGTCCAGGCCAGGCCGTTGACGAAGCCGATCTCGTCTTCGGTGCCGACCTTGCCGTAGCGGTGCTTGGGCGGGCCCAGCAGCTTCTCGACGTTGTGGCTGGTGATCTTGACGCGGGTGTCGCCGCCTCTCTCGACCACCCGCTTGGCGACCTTGCGGTGACAGCTGGCGATCTCCCGCTCCAGGTTCCGGACCCCGGACTCCTTGGTGTAGCGGCGGATGATCTTGGTGACCGCCTCGCGGGTGAAGACCACGTGCTCCTCTTCGAGTCCGTGGCCCTCCCTCTGCTTGGGGATCAGGTAGCGGCGGGCGATCGCGAGCTTCTCCTGCTCGGTGTAGCCAGCGAGACGGATGATCTCGAGCCGATCCTGGAGCGGCGCGGGGATACCGTGCAGGCTGTTGGCCGTGCACACGAACATCACCTTGGACAGATCGTAGTCCAGGTCCAGGTAGTGGTCGGCGAAGGTCTCGTTCTGCTCTGGATCGAGGACTTCGAGCAGGGCGGAGCTGGGGTCCCCTCGAAAGTCGGTGGACATCTTGTCGATCTCGTCGAGCAGGAAGACCGGGTTGCCGCTGCCGGCCTTGCGCAGAGCCTGGATGGCGGTGGCCCGCGCGATGGACCGCGCCAGCGAGGTCTTGCCGACACCCGGGGGGCCGACCAGGCACAGGATTGGGCCGCGCATGCGGTCTACCAGGCTGGCGACGGCCAGGTACTCGAGGATGCGCTCCTTGATCTTGCGCAGGCCGTAGTGGTCCTCGTCGAGCACGCGGGCGGCGTTGGCGATGTCCAGGCGTTCGGCGCTGTACTCGTACCAGGGCAGGCTGAGGATGGTGTCGATGTAGTTCCGGACCACGGTGGCCTCGGCGCTCATCGGGCTCATGAGCTTCAGCTTGCGCAGCTCCCGGGTGATCTTCCCGGTGGCCTCGTCGCTCATGTCCTTGTCGAGGATGCGCTGCTCGAGCTCCTGCAGCTCGTTCCGGAACTCGTCCTTCTCGCCGAGTTCCTTCTGGATCGCCTGCATCTGCTCGTTCAGGTAGTACTCCTTCTGGCTCTTCTCCATCTGCTTCTTGACGCGGCTCTTGATCTTCCGCTCGACCTGCAGGATCTCGATCTCCGACTGCAGGAATTTCAAGAGCCGCTCGAGGCGGACAGACGGGTCCGAGGTCTCCAGGAGCTTCTGGCGCTCCTCGAGCTTGATGTTCAGGTTGGGGACCAGGGTGTCGGAGAGCTTGCCGGGCTCCTCGGTGGCGGAGACCTGCAGCAGCATCTCCGGCGGCAGGCTCTTGTTGAGCTTCACGTAGTGCTCGAAGGCGGTCTTGACCGAGCGCATCAGCGCCTCGATCTCGACGTCTTCGCCGATGCTGTCGTCCAGCGGCGCGACCTCGACCCGGAAGATGTCGTCCTTGTTGAGGTAGCGCTGGACCTTTGCCCGGCGCCGACCCTCGACCAGGACCTTCACCGTGCCGTCGGGCAGGCGGATCATCTGCATGATCGCCGCGGTGGTGCCGTGCTCGTAGATGTCCTCGGGCTCGGGATCGTTGGTCCGGGCCTTCTTCTGGGCGGCGAGGAAGATCTCCTCCTTGGCGCGGCTCGCTTCGTTCAGGGCCGCGATGCTCTTCTCGCGGCCCACGATCAGCGGGACGACCATGTAGGGGAAGACGACCAGGTCGCGCAGGGGCAGCAGCGGGAGGACCTGGCTGCCGTCCGACTTCCTGTCCTTGAAGAACATCGTGCCTCCAGGAGGCGCCTGAGGAGGTTCAGGCGCTCCAGTCCGACTCTGCCTCGTAGACCAGCATCGGCTGCTTGCCCTGGGTCACGGTCTCCTCGGAGATCACGCACTCCTTGACGTTGGTCTTGGACGGCAGGTCGTACATCACGTCCAGCATGATCTCTTCGATGATGGCTCGCAGGCCACGTGCGCCGGTCTTGCGGCGGATGGCCTCCGACGCCACGGCCTTGAGCGCACCCTCGGTGAAGGTCAGCTGGACGCTCTCCATCTCGAAGAGCTTCTGGTACTGCTTGGTCAGGGCATTGCGCGGCCGGGTCAGGATCTCCACGAGGGCGATCTCATCGAGCTCGTCGAGGGTGGCGAGCACCGGCACGCGGCCGATGAACTCCGGGATCATGCCGAAGCGCAGCAGGTCTTCGGTCTCGACGATCGCCAGGAGCTCGCTGGGGGTGTACTCCTTGCGCTCCTTGGGGTCGGTGCCGCCGAAGCCGATGGCGACCTTGTTGACCCGCTGCTCCACCACCTTGTCCAGGCCGACGAAGGCGCCGCCACAGACGAAGAGGATGTTGGTGGTGTCGATCTGCAGGAACTCCTGCTGGGGGTGCTTGCGGCCGCCCT
>CAYFPX010000364.1:0-1402 GCA_964344945.1 uncultured Enterobacterales bacterium
ACTGGGCCCGGCCCAAGGCGAGAGATGGCCGCTCAGCGGTCATCTCTCCGACTGGGCCCGGCCCAAGGCGAGAGATGGCCGCTCAGCGGTCATCGCTCCGTCTGGGCCCGGCCCAAGGCGAGAGATGGCCGCTCAGCGGTCATCGCTCCGTCTGGGCCCGGCCCAAGGCGAGAGATGGCCGCTCAGCGGTCATCGCTCCCACTGGGCCCGGCCCAAGGCGAGAGATGGCCGCTCAGCGGTCATCGCTCCATCTGGGCCCCAAGCCACCGCGCTCAGAACTTCCACACCTTGAACACCTCCAACGCCGACTGCCCCTGATCCCCCGTCGTCGCCGTGAAGTGCACCGACCGCGCCGGGATCCACTCCAGGGTCCCCTCGATCTTGTTCTCGTCGTCGTCGGTCGTGGCCGTGTAGTTGAGGGTGAAGAACAGGTTCCGGCCCAGGGCCCAGCCGACCTTCACGCCCTCCAGGGCGGCCTCGCTGCTGGTCTCGATCTCGATGGTGTCCACGAGGTTGTCGCCCGCGAGCTTCTCGACCTGACCCGCCACCATGCCCAGGGCGATGTCCAGCGCCTCCACGGAGCTCCCCCCCTCCGACTGCGACAGCTGGGTGGTCGGACGACCCAACAACAGGATCGAGACGATGTCGGTCTCCGACCACCCCGCGGTCGAGTCGAAGGCCATGGCCAGCTGCTCGACGTTGTTGGAGATCTTGACGGAGATGTCCCCGAACTGGGCGGTCTCGTGGGTGGCCTGGATGTCCAGCGCGGGATTCGCGATGTCGCTGCCGGCGAAGGTGACCAGGCCCCGCTCGATGCCGAAGGACTTGCCCAGGATCCGGGTCGTGCCCTCGAAGGTCTCCACCGCACCCTCGGCGTAGACGTCGTACCCGTGCACCACGACGTCCACCTCACCACGGACGAAGCTGTCGAACTGCACGTTCGACGCCGACGCGGTCAGGGTGCCGTAGGAGGTGTCCAGCGGGACCTCGACCTTGACCTTGGTGTTGAACCCCAGATCGATGGCGGAACGGATGTCCCAGGCCTCCCAGAACTCCGGCTCCGGCGGCGGCGCAGGACGCGACACGTACCCGGGGCGCACGATCGCGAGGCTCGGATCGAGCCGCAGACCCGACTGCCCCAGGTAGGCCCGCGCATCCAAGACGTAGCGGAACTTGTCCAGCCCGACGTCGCCCTGGACCACCAGAGCCGGCCAGTCTCCCGTGACCGTGATGTCCCCGGTGTAGGCGATGACCAGCGCCTGGGTGTCCATCACCCAGGCGAAGTGGCTCCCGATGTCCAGCTCGACGTCCCTCAAGCCGTCCAGGCCCAGGGTGGCACGCCCCCCCAGCAGGATGCCCCCGAGGGGCTCGCCGTCCACCAGGATGACCCGCTTGTCCCCCT
>CAYFPX010000364.1:1454-3613 GCA_964344945.1 uncultured Enterobacterales bacterium
GGGTGAAGTCCCGCAGCGCCGAGCGCGTGTCGACGTACATCGGCTCGGTCAGGACCGAGCCCCGCTCGATGGCCAACTCCTGGTGGTCCAACACGACCCGCACATCGAGGTCGGAGTACGTCACCAACAAGGGCTCGTAGTTGAAGCCGCCGTCCACCACCGAGAACCCGATGACCGGATCCGGCGCGGCGACACTCCCCCCCACGACCCCGGCGATCTCCAGCACCCCCGCGGGCTCGGTGATGCCCGGATCGAAGAGCTGGAGCAGCGCCACCGGGATGTCCTCGCCCTCCACCGCGAGGTCCAGCCCTTCACGAGCCAGCTCGACGCCCAGGTCCAAGGGCTCGGGAGCCTCGAAGTCGAAGGGCACCAAGCCGCGCACGGCCAGACTCCCATCCCCAGCCCCGAGCATCACGGTCGTGCGATAGCCCTCGTCGTCGGGCGCCATGGCCAGGACCGCTGGCGCCACCGGCACCTCCGCCATCACCAGGTCCGTGACCTGCAGCCCCACCACCACGTCGGGCCGATCCGCCCGACCGGTGAGCCGGATGCCCCCCGCCAGCAACCCCTGGATGGGCAGATCGAGCTCGAGTGCCCGCACCCAGGTCGCCAGGTCCAGGTTCACCGGCACCACCCGGACATCCAGGGCCCGCGCCCAGGTCTCGCTCAGCGCGGTGTCCGGCGACACCGCCGTCTCGTCCACCGCAGCCCGGATCACCTGCTGGAGCCCGGTCTCCGCGGTGCCCTCGAGCAAGACCTGCGGCACCCCGGACTGCCGCGCCTCACCGCGGGTCTCGATGCGACCACCCTCGCTGTGCAGGTCGAGATCGAGACGCAGGTACTCCGCCGGCGCCCCCACCCCGAGCTCCAGCCCCAGCGCCACGTCGATCACCAGCGCCGCCAGGCTCCCGCTGAGCCGAAGCTCACCACTCCCCTGGCCCGGCCCCACACCCGCCAGGCTCGGCAGGTGGGCCGCCAGGTCGTTCAGGTCCCAGGGCCCCCCCTCGAGGTGCAGATCCAGCAGCCCGTCCGGCACCGGGCCCGCCGCGGCCAGGTCCACGGACACCGGCAGGGCACCACCGCCCCAGAACAGGGGCTCGGCGTCGTCGCTGATCAAGGCCTCCACGCCGAGGTGGTCCCCCACCCCCGCGAGGGCCAGCTCCAGATCCACCCCCTCCAGCTGCTCGGGAATGGTCCAGTCCTCCAGGGCCAGGTGCGCGTCGAGCCGGGTCTCCGGCCCCTCCCCCTCCAGCCGCACCGTGGCCGCGGCCGTGCCCTGCCAGCCACCCGTGGAGTCGGAGAAGAGCGCCTCGATCCAGTCCAGCTGGAAGCCCTCCACCACCGCCTCGAGATCGACCCGCTCCCCAGCCACGAAGTCCCCACTCACCGCCAGCTGTCCAGCCTCGCTCGCCAGCATCACCTGGATGTCCCGAACCCCACCCTCGACCACCTGGACCGACAGCGGCGCCGGATTCGTCCACGGCGCCGCATCCGGCGGCACCAGCGCGAGGTGGGCCACCTCGTAGGCCCCGGTGTCGAGCTCCCCTCGCGCCCGCAGCGCCAACCGACGCTCGCCGTCCTCCTCCAGCGCGAGGCTGGCCTGCAGATCATCGCCCTGAAGGCCCACCACCAGCTTGCCCGTGTCGCCCCGGATGGCGCCCAGGTGCGCCTGGAAGAGCGTGAGGTCCGCCAGGATCCGCGGCTCCGAGATCCCGTCGTCCTCCCCGGTCGCAAGACCGCCGATGCCCTGCACACCCAGGAAGCCGCCGACGTCCAGCGCTCCCCCCTGGACGTTCGCCCGCCAGGTGAAGGCGCCGTCCTCCCGCACGTCCGCCCCCCACCTCACGGCGACACGCTCGATCAGAGCCCCGGACACGTCGATGTCCTGGGCCTGCCCCTCTCCCGAGACCTCGACCGAAGCACCGATCACGACCGCCAGGACCGTGCCCTGATAGCCGCCGACCTGGACCACCTCCATCACGTCCGCGGTCCGCACGTGGGTGGTGCCATCGAAGCCCACCTCGGCCTCCACGCCGCTCCAGTCGACGTCCAGCCGACCCGAGGCCCGAGCGGTCCCGTCGATGCCCTCGACCCCGAAGACCGCGAGCCCCGCGAGGTCGTGGACCCTGGCCTCCAGGTCGAGCTGGACGGTCGTCAGG
>CAYFPX010000364.1:3623-4094 GCA_964344945.1 uncultured Enterobacterales bacterium
TCGCCCTGGCCCGTGGCCCGACCCCAGCCCATGCCCACATCGACCGCCTCGACCACGCCCCGACCCTCGGTCCAGCGCAGCTGAGCGGTGCCCTCCTCCACCGGGTAGCCCCACACGACCGACGGCCTCAGCACCAGCTCACCAGTGGCCTCGACCCCGTCCGGGAACGCCAGCCCCGTGCCGCGGGCCTCGAGCGAGGCGTTGAAGCGCAGAGACTCGGTCACCGCATCGACCAGGCCCTGACACTCGAAGCCCCCGGTCTGCAGGGCCGCGGTCCAGGTGGGCGTCTCCGCCGCCAGGTCCAGGACGCCCTCCAGCCCCACACCGCCGCCCTGGGTGTCCACCCGCGCCTCCACAGCGACCGCCGCCAGGGGTCCCCCGGCCTGCAGGTCCAGGTCGACGGTGCCGCCCAGCCCGAGCTCCCCGGCCCAGCCCTCCATCCGGTCGAGGTCCAGCCCCACCCCCCCCCGC
>CAYFPX010000365.1:0-2412 GCA_964344945.1 uncultured Enterobacterales bacterium
GGCCGTACGGTCCCTCCCTGCGGTCGGGCTTTCGCCCCCCCTGCGGGGTCTCCTCGATTGCCCCGGGCGCAGACCCGCTCCTCCGGCGGCCGCGCCTTCGCAGCGAGTGGTGGCGCTGCCAACGTCCTTGGGCCCGCAGGCCTCACCAACCCGAGCGCAGGGGAGGGCGCAGGCGCAGCGCGGGGCTCAGCGGGGCAATGGAGGAGACCCCGCAGGGGGGGCGAAAGCCCGACCGCAGGGAGGGACCGTACGGCCGGGAGTCCTGGAAGGACGGAGGCGATTCCGACCTTCGGCGAGGCCCCCCGGACGGGGGCCCGAAGCGGCCCCGCTGAGCCCCGCGCGGAGCCGATCAGCCCGGACCGGAGCGCCGAGCTGGTCTCAGCCCCGGTCCCGCATCAACCGGATGTTCCGAGCCGGAATCCCCTCCGGGTCTGGATGACCCGCCACCGCCGCCGCCACGTCCGCCACCCGAATCAGGTGCACGACGGGCCACGGCGCCCGGTTCGTGTTGTTCGCCGGGTCCTCGGGCGAGACCCCCTCGAAGACATAGTCCGGGTGGAAGTGCGCGAGCTGCACCTCCTCGGAGAGCTCGGTCGCGGCGAGCAGGTCGTTGGAGGCGTGGACCAGGTCGAGGAAGTCCTCGAAGTCCTCGGCGTGGGCCGGGAGCACGAGCAGGGTCGTGGTGCCTGCGTCGCCTTGCGCGAGCGTCTGGGCCTCGCTCAGGACCTCCGCGAGCACCTCCTGGAGGTCACCCGCACGGCTGGCCACAAAACGGACTGTGCCCGCTCGCAGCGGGGCCGCTGCGAACGGGCACAGGTCGAGTGCGACGACGATGTCGTCGACCCAGCGCCGGACTTCGGCGACCGGGTCTCGGGGCACTACTTCACGGCCTTGCGCACGACGACGTAGCCGCCGTTGGGGCCGGGGATGCCGCCCTTGATGTAGAGCAGGTTCTTCTCGGCGTCGATGCGGGCGAGGGTCAGGGACTGGACCGTGACCTTCTTGTTGCCCATCTGGCCGGGCATCTTGCGGCCCTTGGCCACGTGGCCGGGGGTGAGGCGCGTGCCGATGGAGCCACCGTGGCGGAAGAACTCGTGGGTACCGTGGGTGCGCAGGAAGCCGGCGAAGTTGTACTTCTTCATGACGCCGGCGAAGCCGCGGCCCTTGGAGGTGCCGGTGACGTCGACCTTCTCGCCCTCGGTGAACACGTCGTTCACGCCGAGCTCCTGGCCGGCGCTGTAGGCACCGCCGTCGGGGATGCGGATCTCGCGGACGAACTTCTGGGGGGCGACGCCGCCCTTCTCGAAGTGGCCGGTCTCGGGCTTGTTGACCCGCGACGCCTTCTGCTCGTCGAAGCCGAGCTGCACGGCGTTGTAGCCGTCGCTGTCGTCGGTCTTGATGGAGACGACCACGTTGGGGCCGGCCTCGACGACCGTGACGGGGACGACGGCGCCGTCGTCGCTGAAGAACTGGGTCATGCCGATCTTGCGACCGAGCAGCCCGGGGGACTGGTTCATGATGTCCTCGCATTGGACCGCACCCGGGGGTGCGTTCGTACGGTTGCTTGGCGGTTCAGTCCGCCGAGACCCGGGCGTCTATCCGAGGCCCGGGGGTCGGTCAATAATGCCCAAGGCTGCGCTCAGTTGGCGGCGAAGCCCAGCCCGGTCAGCTCCACACCCCAGTCCGGCGAGTTCGGGTCGTTGGACTTGATGTGCAGGATGTTCATGTCCGCGCCGGCGTTCGGCAGGTCGAAGGCGATGGTGGTCGCCGTGTAGGAGACGTCGAAGCTGTAGGACTGGTACGGATCGACCGTGACCGGGGCGGTCGCGGCGCTCCAGCCGGAGATGGTGAAGTCGCCGCCCTGCGCGTCGTTGTTGACGTAGATCTCGGTGATCTCGAGGGGCTCGTCGCCGGTGTTCTGGATCATCACGTTGCGCTGGTCGGGGAAGCCCAGCAGGCTGATGAAGTCGGCGATGGCGTAGCCCACGCTCACGTAGATCTGCGGGGCGCAGATGTCGCACAGGTCGGCGCCGGTGCCGACCAGGGTGACCTCGCCGGAGATGGCGGCGTCGTCGGTCACGACGGTGGCGGAGCCGTGGTCCGCCTGCTCGGCGGTCGGGGAGTAGGTGAAGGAGGCCGTGACCGTCTCGCCCGGCTCCATGATCCAGGGCAGGTTGAAGTCGTTGTTCCAGCCCCAGATGGTGTCCGAGAACTCGAAGCCCGTGATGGCGATGTTCGTGCCCGAGTCGTTGGTGAGCTCGACCGGGATCGGGTCGCTGGTGTTGCCGATGTCCTGCTCGCCGAAGTCGATGGCCGAGGGCACGGCCACGATGTCGCCGGAGCCGTCGGTGTTCGTGTCGGTGTCGGTGGGACCGGTGTCGGTGTCGATGCTGGTGCCGGTCAGCGGGACCT
>CAYFPX010000365.1:2522-4084 GCA_964344945.1 uncultured Enterobacterales bacterium
CTGGAACTCCGTGTCCTCCAGGGTGAGCGCGGTGATCTCGAAGACGCCCTCGCCCACGATCGAGAAGTCCGCCACCGTGACCAGGTAGTCGCCCACGTTGGTGAGGGTGAGGACCTCTTCCTGGGTGAAGGACGGCGCCACGTAGCCGAAGTCGACGGCCTCGGGGTTGATGGCCAGATCGCCGATGATGGCGATGCCGGTCCCGCTGTCGTTGGCGAGGTAGTCGTCCGCGTCGGGCACGGTCGAGGTCAGGCCCCCGCAAGCGGAGAGGGCGAAGGCAGAGGCGAGCGTGAGTGAGAGGGAGCGGGACATCCAGGTCTCCACGGCGAGATCCGGGATGTCACGTAGTCCCGTGAGCGGGGGAGGCGCAAGTGCCGCCCGCGACGGCCCGGATCAGAAGGTGTACTTGAAGTAACCCGTCCAGTTCGCACCGAGGTCGAAGCCGAACGCGTAGAACAGGTCTGCGTCGATCCCCACGCTGAAGTGGGAGAGCTTCGTGTAGTACTCGAAGGTGAACCCGACCAGGGCCAGCGGCTTGAAGCGGTTGTGGTAGCCCGGGTCGACGGCCATGTTCCACTCGCTCAGCACCTGGGTCTGGTAGGCGAGCTCGTCCATGAGCAGGGGCGAGCGGAGCACGCCGGCTCCGAGGCGGCCGCCCAGGCCGATGCGGCGGTGGGGGTAGAAGCTGGCCTCGAGGGCGCCCTGGAGGATGTAGGTCCGGAGGTCGCCCTGGACGCACGGCGCGCTGCCACCGAGCTGCTGGCAGCCGTAGTCGCCCTGGGTCAGGTAGTCGACGCCGTTGTGGATGCCCTGGTTGAAGGTCAGCTCACCGGCGACACTCAGGGTCTCCCGGTCCATGAAGTCCATGCCCACGGTCAGGCCGACGGCGGTGCCGTTGCGGACCCAGCCGCGGAAGTTGAGCAGGTAGCTGGCGCCGCCCACGTTGGACTTGGCGTAGATGCCCTTGACGACCTCGCGGACCTCGCGCTCGCGGCCACGGCGGGACGGCGCAGCGGTGTCCTCCTCGGCGGTCTCGTCCAGATCGTCGTAGCCCTGGGCATAGGCCAGCTCGGGCAGCATCAGGCCGCCAGCGGCCAGCAGGGAGAGCAACAGCATCCGCTTCATCGGGATCCTCAGCACGGAAGACGGGGTTCGGTCCACCTACCACGACAAGGGCCCCGAGTGTTTCGGGGCCCCGTCAGGATTCGGTAACCGCTCGGCCTACCCGGGGGCGAACAGGAAGGGGTAGGAGACGATGACGATGCCACCGCCCTTGGGCTCGGGGAACTTGAACCGCATGAACCGGGAGTTGATGCAGCTCTCGACCGCCGGGTTCTTCATCGTCGAGGTCTTGGTCTGCGCGGAGCTGACCGAGCCGTCCTTGGCGATGACGAACTTGACGGTGATCTTGCCGCCCAGGTTCGGGTTCTTGTTCAGCTCGCGCTGGTAGCAGTACCGGATCTGGTTCATGTGCCGCTTGATGACGGCGTCGATCAGGGACTTGTCCAGGGCACCGAGGATGATGGGGTCGCCACCGATGCGGCCGATGCCGCCCTCGCCCT
>CAYFPX010000366.1:0-4079 GCA_964344945.1 uncultured Enterobacterales bacterium
CGATCCCGACGAGGCCGAGCCCGATGGCCTGCTCGGCGTGGGGGGTGACCTGGCTGGGGTTGGGGTTCACGTCGATGAGCGTCGCGCCGCACTCCTTGGACCGCAGGGCGATCGCCGTGGGGGGCCACACCATGCCGCTGGTGCCGACGACCAGGCACGCATCGGCCCGCTCGGCGTGGTGGATGCACAGCTCGAGCACGCCGGGCCAGTAGGACTCGCCGAACCAGAGGATGTGGGGCCTCAGGGCCGCGCCGCAGGCGGCGCAGGGCGGCACGGGGTGGGCTGGATTCCGGGGGTCCTCGGCCAGGGGCGCCACCTCGCCGCAGCCGGAGCAGCGCCCGGTGTCGATGTTGCCGTGCATCTCCACCCGCAAGCGGCCGCCGGCGCGGGGGTGCAGGCCGTCGACGTTCTGGGTGGCGAGCAGGAACGGCGCGTCGGCGAAGCCCGCGTCCGGGGTCCAGCCGGCGTGGGACGCCCGACGGTCCTCGAAGGCCGCGAGGGCGCGGTGACCGGCGTTCGGGAGTGCGTCGTTGCAGATCGAGCGACGCCAGCGGTACCAGCGCCAGATCTTCGCCGGGTCCCGGCGGAAGGCGTCGAGGTTGGCGAGCTCCTCGGCCCGGTGGCCCTCCCAGAGACCTCCTTCTCCTCGGAAGGTCGGGATGCCCGACTCCGCGGAGATGCCCGCGCCGGTCACGACCAGCACCCGGCGGGCCTCGGCGAGGGCGGCGCGGGCGTCGTCGAGGGACATCGAAGGCGATGCTATCGTGCCCGGCGATGACGACCTTCGCCCTCCTCGCCCTCGGCCTCGGCTGTTCCGGAGACGACGACGGCTTCGGCGGTGCCGGCAACAGCGTGCCGCCCCCGAACGACACCGGACCGTTCTTCTTCCCCGACGACACCGGCGACACGCCCACCGACACCCAGGACACTCAGGACACGGACACCGGCGACGACTCCGGGGTGGACTCGGGTGAGACCGGGGACACCGGCCTGGACATCGAAGGCACCGGGTATGGCTCCGGCGACGTCGCCTACAACCTCAAGGCCCCGAACCAGAGCGACGCGATCTGGGCGCTCTACCGGCAGTACGGCTCGGTGATCCTGCTCACCTTCGGCGACGGCGCTGATCCGCAATTCCAGGAGATCAGCGGCTGGAGCCAGGCCCTGGCCGACAAGTACGGCCTCGCCCACGCAGCGTTCCTGCTGACCGACGCCAGCTCCACCCAGGCCGACGTCGACGACGCCGCGACCTGGGCCTCGACCTACGGCATCGGCAACGTGCTCTACAAGCCGCTGGACGGCAGCGTGAGCACCGCGAGCTGGGCGTCGCTGCCGCCGATGGTCTACCTGATCGACCAGGAGATGGTCATCGACTGGACCAACCAGGGCAACGCCGAAGAAGGCCAGGTCGAGGACAAGATCAAGGATCTCGCCCTGTAGGTCACTGCTGCGCCCGGTCCAGGGCGTCGCGGATCTGGCGGGCGGTGGTGCGGCCGATGCCGGGCACCGCCGAGAGCTCGATGACGGTGGCGCCGGCCAGGGCGCGAGCGCTGCCGAAGTGTTTGAGCAGGGCCTGGCGCCGGGCCGGGCCGATGCCGGGGATCTCCTCGAGCACGGACTGCAGGGTGCTCTTGCGCCGGACCTTGCGATGGAAGCGGATGGCGAAGCGGTGGGACTCGTCCCGGAGGTGCCGGAGCAGGTTCAGGGTGGGGTGGTGGTCCGGTAGGCGGATGGCCTCCGGGCGACCCGGCACGATGATCTTGTCGACCGGATCGGCGTCGCCACGGCGCTTCTCGGTCCGGGGCTTGGCCAGGCCGATGACCGGCTGGCTGGAGAGTCCCAGCTCCTCCAGCACCCGCAGGGCGACGTTGAGCTGGCCCTTGCCTCCGTCGACCACGAGCAGGTCGGGAAACAACCCCTCCTCGGTCGCTCGGCGGAAGCGCCGGCCCAGCACCTCGGCCATGGTGGCGTAGTCGTCGGAGCCTGCGACGGTGCGGATCTTGTAGGTCCGGTAGTGCTTCTTCGCCGGCTCGCCGTCCAGGAAGACCACCTGGCTGGAGACCGGGTGGTCGCCCTGGAGATTCGAGTTGTCGAAGCACTCGATCCGGCGGGGGAACTGGGGCAGGTCCAGCAGCTCCTGGAGCTCGGACAGGGCCCGGCGCAGGCGGTCGGCGCGGGCGTTGTCCCGCTGGTACCGATCCCGGGCGTTGCGCTCGGCGAGGCGCAGCAGGCGGACCTTGTCGCCCCGCTGGGGCTGGTGGAGGCGGACCTTGCGGCCGGCGGCCTCGGTCAGCAGCTCGCCCAGGGGCTCCGCGTCGGCCGGCAGCACCGGCACCAGGACCTCCGGCGGGATGGTGCTGTCGCCGTACCAGGTGTTCAGCAGGCTGCTGAGCAGCTCCGGCAGCTCCTCGAGCAGACCCTCGAAGGGCAGGATCGAAGGCTCCAGCATCATGCCGCTGCGGACCGGCAGCACCACGGCGACGCCGCGGTCCAGCTCCTGGAACACCCCCCAGACGTCGCGGTCCCCGAGGCCGCGATCCACCACCCGCTGCCGCTCCAGGGTCCGCTCCACGGTCTGGATGAGGTCCCGCAGGCGGGCGGCCTCCTCGAAGTCCTCTCGCTCTGCCGCTTCACGCATCCGCTCCCGCAGGCGGCCGACCACTTCGGTGTTGCGGCCCTGCAGGAAGAGCATCGAGTCCCGCACCAGCTCGTTGTAGGCCGCCTCGGAGGTGAAGCCGTCCACACAGGGCGCCACGCAGCGGCCCATCTGGTAGAGCATGCAGGGCCGCTTGCGGCTGTTCAGCACCGAGTCGGTGCAGGTGCGCAGCTGGAAGGTGCGGTGCACGAAGTCCAGGGTCCGACGGGCTCGCTGGGCGGAGCTGTAGGGGCCGAAGGTGCGGCTGCCGTCGTCCTTGATCCGGCGCACCAGGGTGTAGCGGGGCCAGGTCCTGCGCGGGTGGATGCGCAGGTGGAGGAAGTTCTTGTCGTCCCGGAGCTTGACGTTGTAGCGGGGGTTGTGGCGCTTGATCAGCGTGTTCTCGAGGATCAGCGCCTCCTTCTCGCTGTCCGTGAGCACGACCTCGACGCCTCGGGCCTGGGCGACCAGGAACCGGACCATGAAGCGCTCGTCCTGGCCCGCCAGGTACTGGCGCACCCTGGCTCGGAGGTTCTTGGCCTTGCCGACGTAGAGCACCGCGTCGTCGGCGTCCTTGAACAGGTAGACGCCGCTGCCGGTGGGGAGCCCGGCCGCCCGCTCGACCAGCGCGGAGTCAGGGGGCAGCGTTGAGATCCAGGTGGTACGGGTCCTCGGCGAGGAGCTCCTCGGCGGTCAGGGTCCGGCAGGTGTTCAGGGTGTCCTTGACGGCGCAGAGCTCGTGGGGCTCGGTGTCGTCGGGCACGGTCACCGCGGTCGGTGCGCGGCCGACGGCCTGGTCGTCGAGGGTGAGCAGGGCGCCGTCGGGGGTGGTGGTGACGGTCACCTGGGCGGCCGCTGCACTGGCCTGGACCCGGGTGGGCAGGACCTGGGGCGGGGCCTGGGTGCTGGCGGCCTCGGGCGCCTCGGAGGGCTCCGGCTCTTGGGAGAACCACCACGAACCGGCCAGGAAGAGCAGCGCCGCCACGAACAGGATGCGGCCCCAGGGCGGTCCGCCGCCTTCGATCACCAGCTCGCGGACCGGGGTGTCGGGCAGGCTCTTGGCGAGCTCCTCGAAGGAGCGGCCGCCGGTCTCGGTCCACTTGCCGGCGCCGAGCTCGGCCTCCCGGCTCGGGTCGTTCTTCACGCCGACCGAGCCCGGCAGGTGCAGGTCTCCCAGGTCGGCCTGACGGCTCAGGATCGTGCTGCTGCTGCCGCCCTTGGCGGCCGCCGGGGTCGGCATGACGGGCTCGTCGGGCACGGCGATCGCCGGCGGATCGCTGGGTTGGACCGGCGTGGGCAGGGCCTGGACCACCGGCGGCTCTGGCTCGACCTTGGGGGTCGGGGGCAGGACCGGGGCCGACAAGGGTGGCAGGCGCTGGGGAACCGGGTCCCGGGGTGGGGGCTCGCTGGAGAGCGCCAGGCTGATCTCGGGGGTGTCCTCGAC
>CAYFPX010000367.1:0-3935 GCA_964344945.1 uncultured Enterobacterales bacterium
ATCAGACCTCCTGATCTTGCTTAGCAGGTGGTCCGGCACTTCGGGGCAGGGTCACAGGCCGCGCGACCGCCAGTAGCGGGGGTTCTTGCGGTCGAGCTGGGCGGCACGGTTGTCGAGCTGGTCCTGGGTCGGGCCCTGGGGCTTCTTGGTCATCGGACTCTCCATGGTCCTGGTGGGCATGCCATGACCGTCCCGGCGAGCACCGCCGCTGGAGAAGCGCCTCCCAGAGGGAGTCGAGGGGTCACGAGCACGAAGTCCTCCCGGTGGAATCTCCGGATACCAGCGCCGCCTGCCCCGAGAGGCGACCGTCCGGACTCGCGACGGTGGCGTGGGTGCGCTGGTGCCATCCAACATGTCAAGCTTGGCCTTCCCCGTCAACCAATCTCCACATGCTTGCAAGGACTGCTACGCTACGCCTGCCCTGAGCTTGGCCAGGAGGCTTCCCGCTTCGGACGCGAGGCGTTCGAGACGGGCGACCTCGTCACGAAGAGCAGCCTCACGGCCCAGCCGTTCCTCTGCTTCACGAACTCGCCTCTCTGCCTCACGCTGCTGGAATTCGACTTCCTTTAGGAGTTCCTGACCAGCCCTCTCGAAGCCGTCGGCGTGGCGCTGGTACAGATCGCGCACGGCGTCCTTGAGCGCGGTCTTGATCTCGGCCTTCCGTGCGTCGGAGGTCAGCTCGTCCTCGATCTTCTTGAATATCTTCTTCCGAACCCATCCCTTCACGTACTCCTTGCCCTTGAATAGGTAGGCCGCGATGCCCACGACCGCAGCAGCCGCAAGCAGCCAGGGATTGAGGAACCCGGTGATGAGCCCGAGAATGTAGTAGAGGACGATGTCCGCGATGACGTAGCCGAGGATGAGCGACACGACGCCAGCAACGACATTGCCCATCACCACCGTGCTGGCATCGATGCTTCCAACAGCCTCGGGAAACGCGATTTGGAGGGCCTGCAGCCGAACGTCGTTCCAGACATCATCAACGTCTTTTCCCGTGGCGTCGCCCACGTACTCCGCGAAATCGTGTAGCTCTAGTCGCGCCTGCTCCGACGCGTCGTCCACGCACGCCATGAGCAAGGTGGTTCCAGCTCCCTTGATCCACCGCTCCACCTCGAGAAGAAGGGCGTCGCGGGCCTGATTGCCGACCTCCTTGGCGAATTTCTTGGGGCTGCCGATCGGATCGTGGTCCGACTTCCACCTTTCCCGGTCCTTCCCGACGCGGTTTAGCATGCGAGGCAATTCCGCTTCGAAGGCGTCCGAGAACGTGACACCCGCGCTGCGGTGGTCCTTGAGCGCTCCCACGGCCTTGTTCAGCGAACGCCGCGCGGCCTGTTCCCGGCTTTGTTTCGCGGCATGGTCAGCGGCCAGATCTGCGACCTCGTCTCTCATCCGGCGAGCCTCACGGAGACGGCGCTCCATCCCGGCCTCGCCTTCGGAGATGAACGCCGTGACGTGCTCACCGAGGCGGGCCCTGCGAGCGGCACCGCATCGCTGACGCAAGTGTGCGACCAAGCAATCCAAGAAGGCGACGACCCGTCGGTTCCACTCCCCAGGGGCGCCTGCACCGAGTTCGTCCTCGGCCTTCCCTGCCGACAACATGACGATGCGCTCCCGAGGGATCTCCACATCGTCGTCAGCCAGTCGGTCCTCAACGTGCTGGAGCAGCCGGTTCCAGTCGGATTCCGGCTTCTGGTCGGCGTAGTTGACAACAATGAAGACGTCCTCCGCCTTCGTCCGCATTCGCTCCAGAAGGTCCACCTCGAGGCTCGACGCGAGCTGCTGCGTGGACATAAGGAGAATAGCTGCATCAGCGCGTTCAGCTTCCGCCCGAGCGATCCGGTCTCGTGCGGGGTCTTCGCCGAGGCCAGGCGTGTCGACTACTGACACGTTGGCGGCGGCCAGAAGGTCATCAGGAACGTCGATTCGCCAGTAGCCGACACGGGCTTCCTCGGTGGCCCCCTTCCGCCTTCGCGAGCGGCGCTCATGTGCGTCACCGGCGCGTCGGCGAAGGTCGTCCGCAGTTGCAGTTTCCCATCCGCCGAACGGTCCCTCACGTCGGAAGTAGGCGAGTTCCTGACCCGGGTGAATCTCGATGACCCCCGAGGTGCAGGGAAGGTCGTCCGCGGGAAGGAGCCCAGGGCGACGAAGCATCGCGTTGATGAATGTCGATTTTCCCCGTTTGAACTCACCCAAAACTGTAAGTCGAAAGGCGTCGCTCTCCAGGTAGCGAATGAGCGCGTCGTCCCGCACCGTCGGTACGTTCATCGCGTTGAGGCACTCCTGCGCCTCCATCGTCAACGAGCGCACCCGCCCCCTGAATGCGGAATAGTCGGACCCGGGTCCGTGTCTGCTTCGACGCTCCCGGTCGGCCTTGGCCGCAATGACCAGCCGGGGCGCCAGGCCACCGATTCCCGCAAGCGCATCCAGCATACCCGCCACGGAAGAGGCCAGTCCCGCATCGGCGGAACCATTCAACCAACCCCAAAACTGATGAACGAACTCGTCGTCGACATCCAGCACTCGGGCGACGGTGTCCAGGAAACCCCATGCCGCAGGCTTTGCGCTACGGTCCTCGGGCATGAGCACCAGCAGCCCGAGAAGCAGGACGCTTCCTGGACGTGCTGAGTTCGCCCATCCACGGAGCCAGTCGGCGTCCACCCCGTTGGCAAACTTTCGATCGAGTGCCCTCAACGCCTGGACCCCAGCCGCGGGGTCAGCGATCCGCAGCCATCCAAGCTGGAGCGCCGTGGCGCGTTCGTCCCCTGCATCGATCTGGCGCTGCAGCTGGCACGCGGCCCTGGACAGTGCCAGCGCCTCCTCCCCTGCGCGGTCAAGCGAGGTCGGTTCAACTCGTAGCGCGCTTGCGACAGCCTCGATGATGGACCTGTATGCGTCACTCATGCCGGCATCTCCAAGAGGCGAAGCTCTGGCCGCGAGGTGTCGAACTGAAGCCCTTCCCACTCGTCGTACCCAAGTCTCCGCTCTCGGCACTCCTGCATCTCAGAAGCGAGCGACGACAACCGCGCGTGTGTCTCGGCACCGAAGTCGAGCAACTCGGCTGCCTGGAGAGAGCGTTCCGTCCAGTTGCTGTCCAGGCTCTTCCTTTGGCCAGCAACCCGCAGGGCAACTCGCTCGGTACGACGAATGGTGTCGAAGTCGGGCAGCTGTTCCGTGAGCTGGAGAGTCGACAACCGAACGATGGTCTCGAGCTGAACGGCGCCACGGAACGGCTCGGCTCCAAGCCGGAAGACGCCGTCGAACTCGTCGGCCGGTAGCAGAACACCAGCCCACCGCGACACCCATTCGAAGCTCCTCATCGAAGCTTCCCGAGCCATTGCTGCAGCATTGTCGTCCTGCCCCGCCATTCGGGCGACGGCGACCTGCGCAACCACAGCCATACACCACACGCGGTACCGCATGACGGCGTCAGCCCACAGGGAAGACTTGGCGGAAGGAACAGCGATGGTCTGCTCGAGCCAGAGGCGGACCTGGTCCAACTCGCGAAGTGCTGTCCGCAGGTCAGCCCCCGGCTCACCTCGGCTCAGCTCGCGCATCCACGAGGCGACGACAGCCGACTTTTCAGCGAGTAGGTCCTTTCGAACCAGCTCCACGACCTCGCGAACCTCGGTAAGCACCTCGAAGCCAAGCGTCTGAAGGTATCGGATCTCGACGAGTTGCCGATCGATGCTCGCAAGTCCGCGCTCGACAACGCCACGCAGATCTCTCAGGTCGTGAGATAGGCCATCCACGCAAGATTGCAGTCGGTTTAGCTTTTGGTTCATTACGGCGAACCCAACCGCTGTCACACCGAGATGCAGAACGCTCGCCGCCGCAGCCACCTGCGTGAGCTGGAGGACCTGGCCGACTGCGGGTGACAGCGACGTGACCGATCAGCCGAGGTCGGAGGCACGATGGTCTCGTTCGGGTGATGTGGA
>CAYFPX010000368.1:0-3863 GCA_964344945.1 uncultured Enterobacterales bacterium
GGCGCCTTCTTCGCCAACCCCTGCTACACGCAGATCCACCCGACCTGCATCCCGGTCAGCGGCCACTACCAGTCCAAGCTGACCCTGATGAGCGAGTCCCTGCGGAACGACGGCCGGGTCTGGGTTCCCCGGAACAAGGCCGACGTCACGAAGGACCCGAACAGCATCCCCGACTCGGACCGCTACTACTACCTGGAGGAGCGCTACCCGGCCTTCGGCAACCTGGTCCCCCGGGACGTCGCGGCCCGGAACGCCAAGATGGTCTGCGACGACGGCCTGGGCGTCGGCCACCAGGTCGATGGCGAGCGCCGCGCGGTCTACCTGGACTTCCGTGACGCCATCGACCGCATGGGCAAGGACGCCGTCGAGGCCAAGTACGGCAACCTCTTCCACATGTACGCCAAGATCACCGGCGAGGACCCGTACTCCACGCCCATGCGCATCTACCCGGCGGTCCACTACACGATGGGCGGGCTGTGGGTGGACTACAACCTCATGAGCAACCTGCCCGGGCTGCACGTGATCGGCGAGGCGAACTTCTCCGACCACGGGGCCAACCGGCTCGGGGCTTCGGCGCTCATGCAGGGCCTGGCCGACGGCTACTTCGTCCTGCCCTACACCATCGGCGACTACCTGTGGACCGGCGGACGTGACCTGGAGGACCTGGACCCTTCGAGCCCCGAGGTGGCCGAGGCCGAGCAGGGCGTGAAGGCCCGCATCGACAAGCTCATGGCGGTCAAGGGCACCAAGCCGGTGGACCACTTCCACCGCCGCCTGGGCCTGATCATGTGGAACCGCTGCGGCATCGCCCGGACCAAGGCCTCGCTGCAGGCCGCGCTCCAGGAGATCCCGGCCCTGCGCGAGGAGTTCTGGAGCGAGGTCTCCATCCCCGGCAGCGCCACCGGCGTGAACCCCTCCCTGGAGAAGGCCCTGCGGCTCGCCAACTTCCTCGAGCTGGCCGAGCTGTTCGCCCACGACGCCCTGGAGCGCCGGGAGTCCGCCGGCGGCCACTTCCGCGAGGAGTGGCAGACCGAGGAGGGCGAGGCCCTCCGGGACGACGAGAACTTCACCCACGTCAGCGCCTGGGAATTCACCGGCGTCGGCACCACCCCCGTGATGCACAAGGAGCCGCTGGAGTTCGAGTACGTGAAGCTCACCCAGCGGTCCTACAAGTAGAGGCCGAGATGAAGCTGACGCTGAAGGTGTGGCGCCAGAACGGCGCGAGCGATGCGGGCTCCTTCGCCGAGTACGCGGTGGACGCCAGCCCCGACATGAGCTTCCTGGAGATGCTCGACGTGGTCAACGAGGGCCTGGAGGCCAAGGGCCAGGAGCCCATCGCCTTCGACCACGACTGCCGCGAGGGCATCTGCGGGACCTGTGGCTTCGTCGTCGACGGCGTGGCCCACGGCCCCGAGAGCGAGACCACCATCTGCCAGACCCACATGCGGTCCTTCTCCGACGGGGACACCCTGGTCATCGAGCCCTTCCGGGCCAAGGCCTTCCCGATCCTCAAGGACCTGATGGTCGACCGGACGGCCTTCGACCGCATCATCCAGTCCGGGGGCTACATCTCCATCCGCACCGGCTCGGCCCCTGACGCCCACGTGGTCGGCGTGAACAAGGCCGACGCCGACGCCGCCTTCGACGCCGCGACCTGCATCGGCTGCGGTGCCTGCGTGGCGGCCTGCCCGAACGCCTCGGCCATGCTCTTCACCAGCGCCAAGGTCTCGCACCTCGGCCTGCTGCCCCAGGGCCAGGTCGAGCGCAACGAGCGCGTGGTGAACATGGTCACGACCATGGACGAGGAGGGCTTCGGCGCCTGCTCGAACCACGGCGAGTGCGCGGCGGTGTGCCCCAAGGGCATCCACCTTGGCAACATCGCGAGGATGAACAAGGATCTGATCTGGGCGCGGCTGCGCGGGAAGTAGCTCGCTGCGGTCAGCGGCCCTGGGCCCAGTCCCGCTCCTCGGGGAGCAGCTCCTCTCCGGTCGCAGCGCAGTCGACCAGGTAGGGCCGGGCCTCCTCGACGCGGTCCAGGTGGTGGGCCAGCAGCCGGCCGGTGTCGCAGGCGAGGGTGGGGTGGGCGGCCGGGTCGGCCAGCACCGGGGCGATCGCCGCAGCGGCTCCCGCCAGGTCGTCTTGGGCCAGCCGCAGGCGCAGCAGGGCGGCACGGGCCTCGGCGTCCTCCGGGCGGAGCGCCACCGCGGCGCCCAGGTGCTCCGCCGCCCCCGCCAGGTCGCCCAGGCCCTGGAGCACCACGCCCAGGTCGTAGGCTGTGTCCGGATCTTCGGGGCGAGCCGCGCGAGCCGCGTGGATCCGGGTGGCGAGGTCTCGCTGCTCCACCCTCCGGGCCCGCCGGCGAGCGAGCTCCGCCGCGGCCTCGGGATCGTCCGCGGCCCGTGCCGCCAGCAGTGCGTCCGCTTCTGCCGGTCGGCCCACCTGGTCCAGCAGGTCGACCCGCAGCTCCACCACCACCGGGACCTCGGCCTGGGGCCCTTCGATGGCCTCGACCAGCTGCAGGGCCTGGTGGGGGGTCCAGGCCTGGCCGCCGCCCTGGCGCAGGGCGACCAGGGCCAGGCTGTCCTTGGGGTCGGGGGCGTCGGCGATGGGGTCCGCCAGGTCCAGGTAGCCGAGGGCTGCGAGCTGGGCCCGGGCCTCGGCGTCGGGGGCCTCGCCTCGGGACTCGGGGGGCCAGGCACGGGGGTTGGCGGCGAAGAGGGCGTCGGCCCGACCGACCTGGTCGGGGGCGTAGAGGTTGGTGAGCTGGTTCGGGTCGGCCGCGGCGTAGTGCTCCCGCCGGGGCAGGTCGAACCAGGCGTCGCCGCTCGGGTCCACCACGGCGAAGACCGGTGCCGTGCCGTACTCCAGGGCGCCGGTGACGCACTCCAGGGGGAGGGAGCGGGGGGGCACCGCGTCGCCCGTGACCAGGCTCGGCACCAGGGAGCGCCCGTCGGTCGCCGCCCAGGGCAGCCCCGCCAGCTCCGCCAGGGTGGGGGCCAGGTCCACCAGGGACGCAGGGCCGGGCACCCAGGACTCGGGGCGGGTGGCCCGCAGCTGCTCCCCGACTCGGATCACGAGGGGGATGCGCATGGAACTGTCGTAGGCGAAGAAGCCGTGGGAGTGCTCCCCGTGCTCCCCCAGGCTCTCTCCGTGATCGCTGGTGACCGCGATGGCGCTCGAGGGCAGGCGGCCGGCGTCGCGCCAGGCGTCGAGCAGGCGCCCGGTCTGGCGGTCGGTCCAGGCGATCTCCTGCTCATAGGGTGTGCCCGGGAGGCCCTGCCCGGTCGGTGCGGTCCAGGGCCGGTGCGGATCGAAGAGGTGGACCCACAGCAGCACCGAGCTGTCTGCGGGTTGGGCCTGGAGCCAGGCCACCGCCGCGTCGACCGTGTCCTGGGCCGGCCGCTCGGCGAAGTAGCGGGCGCCGGGCTGGGTGGTGGCGTCGTCGTCGTAGGTCCCGAAGCCCCGCGCGAGGCCGTAGCGCCGGTCGAGCACCACCGCGGAGACGAAGGCGCCGGTGCGCCAGCCCGCCGCACTGGCGGTCTCGGCCAGGGTCGGCACCTGGGGGTCCAGGGAGAACCAGCCGTTGCTGCGCGCCCCGTGACCAGGCGGGTGCCGCCCCGTCCAGAGCGAGGCGTGGGCGGGCAGGGTGACCGGGGCCGTGGTGCGGGCTTCGGTGAAGGTCGCGCCCTGGGCGGCCAGGCGGAAGAGCTGTGGCGTGTGGATCGGGTCCGGCGCGTGGTCCGCTCGGACCGTGTCCCAGGTGACGACGAGGAGCGACGGCGGCGGCGCGGGGTCCCCGCAGCCGGCCAGCAGGCCGGCCAGCAGGCCGGCCAGCAGGCCGCAGGTCCACAGCGGGGAGGGGC
>CAYFPX010000369.1:0-3852 GCA_964344945.1 uncultured Enterobacterales bacterium
ACAGGCAACATCCTCTTCTACGCGTACATGATCGAGCTGTTCGTCGCGTGGTACTCGGACAACCCCTACGAGTGGGGCATCTTCTACTACCGGCCCACCGGCGACTACTGGTGGGTCTACTGGATGATGTTCACCTGCAACTGCGTCATCCCGCAGCTGTGGTGGTTCAAGAAGCTCCGCACGAACATCGCCGTGCTGTTCGCCATCTCGATCGTCATCAACATCGGGATGTGGTTCGAGCGCTTCAACATCATCGCCAGCTCCCTGGCCCACATGTTCGATCCGGGCGCCTGGGTCTACTACCTGCCCAACCACATCGAGCTCGGCATCCTGGTGGGCTCCTTCGGCTGGTTCTCCATGTGGTTCCTGCTGTTCGTGAAGCTGATGCCCAGCGTCGCCATCGCGGAGGTCAAGGAAGCCATGCACCCGCCCCTGCTGAACGAGGACAAGGCGGCATGAGTAGCACCAACGTCAAGGCGGTCTACGCCCACATCGATGCCCTGGTGAACGGCATCTCCCAGACCCGGGAGGCCGGCTTCGCGGACCAGATGGTCGTGAGCACGCCGTTCCCCCGTCACGACATCGAGCACGCCATCTACCCGGAGGGTCGACCGAGCCCCGTCCGCTGGTGGACCCTGGCCGGCGGCATGGCCGGCGCGATCTTCGGCCTGCTGGTCAGCTCGCTGACCAGCATCGACTGGCCGATGACCATCCCCGGCGGTAAGCCGGTGGTGAGCTTCCCGCCAGAGGTCGTCATCATCTTCGAGTGCATGGTCCTGTGGGGCGGCCTGGCCACCCTGCTCGGCCTCATCTACCACTGCCGGCTCCCGAGCTTCGGGCTGCCCGTCGAGCTCCACGACCCCCGCTTCAGCGATGACCACTTCGGCATCGTCGTGCAGGGCGTGGACGCCAAGGGCCAGCAGACCCTGAAGGGCATCTTCGAGGGGACCGGAGCCATCGAGGTCGTCGCCAGCGGCGCCACGGAGGCCGCCAATGCCTAGTCCTCACTGGAAGTGGACCATCGCCATCGGCGGTCTGCTGACGGGCCTGTTCGGCTACCTCATCTTCGCCTTCACCAACTACACGCTGGGCTACCCGTACCAGTGGTGGCTGGTGGACATGATGGACTCCCAGTACATCAAGGCCTACGAGACCACCATGGGCGGCGTGCCCGAGGGCGCGGTCTCCCGAAACGCCTACGTGCCCAACGCCGACCGGCTGACCCCTGCGGGCCAGGCGCTGCAGAACCCCTACCCCACCGACGAGGCCCAGCTGGCCAGCGGCGAGTGGCGCTACCTGACCTACTGCGCCCCCTGCCACGCCGCCGACGGCACCGGCAACGGTCCGGTCACCCAGAACGACCCGGCCAAGGGCCAGAAGCGGTTCATGGTCCCCGGGCTCGCCCTCGCCGGCGCGGCCGGGATCTCCAAGACCCGCTCTGACGGCTACCTCTACCTGACCATCCGCAACGGCGGCGCCATCATGCCCGCCTATGACTGGGCCCTCGAGGATCAGGAGATGTGGGCGATCGTCGCCTACCTCCGGAAGCTCGACGGCGGAAACTAGGGCATCACGATGGGCGCACACGCCACGTTCCACGCAGAGGACCACCTGGCACCCCAGGCGGCCCCGGACAAGCTCCTGAAGGGCACTCTGGCGATGATCATCGTCGGCGTGCTCTTCCTGGTCGGCGGCTTCCTCATGGAGGACCAGGCCGACAGGACCCGGGCCATCGTGCTCACCAACCTGGTCTACTTCATGGGTGTGTCCATGGGCGGCTGCGTGCTGGCCGCGGCCATGCACGTGACCTGGGCCCGCTGGGGCCGGCCGGTGAAGCGGATCTCCGAGAGCTTCATCGCGGTGATGCCCGTCCTGTGGGCGATCCTGGTGGTGTTCTTCCTGGTGCTGGGCGGCTTCGGCATCTACGAGTGGTACACCCACCCGCACGAGCTGCACGGCCACAAGCAGATCTACCTGACCACGCCGTTCTTCTCGGTGCGCATGATCGGCGGCATCGGCCTGCTCACCCTGATCGGGCTGGTGTTCACCCGGAACAGCCTGCGCCCGGATCTGGGTGCCGCGGGCGAGGCCCTGGGTGACGAGGCGCCGGGCTGGTGGTCGAAGGTGACCGCCGGCTGGCAGGGCACCGAGGCCGAGGCCGAGACGACCTGGAAGAAGAACCACGTCCTGGCTCCAATCTTCTTGATGTCCTACGCGACGATCTGGTCCTTCGTGGCCTTCGACCTGGTCATGAGCCTGGCGCCGCACTGGTACACGAACATGTTCGGCGCCTGGTACTTCGCCGCGAGCTTCTGGCTCGGCCTGATCTGGACCGGGCTCATCAGCCTGCGCTTCCGGGGCTGGCTGGGGATCGAGAAGCTGGTGACGCCGACGCTCTACCACGACCTCGGCAAGCTGGTCTTCGCCTTCTGCATCTTCTGGACGTACCTGTTCTTCTCGCAGCTGCTGCCGATCTGGTACGGCAACATGACCGAGGAGATCGGCTTCCTGCTGGTGCGGTTCGGGCTGGAGCCCTGGCAGACCCTGTCCAAGGTGGTCATCACCATGTGCTTCTTCATCCCGTTCGCGACGCTGTTGTCCCGCGGGATCAAGAAGATGCCGCTGGGCTTCTTCACCATCCTCAGCGTGGTGGCGGTGGGGATCTGGCTGGACTTCTACCTGCTGATCATGCCGAGCGTTCACAAGACCGAGGAGGCGCTGGGGATGCCCTTCCTCGAGGTGGGCATCACCATCGGCTTCCTGGGGCTGTTCCTGCACGTGGTGGCCAGGGTGCTGTCGTCGGTGCCGCCGGTGACGGCGACGGACCAGTGCATGCACCCGGACCCGCGTCAGGTTCATGTGGTGCCGGAGGGGAGTCACGCGCACTGAGTGCGTTCTGCTCTTCGACTCATGAGGCCGGTCCTGCTGGGACCGGTCTTGGTGCTTCGGGGTTGGTGGTGATTCGGGGTTGGTGGCGACTCGGGCGGCGGTGGCGAGGCCCGCTTGGTGCGGCCTGATCGGAGGACCGGGCTGGCTCCCGGGCACGCTTCGGGCCTCCGTCCGGGGGGCCCTCGCGAAGGTCGGCCTCGCCTCTCGGCCGTCCCGGCCTCCGGCTGGCCTCGGTTGCCCTGGGAGCCAGCCCGCTCCTCCGGCGGCCGCACCCTCGCTGAGGACAGCGGCGATCCCAGCGGGAGAGGGAGGGGTGGGGTCGAGGCGGGGCGCTGGGGGCGGCGGGCAGGGGCGGGCGGCAGCCGATGGGGGCTAGAAGCCTCGGCGCAGGGCCTGGGCTCGCTGGTAGCCCTCGCGGAATTCGGAGCGGCCGGGGACGAGCTCCATGGCCTTGCCCCAGCACAGGTTGGCCTCGCGGTAGTCCTTCTTCATGATGGCCATCTCGCCCTTCTTGGCGAGCAGCTCGGCGGACTGGACGATCATGGCGCCTTCTGGATGGCGGCCAGGGCCTTGGACAGCTCGGGGGTCAGGTCGTGGTAGCGGTCGACGTTGAACTCCTCGGTCATCTTCCGGTACGCGGCCTTGACCTCGTCGTCGAGGCAGATCCAGTGGCACTCCAGCACGTCGAAGTGGTTGCTCTTGAGCAGGCCCTGGGCCTTGCCCAGGATGCGCGAGGACACCCGCGCCAGGTAGCGGTCCAGGTCCTCGCTCTCGGCGAAGCCGAGGCACCTGAGCTCGTTCAGGGCCCAGATCGAGGTGGCCGTGTCCTGGCGGGACATCGGGCTGACACTGAACAGCTCCCGGAGCCGCCAGGAGGTGCCGCGGATGACGTCGAGCAGCTTGGACTCGGCTCCCTTGAACTTGATCTCGGCGAGCACCGGCTCCAGGTCCGGCACCAGGTTG
>CAYFPX010000370.1:0-3823 GCA_964344945.1 uncultured Enterobacterales bacterium
CCGCCGCAAGGGCCCGACCGGTCGCATCCTGGTCACCCTGCTGGAGAGCCGCCTGGACAACGTGGTGTGGCGTCTGGGCCTGGCCCCGACCATCCCCGCCGCCCGCCAGATGGTCGTGCACGGCCACATCACCGTGAACGGCAAGCGCGTCGATCGCCCCAGCTACGCGGTCAAGCCGAACAACGTGGTCGGCGTGCGCGAGACCGTGAAGACCAAGCCCTGGATGGTCGAGCGCCTCGAGCAGTCGACCGGTCGCGTGCGGCCCGGCTTCCTCGAGTTCGATCCCGCCAAGGGCGAGGGCCTCTTCACCACCGAGCCGCAGCTCGAGGACCTGCCCTTCCCCGCGAACATGCAGGCCATCGTCGAGTTCTACTCGCAGACGCTGTAGGAGCACACCATGGCGAAGAAGGCCGACAAGGGCCGCATCATCATCCACCTGGAGTGCACGACCTGTCGCTCCAGTGGCATGCCCGGTGTGTCCCGCTACCACACCAAGAAGAACAAGAAGAACACGCCCCACCGGCTGGAGTTCAAGAAGTACTGCCGCTACGAGCGGAAGCACACGCTCCACAAGGAGATCAAGTAGGGCAGCGCCCCGCGTGACTTCTGGAGGGCTCGGCCAAGGCCGGGCCCTTCGTGCTTCGGCGGATAGGCTCCAGCTCTCCATGCGTCGCTGGTTCCTGGTGCTGCTCGCCCTGTTCCTGGCCGGGTGCCAGGGCAAGCGGACCACGCGGGTCTACCGGGCGCCGACGGTCAAGGCCATCGCGGTCCAGGAAGACGCCCCCTGGCTCACGCGCTTCCTGCGGGGGACGTCGAACTACACCCTGCGGGCGGCGATGGTGCAGCCGGCCAGCAACTGGTTCGCCTACAAGTTCGAGCTGGCGAACCCCCGGGTCGAGCTCGACTACGACGAGCTCTACCGCGACGCCTGGCGCCTGGAGCTCTGGTACGCCCACCACGGCTTCTTCGACGCGCAGTTCGTGGGGTGGGACGTGCGGCCCCACCGGCGGTACCTGCGGCCGCGGCTCACGCCGTCGGTGGTGGTGGTGGGCCGGGTCCACGAAGGCGAGCCCAGCCTGGTGCGCTCCATCACCCTGGAAGGGGTCGAGGACGGCCTGCAGCCCATCGTCAACCTGGCGGTCAAGAACGCGGACCTGCAGGAGGGCGTTCGGTTCAACCTGCTCGCCTACGAGGCCACCGCCGACGACATCCGGCGGGCCCTGGCGGCCCGGGCCTACGGCAAGGTCCGGGTGAGTTCCGAGGTGACGGTCCACCCGGAGGAGCTCGCCGTCGACGTGGTCTACAGGGTGGACCTGGGGCCGGCCTGCCGCTTCGGCGAGGTCACCATCACCGGCGACGAGCACGTTCCGCGGGGGCTGATCGAGGACGAGATCTCGGTCCGCAAGGGCGCCAAGTACAGCAGCGACGCCCTCGCGGAGACCCAGATCCGGCTCTTCGGGCTGGGGGTGTTCTCCCTGGTCAAGGTGAAGCCGGACCTGAGCCAGGAGGGCAACATCATCCCGGTGGCCATCGAGCTCAGCGAGGCCACCTTCCACGAGGTCCGGGTGGGCACCGGCGTCGGCATCGAGTCCGGCGAACAGCTGGCCCAGGTGAGTGCCCGGTACACGAACAGCAACGTGCGGTACCGCCTGTGGACCTTCGAGGCCGAGGCGGCCGCTGGCTACAAGACCTTCTCCAACCGGCTGGTGCCGGTGGCCGAGGACCTGACCACCAACAACGCCGGTGTCTTCGCCCTGACCGAGGCGAGCCTGGTCATGCCGCGCTTCCCCCGGCGGAACCTGGAGCCGCGTCTCGGGGTGACCGGCGAGGTGGGCCGCGACCAGATCTCCACCTACCTGCGTGGCGTGCTCGGTCCGGCGCTCACCTGGCGCTTCAAGCCCCGGCACAGCATCACGGTCGGCTACCACATCGAGCGCTGGACCGGCGAGCTCGACGACGCCCTGGACAACGCCGACCGCATCGGCGACGAGGTCGACCTCTACAACGCCAAGACCACGTCGATGGAGCAGTGGTTCCTGGACCAGCTGACCATCACCGACGGCGGGTCGTACAACCTCACCTATGTCGACCTGCAGTACCTGTGGCGGTCGACGAAGGATCTGACCAGCCCGCGCAACGGGGAGTACGTGTCCCTGGGTGCCACCGTGGCCGGACTGCCGACCGGGTTCTCCTTCTGGCGAGCCGAGGCCGACGTGCGCCTCTACCGCTCCCTGCTGCCCCTGGTGCCCCACCGCTTCCGGGGCCTGCGCAACCTCCTGGCCCGGTACCGGCCGGTCTTCGCCTCGCGGGTCGGCGGCGGGTACGCGCAGACCTACTCCCTGGGCGGGGGGCCGCTGGCGGACAACGAGCCGTACATCCACCCGAACTACCGCTTCACCCTGGGCGGCTCCAACGACGTGCGCGGGTGGGCGTCGAACCAGCTCGGGCCCACGGTCTGCGTCTTCTCAGACGACCCGACCACCCCGAGCCTCTCCCAGTCCCGGACCTGCATCCCCTATGGCGGGGAGCTGTTCATGGTGGCCAGCCTGGAGCTGCGCTTCACCCTGGTGGGCGATCTGGGCATGGCGGTCTTCAATGACTGGGGCATGGCCTGGGCGGCGCCCTCTGACTTCGGCGTCCACCTGCCCCCTCAGCCGACCGTCGGCGCCGGCATCCGGTACGCCACCCCCATCGGGCCCATCCGGCTCGACTTCGGCTGGCGGGTTCCCTACGGCGAGGTCGCACAGACGCCCCGGCACAAGGACTACAAGTTCCACGAGCAGCAGCGCTGGGCCGTTCACTTCGCCCTGACCGAGGCCTTCTGACGTGGCCCCGGTCCGGCGCGGGCTGAGGCGGCTGCTGGTCGGGGGCGTGGTCCTGTTGCTGCTGGGGCTCATCGCCGCTGAGGGCCTGGTGCTCTGGCTGCAGACCCCCAGCGGCAACCACTTCGTGCGGCGGGTGATCGCGGAGCAGGTCACCGGGCTGATGGCCGAGGGCCAGCTGCGGGTGGGCGAGGTGGACACCGACCTCTTCCAGCACCTGCGGGTCAGCGGGATCGCCCTCGAGGACGGCACCGGGCGTGCGGTGGTGGCCGTGGATCACCTGACCGTCCAGTGGCGGGCCGTCGAGCTGCTGAACAAGGACCTCGCTCTGGACCGGGTGGTCATCGAGCGGCCGGTGGTCGACCTTCGGACCGATGCCCAGGGGGAGCTGGACCTGAGCCGCATGTTCCCGTCGGACCCGGACGCCGAGCCCGCCGAGTGGGAGGGGCTGCCGGTGGACATCCTGCTCGGCGAGCTGGCGGTGCACGACGGCGTCGTCCGCTACGCCGACGGCGAGACCGAGCTGGCCTTCGAGGACCTGTCGCTCGGTCTGCGGGCGGCGACCGAGGGGCGGGACGTCACCGGGGACTCCCTGGTGCTCGAGGGGCGGATGACCGCGCCGCTCGCGCTGCCGGTGTCCGTGCGCGGTGGGGTGGGCTTCGTGGACGGGGACCTGGACGTCCGGGGGGTGGTCGCGGCGGTCGGCGAGGACGCGGTGCGGCTCGAGGGCACGGTGCGGGCCCTGGAGGACCCGGACGCGCTGGCGTTCGAGCAGGTCGAGCTGCGGGGGGTGGGGCTCGACCTCGACCGCATCTCGGCCGAGCCGCCGCGCGACCCGACGCACGGCGACGTCGCCACCAACGCCGCCATGGTGCTTGCCAAGGGCGCGGGAATGAAGCCGCGTGATCTGGCGGAAAAGATCGCCGACGGACTGACGGCGATGGCGACGGTCGAGGCCGCCGAGATCGCCGGACCCGGCTTTATCAACCTGCGCCTGTCAT
>CAYFPX010000371.1:0-3791 GCA_964344945.1 uncultured Enterobacterales bacterium
GGCCATGCGGCAGCCCTGAGCACGAGAGGTGCCAGGTCACGACCCGAGCAATCTCAAGCTCTTGCGTCACAGTGGGTGTCGGGCAGTCGACACCTGTCGACGGGTCGTGCTGGAGCGGGACGGCGACGCCTGGGCGGTGACGGCCGAGCAGGTGATCCTGGCGGTCCCCGGCCGGGTGCGCAGGGTGATCGGGGTGGCGACGCCCGGGGTCGTGCCGGCGACCGCGCCCTGGCGGGTGGCGCAGCTGCACTGCGACCAGCCGCCGCACTCGGTCGGTGTGTCCCAGGCGTGGGACTCGGTGCGGTACGAGGGTCGGGGGCTCGGCGTGGTGACGTCGACCTGGCAGACCACGGCCTACGGCGGGCCGACGACCCTGAGCTCTGAGCGGCCTGAGCCTCTTCGAGGAGGCGAGCTGGCACGGGGTCAGGGCTGCGGAGGCGGTGTTGGGGCGGTTGGGGGTGGGGGGGGAGTCGGTGCTGTGAGGGGGACGCGGGTGAAGTAGTTGCCGTCGAGGCGGTACTCGTAGAAGACGTCGTCGCCGACGGCGTGGAGGTGGTGCGACGTGTAGCGGAAGGGGTTCTCGCCGAGAGGGTGGAAGAGCTTCTCGCGGTCGTAGGTCACGACGTAGGCCAACTGGGCGGATCCGCCCTCGGGTCTCAGCGCGGCTTCATGGATGATCTCGGCCGACTCCGGACCCGTTGGGAAGAGGAGTCCGAAGCGCTCGGTGTCTTCATCCCAGTTCAGGTGTAGCCCGGAGACTCCGACCGTCTTCCCGTTCCATGGATGCTGGAGGTGGTACTCCAACAGGAGGCTCTCTCGATGTTCGTGGTCGTAGTCGGCCGAGGCCATGCTCATGGCGACCTGGCGGTGCCAATTCACGGGCCTGGGGGGCTGTTCAGGGGTTGAACAGGCAATCGTCAGAGCCAACAGAGTCATCACTTCTTCTCCTGGGTCTTGCTCGCTTTCAGATCAGCGGTGGCAACCTTGCTGCCGGCCTTGGCCAGGTCGACTGCGTCCGGGAGCTCTTGGCCGACGACTGAGCCGATCACGAGCTCCGCTCCGGCCGTGAGCCTGAGCGTCTCGGCGTCCTTGCCGTCGCCCGCCACCCACAAGACCAGGAACTTCTCGGCTCCCTTCTCGGCCAAGGCAGTGGCGGAAGCGAAGGCCCCTTCCCCCTGCCGACGCAGCAGCCCCTCCGTCATCACGAGGTCCTTGGCATATGCCTTCGGAAACTCCTTCAAGGGCAGCTCGATCGCCAGCTTCTGTGTCGCTTTCATCCGGCTCGTCAGAGCCGGTCCGAACGCCTCCTCCATCGCCCCATAGAACCCTTGGGCCGCCTCCGTCGCCGACACTCCCGCGTGCACGCTCTTGGCGAGCTTGCCCATCCCCCGGGACACCACCGTCTGGACCAAGGCTGCCGCCAGCGCGGGCGCCGCGTCCTGAACCTTCGCCTCGTCTCCCATGATCGCCGCCTCGACCAGCTCCTGGGCACCGGCCCCGATCACGGCCTGGAGCAGCTGCGGCGCCAACGCCAGCGCAGCACCGCCGGTCGCCAGCGTCGCGATGAAGCTGACCGCCACGCTGGCCAGGCTGCCCGCCATCGCCGCCGCCGCCGCCTTGGCCGCCGCATAGTCCTCGCCCGACGCCAACCACTCCTCGTGGGTCTGGTCCTGGGTCTCCGAGTCCAGACCCTGGTCCACGGCGTGGTGGTGGGCTGCGAAGTCCGCTTCGCTCTCCGGTCCGTCGTGGGCGAACGTGTCGACCACGCTGCGCCCGAGGGCGTTGCCGTCGCCCTCCCGCCGCTCGCGCTGCTCGTGCAGGCTCCAGGCGTAGCGCAGGCGCTCCAGGTCCTCTGCGTTCGGCACGTAGCCGAAGTGCTGTCGCGCCAGCTCGACCAGGGCCGGTTCCTCGAGCGCGACCCGGAGCCGCTCCCTCGTGTCGGCGATCAGGGCGACAGCGTCGTCGCGCTCCCGGTGCAGCAGCGCCAGCACGCTCGGCTTCACTTCGGGCACGAAGTCCCGCAGGGCTTCGACTTCGGCCAGGGCCGTGATGCCTTCGACCCTTGCGGCGAAGTCAGGGAGGTTCGACCACTCGAGCACCAGGACCTCGTCCGGCACGTCGCGCAGGGTGTCCTCCAAGGCTCCGTCCTGGGTGCCGAGCCCGTGGCCAGAGGCGACGAGCCGGTCCTCCCAGGTGAGGCGTGTGATGCCGTCCAGGGCGTTCTCGAGCTTCACGCGGTGGAAGTCGTCCAGGTCCGCGATGGCGTCCCTGGCTCGCAGGAGAGTATCCCGGCCCTTGTCCCCGATGAAGGAACCTCCGGCGTCCTGCCAGGCGATGACGGTGCGGTAGGCGGCGTCGACGTCATCGAGGCCTCGGGTGGCCTGACGCAGGCGCTCGACCAGGACGTCGCCATCGGCCTCTGGGGCCGCGGGGTCGGCGGCGCCGAGCCCCAGGAGGGTGTGCAGGCGTGCAGTGTCGTCGACGTGGGCTTCGAACCAGCCGAGGGGCCACCCGGTGGCCAGCAGCGAGAGGTCGCTGGAGGCGACGGCCGACAGGGCGTCGAAGAGGAAGCTCTCGGACCACAGCACCCAGCCGTCCATCAGGTCGAGCACGGCGTCCAGCGCTTCAGCGGCACCCCCGGTGGCGTTGCTCTCCAGCAGCAGCGAGGCTCGGAGCCACTCCCCCGGGTCCAGGGCCGCCTTCAGGGCCTCGAGCCCGTCCTCGTCCTGGCGCAGGAGCTCGCGCTCCGCTGGGGTGGCGGCGCGGAGGGCCTTGTAGAGGCGGTCCTCGTCGGTGTCGGAGATCCAGAGGGTCGTCTGGCTCGCTGCCACCTCCACTTCGTCGGCCAGTGAGAGCTGACCGCCCGTTCGCAGCAGCGCCCGCGCCTCCGCGAGCTCCTCGGCCGAGAGCTCGGGCTCGACGATGGCGAGGGCCGCCTCCAGGTCGTCGCCCTCGAGCTTGCCGCGAGCGGAGGCCCAGGCCCGGATGTCCGCGAGCATGGCCTCTTCGTCGTTGGTCATCCAGCCCTTGCGGCTCTCGATGGCGAGGCGGAGTCCAGGGAGCGTGGGCAGGACGTCCTTCTCCTGGGCCAGGGCGTGGCGGACCCGGGCGAGCTCTGCCTCGTTCAGGTCACGGGCGAAGGCGGCCTGCAACGCTGCATCCGCGGACATGGCCTGTCGGTCGGGGTCCGAGGCCCCCTCGACGAAGGCGAAGAGGTCGCTGACCTCGGCGCCCAGGATGCCCATGCACATCGACGCGGCCTCGGTGACGGCGTCGAGCTCCCCGCGGTCGGCGAAGTGGAGCAGGGTGAGGTGCTGTCGCTGGGGGAATGACGAGGTGATCGCCGCCGTCACGAGCCGCCCATACCGAGCCTCATACGCTCGCTTCAGCGCCGCGTTGTCCCCCGCCAGCAACCGCCGCAGCGCCCCCGACTCCCCCGCCTGGAACGCCGCCTCCAGTGCGTTGACCTGCTCGACCAGCGACCGTCCGAGCTCGCCGCACAGGTCCTCGGCGGTCTCCGTGTCCTCCTCGGGCCCGTAGGCCCCGGCCCGACGCTCACGCAGCGCCAGGCGAGCTGTGGCCCGCTTGGCGTCGGCGAGCAGGGTGTCCGGCTCGGGGTCTGGTGAGGCGAGCCGCTCGGCGATGGGCGCCAGGGCTTCGAGGACCTCGGGGTCATCGGGCAGCTGCCGCAACAGCGTCCCCAGCCCCGCGAGCTGGAGCTCCGCCTCGGGCAGCTCGCCGCCGGCGATGGCCTCCTCCCACCGCCCGAAGGTCTTCTCGATGCGGCGCAC
>CAYFPX010000372.1:0-3781 GCA_964344945.1 uncultured Enterobacterales bacterium
CCCACCAGGCAGACCACGACCATCCACACCTGGGCGATGCCCACGGGCAGGGCACCGGCGGCGATCGGACGCTTGCGCTTCTTGGGGTGGAGGGCGTCGGCCTCGCGGTCCCGGATGTCGTTGAAGATGTAGCCGGTGCTGCTGACCAGGCTGAAGCAGGCCACCGCCCACAGGGTCTGGAGTACCGCCTCGGGCTCCAGGAACTCGAAGCTGAAGAACAGCGCCGGGAAGACGAAGACCTGCTTCGTCCACTGCTTGGGCCGCAGGGCCTTGAGCAGTGCGACGGGGAGGGACATCTGGACGGCGGGGGTCGCGGGGGCTTCGCTCACGGTCCCCGGCGACTAACCTGCGAGTCCTCCACTGGTTCGGGAACGCGTGCCAAGCGCGCGATCGCCGAACCGGAGGAGGGCCCCATGGACGCCACCCCGCCCAGGTCTCCCGTCCCACGTGCACGTCCACATGCACGGTGCACGTCTCCACCTCAGACGTCTCACGTGGCACGTCAGACGACCTCACCCACCCCGTGCACGTGGACGAGCACGCTCCACGACCCCCGATTCAACGCACTAGTGTCCTGGACCAGGACACTAGCGCTCCTCCAGCTGCGCCAGGTCCAGGTGCACCACCTGCAGCTCGTTGGCGTCGAGGCTGAAGGTCTCGTCGTAGGGCAGGTGGCCGTCGAGCACCACGTGCACGTGGGTCGGCCGACCCGCGGTGAGGGTCAGGGTGGTCGGCGGCGGCTCGCTGAGCAGGGTCTCCACCCCATCGACGGTGAGCCGGGACCCTTCGGGGGCGAAGATCTCGAGCTTCGGCGGGAACTGGGCGACCGCAGCGGGCAGCTCCTCGCTGGCCGGGGTCATGTTCCGAGCCACCACCAACCCAGCGAGGAAGCCGATCATCGTGCCGACCAGCCCGCCACACACGAAGAACACCGCCAGGAAGGTGTAGGTCCGGCGAGCGCTGCGCGGCTGGCGAGACGCGGACTGGACCCGCGGCCTCGACGCGGAGATCGACTGGGAGAGCTCGGCCCCGTCGGGCGGCATCGGGGCCCGACGGGTGAGGGTGGGCGAGCCGTCGGCCGGGCGCTGGGGCGGTGGCGGGATGGGCACCGCCGCCCAGGTCGCCTCGGCCTCGAGCGACTCGGGCGGGTGGGTCGGACCGTCGAGCAGCCGGGCCTTGACCGCGGGGTCCCCCACGTGGGTCTGGGTCTGGTCCACCTCGGCCAGGTCCTCGGCGAGGTTGATGGGCATGTCGTCCATCACCTGGGTGGCCTGGTCGTCGGTCGACAGCGGGTTGAGGTCCCGCACCGCCGACTGCTCCGGGGACGGCCCACCCAGGAGCTCGGGGGGCAGGGTCTGGTCCTCGTCCAGCTCGAGCTCCGAGTTCTCGCTCGGCTCGTCCGAGGCCTCCGGGATCTTGCGGATGAGGGTCGCCTCGTCCTGGACCACCGGAGCCGGGCCGAAGTGGCTGGTGTGGTCGACGGTGTTGGTCCGCCGCATCAGCGCCGAGAGCTCACCCGACTCGGTGAACCCCGAGTGCTCCTGGCCGCTGTCCTGGGACACCACCGTCGGCCGCTCGTCGCCGTCGTGGGTGGCCAGGTCCATCAGGTCCTCGTCGTCGAGCAGCATGCTCGGGTCCAACGGGACGGTCTCCTGGTCCGTGAGCGGGCTGGGACCACGCTTCAGGTTCCGCCGGCTCGCCTGGGGGAAGAGCCCCTTGAGGAAGGCCGCCAGGGTCGAGTGGCTGAAGATGAAGCCCGCGTCGTGGAAGAACCTGTCCAGGGAGTCCTTGAACGCGGTCGCGGACTGGAAGCGCTTCTCCGGGGACCGCGCCAGGGCATGGTCGAGGATGACCTCGAGGCTGTAGGGCACGTCCGGGTTGGCGTAGCTCGGGGCCTGGTAGCGGCCGGCCTTGATGGCCTGGAGGGTGGCGACCTCGCTCTTCTGCCGGAAGGGGTGGTGACCGACGAGCATCTCGTAGAGCACCACGCCGGCGGCGAACAGGTCCGCCCGGTGGTCGACGTCGCCGCCGCTGGCCTGTTCCGGGCTCATGTAGTCGAACCGGCCCTTGATCACCCCGGACACGGTCTCCAGGGCCTTCACGTTGGCCTTGGCGATGCCGAAGTCCGTCAGCTTGACCTCGCCCTGGAAGCTCACCAGCACGTTCGACGGGGAGATGTCCCGGTGCACGATGTTCAGCGGCACGGGCCGGCCGCCGCGCATGACCTGACGCTGGTGGGCGTACTCCAGGCCCTTCAGGGTCTCGATGCAGGCGAAGACCGCGTGGGGCACCGGCAGGGTGATGCCCTTGTCCTGGCAGGTACCGAGGACCGCGCCCAGGTCGCGCCCGTCCACGAATTCCATCGCCACGTAGTAGGCGCCGTCGACCTCTCCGAGATCGAGGATCTGGACGATGTTCGCGTGGGACAGCAGGCCGGCGATCTTGGCCTCGTCGACCAGCATCTCGATGAAGTCGCTGTTCGTCGAGAACTCCGGCCGCACCCGCTTGATCGCGAACATGCGCTGGAACCCGCCGATGCCCTCGAGCCGGGCCTTGTAGATCTCGGCCATGCCCCCGGACGCGATGCGCTCGAGGATCTGGTACTTGCCGAAGGTCTGGATAGGCTGGGCTTGCACAGGGGACGAAGTGGTGCCGCGGCAGTGTATCGCGACCGCCCATCAACGCTGGGATCGAAAGGTCCCAGCAGGTGGGGCCTGGGCGTCCCGATCCGGGCTCCTGACACCCACGGATCCCGTTGCATCGGTCTGCAATCCAATGGCCCGGCCCTTGCATTACACTGTGCGAACGGAGGACAGTCGATGCGCTTCGTGCGCTCCCGCAAGGGCCAGTCGACCACCGAGATCATGCTGCTGATCTCGGTGATCGTCATCGCCATCGTGGCGGCCGCCTACATCATGATCCCGACCTTCCAGGACGGCGTCCAGGACCTCGCCGAGGACGTCAGCTTCATCCTCTCGACCGGCGACACCCTCGTCACCGGCGGAGGTGGCTCGTGAGGCGGCTGCAGCGCAGGCGGCGCGGCGGCCAGTCCCTGGTCGAGTACATGCTGGCCATCTCCGTCATCTCGATCGGTCTGGCCGTCGGCTTCATCGAGCTCACAGACTCGACGCGCGACACGTTCAAGAACGCCAGTCAGCACATCAACCAGCCGTACCCGTAGCGGCCACCGCGTGCCGACCCTCTCCCCGGCCGACTTTGCGGTCTTCGCCGTGCTCGCCGCCGCCCTGGTCACCGACCTGAAGTGGATGCGCGTGCCGAACAAGCTGACCTTCGGCACCATGGCCCTGGGCCTGGCCTACAGCTTCGTGACCATCGGGCCGCTGGCCTCGGTGCTCGGCATGCTCACCGCCTTTGCGCTGATGTTTCCCGGCTGGCGGCTGGGCGGCGCTGTTCGCGCCGGTGACGCCAAGCTGCTCATGGCCGTCGGCGCCTTCTACGGGCCCCTGGAGATCCTCCGGGCGTGCCTGTTCACCTACATCCTGAACCTGCCCTTCGGGCTGGTGATCCTGCTGGCCAAGGGCCGGCTCGGCAACGTGGTCCCGGCGGTGCGCGCCGGGGTCCAGCCCGGCCTGGGCAACACCGACGTGCCCGAGCCCACCCTGACCGTCGTGCCCATGGTGCCGGTCGTGGTGGGGGCCGTCCTGATGACCCGCTTCACGGGGGTGCTCAAGTGGTGGTGAGACAACGAGGTGGCCAGTCCACCGTCGAGATGATGCTCTACATCTCCGTCATCGTGGTGGTGATGGTGCTCAGTGCCTGG
>CAYFPX010000373.1:0-3712 GCA_964344945.1 uncultured Enterobacterales bacterium
GATCCGCCCGGAGATCTGCGCCCCCGCCTTCGCATCCAACCACCCGTAGAACCCCTTGCTCACCTCCGTCGCCGACAGCCGTTGGTGCAGCCCGTCCGCGACCTTGCCCAGCCCGTGGTCGATCACCGCCCCCAGCACGTCCATGGCCAGGTCTTCGGCGGCCGCCCCCAGGTCGGTCTCCTCACCGAGCATCGCCGCCTTGGTCAGCTCCCCCGCCAGGCCCCCGGAGAAACTGCCGACCACCGTCGCGAGCAGGCCGGCCGAGGCGCCGCCGCTGACCAGGGTCGCGATCGCGGCCACCGCCACCTCGACCACCGCCGATGCCGTGGCCGCGACGGCCCGCTTGGTTGCCCGGTAGTCCCCACCCTCGGCTTCGACCCGCGCATAGGCCTGCTCGACGGCTTCGCGCTGCCCCGGCCCCCGCTCGGGTCCCAGGGCCTCGCTCACCGCCCCGTGGTACGTCCCCTGGGCCTGGTCGTAGGCCGGGCCGGAGGCGTCGAAGGTGTCCATCACCCCGGTGCTGACCGCGTTCCAGGGACCGTCCCGCTGCTCGGCGTGCACGCTGCGGACCCGGGTGTAGCGCAGCCGCTCGATGTCGTCCGCGGTCGGGATGTAGCCGAAGCGCTCGCGGGCCAGGGCCGCCGAGTGCGGGCAGGCCAGCAGCCCTTCGAGCCGCTGCCTCAGCTCCGCCGCCAGCGTCACCGCGTCGGCGCGGTAGCTCTCCAGGCGGGCGGTGATGCGCGGGCTGAGGTCGGGCACGAACGCCTCGAGCGCCGCGAAGTCCGCATCGGCCTGGGCCACCGCCGCGCGGTCGGCGAAGACGTCGAGGTTGGACCACTCCAGCAGCAGCGTCTCGTCGGGCAGCTCCTCGAGGGTGTCGTCGACAGCCTGGTCGTCGATGCGGAGGCGGGTCCCCGCGTCCAGGCGGTCCTGCCACGTCAAGGTGGCCAGGCCGTCGAGGGCGTTCTCCAGCTTGACCCGCTCCACGTGCGGCAGGATCTGCACCGCCGCGCGGGCCCGGCGGGTCAGCTCGGGCTGCGCCTGGCCGTCCAGCTGACCGCCGGCCTCCTGCCACTCGAGGACCGCACGGAAGGCGCTGTCCTGGTCCGGGAAGGCGCCGCCGAGGGCGTGCTCCAGGCGGCTCACGAGGCGCTCGTTGTCGGCCTGGGGCTCGCCGCCTTCGGCCTGGCCCGGTGGTCCCATGAGGGCCTGAAGCGCCGGGGCGTCCGAGGTCGAGGACTCGAGCCGGGACTTCAGGCGAGGCGTGGCCAGGAGCCAGGCCACACCCTGGGGGCTGAGCTGCTCGACGGCGTCGTAGAGCGCCCGGTCACCCGACGGGCCGAGGGCATCGAGCTCGGCCAGGATGGCGTCGACTGCGCGGAGGTCAGACCCCTCCAGAGGGCATGTCAGCAGCATCCGGGCGCGGTAGCGCTCGTCGGGGTCCAGGGCACCGAAGACCCCCGCAAGCGCGCTGGGGTCGTCGGCCAGGGCCCGGCGCTCGGCCGCGCTGGCCTCCACCAGCGTCCCGTACATGTCGCCTTCGTTCGTGTTCGGGAAGAACAGCAGGGTCGTGTCCGCGGCCGCCTCGTCCAGCCGATCGGTCAGCGAGGGCTTGCCACCGGTCCGGAGCAGGTTGCACGCCTCGGCGAGCTGGCGCTCGCTCAGCTGACCGTCCAGGTAGGCCAGCACCTCGGCGAGCTCGGCGGGACGGCCGGCGTCGGGGTCCAAGTCGGCGTGTCCCTCCGGGAACTGCAGGGCCCAGGCACGGACGTCTTCGAGCATGGCGTCTTCGTCGTCGTCGATGCGACCCTCTCGGGCGCGGAGGCGGATCAGCAGGCTGTCGGCCCGGTGGTCGAGCCGGGTCTCGGCCTCCTCGAGGGCGGCCAGCTGGGCCGCCCGATCCTCGGGACCGAGCGCATCGTTGCCGTAGAGCGGGGCCAGGCACCGGTCGACCCGTGCCCGCTCGCGCTCCCCGAGGTCGGTCGCGATGATGCGTCGGACCTCCGGATCCGCGACGAGCCTCGCACGGTCGGCCACGGTCGCGGTCTCGAGCAGGACGAAGAGCGCGTCTTCGTCTTCGCCGGCGATGTCCCGGGTCAGGGCCAGGAACCTGGAGACGATGTCGTCAGGGCCGTGCTGGGCGGTCGCCAGGAGCAGGGCCTGTTCCCGGCCGCCGAAGCCCCGCTTGATCGCCAGCTCCAGGACCTGACCGTGGCGTGCCAGGTAGGCCAGTCGCAGGGCCGCATCGGCGGTGCTGAGCAGGCGGTGTACCGCGGAGACATCTCCGTTCTCGATCGCGGCGTGCAGGGCGTTCACACGCTCGACCAGGTCCTGGGTGAGCTCGCGGCTGGTCTCGGTGGCTGTCTCCATGGTGCCGTCGACACCGTGCGCGTCCAGGTGCTCGCCCAGCCTGCGCGTGACCGTGAACGCCTGGCGCAGCACCGTCTCCGCCGAGGGCTCTCCGTCGGCACCGACGACGGCGAGCGCGCAGGCCAGGGCCTGGGCAACCGCCGGCTCCTGCTGGACGGGGGCGAGCTGGTTGAGGACGGGCTTCAGGCCCGCGAGCGCCAGCTCGGCGTCTTCGACCTCGTCTGTGGCGATGGCCCGCTCCCACTCCAGGAGCACGTTGTCGAGCCGCCCCAGCAGGTCGCCGACAGCGGGGTCGGGCGGGACATCGAGCTGGGCAAGCCTGGCCTGGTTGCCCCAGGCTCCGCGGGGAAGGCACTGGCCGGACTCGGTCGGGGACTCTTGGGAGAGGGCGGGCTGCTGTTGGTGCTCCATGGCCATGGGGCGGCGAGAAGCACGGCGCGTGCCGAGTGTCTACCTCCGTGATTTCATGATCTTGGAGCGCCTGACCGACCGGTGTTCGACAGGGGTGTCGAGTTTTCGTTGCACACCTCCGAGTCGGGCCGGGTCGAAGGGATGAGGACGCGAGATGTCCTCCTCACAACCTCGGAGAAACCGACATGACGACCCGCACGCTCACCGCCCTCGCCGCTGCCCTCCTGACCATCGGCTGCGCCGAGTCCGCCGACGAGACCCAGCGCGACGGCGAAGCGGCCGACTACGACCGCGCCTCCACCGCCCGCGAGCTGGAGCAGCTCGAGGAGGCCTTCGATGTGGCCCTGATCGAGGACGAGGAGACCTCCGGCGAGATCGTGCTCGAGGAGCTCGAGGCCACGACCGACGGCGCAGACCCGACGCGCATCCCCGGCGAGGTCCGGGACCTGCTCCGCGACATGGCCGCCGCGGAGCCGTGCCCGGTCCGCGGCGCGATCCTGGCCCGCTACAGCCCCGACGTCGAGGTCGACCTCGACAACGACGAGCTCGAGGCCCAGGTCGACGGCGCGTTCAAGATCCGCGGCTACAAGCTCGACCTCGGCCTGATCGGCGACGGCGAGGGCATCTACGGCGACGGCCACGCCATCATGCGCTTCTCGGACATCGAAGACGACGACAGCGGCAAGGCCAGGCTCACCTACGAGCGCGTCGGTGACGGCTACGGCACCTTCGACGGCACCTGGGGCCTGGACACCTTCGACGGCTGGGGCCACGTGGCCGGCCTGTGGCACGACCTCGCCGACCGCTCCGGCGGCCTGGGCCTCGGCTACTGGACCCGCTGCGGCTGAGCACGTCTACTTCTCGATCGGACCGGACCCCGGTCGGCTTCGTGCCGGCCGGGGTTCGCTGCTCTGGAGTCAGGCCAGGGTCG
>CAYFPX010000374.1:0-1722 GCA_964344945.1 uncultured Enterobacterales bacterium
CCCGGGGGGTCGGTTCTCACGAGCAGGAGGGGGTCAATTCTCGGGAGCGTTGAAGGCCTACGCCGCGATCTGCCAGCCGGCCCTCTCCACACGGGCCATGCAGAACCTGCTCGACCTCGTAGGGCGTGCGTACGAGGGCCCGAGCGGTCCGTGGGATGTGAACGCGATCGTGGCGCAGGCGCTCCTCGCGTGCTCGGCCTCGACCCTGCCGTGGCGCGACCTGCTCGAGGCAGTGGCCTCCGACGCTCACGATGCGCGCTGGGTGGGGGTGCTCGACCTCGGCGGGCTGCGGCTGACGACGGGCGAGCTGGTAGCCTGTCTGGCCATCCGGCCACGACCTGAGGTGCTAGCTCGCTTGCCCTGGCGCCCACACCTCCATGAGGTGGACAGCGCGCGCCGGTGCCCCGGGTGTGGAGACCGCGGCCAGCTCGTCCGATTCGTGGAGGAGCCACGGGTGAGGCGCTGCACCACCTCTACCGCCCCCTGGGCCCGGCTGTGTCCGCGCTGCGGCGTGCTGGTCGCCCTCGGATACGGTTCCGCGCCTTCCCCCAACGAGTCGAGAGGACCACGATGAGCGACTTCGAGAGCTACCTAGCCACGGCCCTGGACCACGCCGTCCGACGCGCAGACGAGGGCACCGACCACGGGGAGCTCGACGGTGTGGTCGCGCTCTGCGCAGCGGGCGTGTCGGAGAACTTCCGAAGGCTCCAGCCCGAGCGCTTCCTGGTGCAGCTCCTCTGGTGCATCGGCTCCCAGCAGAAGGACTACGAGGTCCGGATGAGGGCGCGGCCCGGCGGCTCCCACTGGAAGCGCCAGCGGCGCCTGTTCCGCCAGGGTGTGCCGTCTCGGATCGCCGCGCAGGCCGACAGCATCCGGGAGGAGCACGCGGCGGACAAGCGGTACCTGCGGCCGGCGTGGGTGGAGGCGCTGATCGCCGAGGCGCGGCACATCGTGGACGAGGAGTGGCCAGGCTACCGATCACGGGTGCTCCCTCTCCCCGCCGACCCGGAGAGCGAGCGGCTCGATGCCTGGTACCCCACGGTGCGGGCCCTCGACCGCCTGCCGTGGGTGGGGGAGATCACCGCGTGGTATCTGCTGCGCAACCTGCTCGGCGCTCCAGTGTTCAAGCCCGACATCCACATCGTGGCCATCGCGTGGCACTACTTCGGTGACGACGACGATCCCCTCGCTGCAATGACCGAGGCAACCCGACAAGCCTGGCCGCGCGTCTGTGAAGCAGCAGGCGTGGCCAAGCGTGTGCTGAGCCCGCACCTAGGCGTCGTCGACTTCATCCTGTGGTGGTACCGCCGCGAGACTGGACTTCCCCTCGCGGACGCTGTCCATTCACCTCTCGGGTCCTGTTGAACGCTGAAGGACGCGTATCCATGGGGGATGGGGGACGCGCGCCGAGGGGGCGGTCCATCGCCGATGGTACCGTCCCCCGATGTCGGGCAACGTCTTCGTCGGCCGCAGCGACCCTGTCGAGAAGCTGCGCCGCTTTCTCGTCGGAGAGCGACCGCACACGCAGCGACTTCGCTTGTTCTCCATCGGAGGTCCGGGGGGCGTCGGGAAGACCTACCTCCTCGACCACGTCATTCAGACCTCGGACCTGGGCGGCCGCAGCTACCTCAGGTCAGACCTGCGTGGGACAGACGAGCGCGTCCCCACAGGCACCCTCATTACCGATGACTTCTTGACGAACCTCGAGCCGCAGCATCTAGT
>CAYFPX010000374.1:1732-3636 GCA_964344945.1 uncultured Enterobacterales bacterium
ACGAAGCGATGTCGGGCGGCGCTGGACGCCATCGACGAAAGGATCCGCGCTCAGGCACTCGACCGTGCCGGTGACGACTCGGAGCTGAAGGGTGTGCTCGCCGCAGCATTCCAGGTCGGGCGCGGGATCCAGGCCATCTCTCCCCGGCTCCGTGAGTACGTGGACCTCGACGAGGTCGACGGCGAGGTCGTCGACGCCGCCGCGGAACTCTTGCAGCAGGCTGCCCGCGAAGAACGGGTCTTCCTCCCTTTCCTCCAGCGGGGGAAGCACCTCAGGAACCAGCTACGCGGCCACCATGACCGCACGCTCGCGGAGCACTTGTCCCGTGACCTCTCCGACTTCTTCGGGGACCACTCGACGAACACCGGAGGACTCGATCGCCTGCTCCTGATCATCGACGACTACGAGAGCCTCCTGGGACAGCTACAGGGTTTCTTGACGGAGCAGTTTCTGCCTCGCCTCCAGAAGGGCCACTTCGACGTAGACGTCGTTGTGATCGGCCGAGACGTGCTGACGGATACGGGCCCCGTATGGAAGCAGTCCTTCGAGCCCGCGCTCGTGGCGGAGGTTTGCCTCCAGGCCCTCGCGCCCTCCGAGGCGAGGGAGTACTGCACCAGGTGCGGGATCACCGACAAGGAGGTCATCGACCGGATCGTGGAGGAGACGGACTGCTACCCCTACCTGCTCGTGAGTGAGGTTCAGGATCAGCTCACCGGAGGGCGCACCGCGCTCGGCCTGAAGGGCTTCGTCGACCGGACCACCCGCTGGATGACCGCCGACCAACGCAAGTGGATTCTCCGACTCTGCTTCCTCGACGCGGTGAACCTGGAGTCCATCGAGGCGGTCCTTCCCGACGCGGACCCGAACTCGGTGATGGACTGGTTCATGGCCGAGGCGTCGATACGTTCGACGGATTCCGACACATGGCAGCTCCGCCCACTCATCCGGACGCGTCTCGTCAAGTACGTGCAGAACCTCTCCCCGAAACAGGCACATCACCTTGTGAAGCTCGCTGCGGAGCTGAACGAGTAGGCTCCGTCGTGTAGCCCTCCCATTCCGACGCCACCACCACCCCCGTCGACGGCGACTCCATGTCCCCATTGAGCTGCGCTGACTGCCAGCACCCGATCTCACGGGCTTCGGGCGTGCCGTACCTTCCACCAGGCGGGTGTCCTCGATGCGGAGGCAGTCGTCTCGTGATGTGCCTTGATGATGTCGTCGGGCCGATACGCGACGAAGCGCGACTGCACGGCGAGTCCGAGCACGATGAAGGAGAGGTCTTGACAGTGCTCGGTCCAGATGGCGAGGAGAGCAGCCATGTTGTGGAGGCGGACTCGAGCGGACCGAGAGCCACGCGGCGCACGCGACACCGGAATCGGTACCGCCAAGTCAAGAAGGTCGAGGAGTTGGATGCCTGCCGCAGGGTCCTCGAAGCCATCGGTGAGACGCTGGGTCTCGACCTTGTCTGCGTTGAGCCCGCCGACGAAGCAACCCACCCCTGGGCGGACGCCTGGGCGGTGTCTGCTGATGGACGGCGAGTCGCACTGCAAGTGACGCGGCCCGACGCCCGGGTCTGGGGCGACATCGCACGAGGCGCTGCGCACCACGAGGCGTTGACTGAGGCCGCCCTCTTCGACGAGCTTGCCGACAACGTCGCGAGCACGAAGACCTGGGGCGGCTCAGCGGGCGATATCGTGCTCGTACTCGACGGCTGGGGCGTCCTGGCACCCGGAGCCGCACGGCGTCTCGCGGCTAGGCACTACGCCCGCTTTGCTGCCTTGGGCTTCCTCGCCGTCTGGTACTCGAATCGCGGCCCGGGACCGGAGTCCATCCGGCTGGACGAGGTCCCGATCATGCGGGACAGGGACAGGCCGTAGAGCCCGCCTGCGCGAATGGGAGATCAC
>CAYFPX010000375.1:0-3629 GCA_964344945.1 uncultured Enterobacterales bacterium
GCCGAGCGCGGACTCGAGCGCCGTCAGGTGGACCCCGACCGCTTGAGCGATGAGCCCGATGTACTCCCGCTTGTAGGGACACGAGACGTCTAGGCTCTCCAGGTGCCATTGGCACGTGGGATCGCCGCTGAGATCGTCGAGGGGAAAGTCGAACAGGCCAGAGGGAGAAGTCTGGCCCAGGTGGTCCTCGCTCCAGCGCAGCATCAAGGTGTTGCGCAAGCGATAGGTATCGCAGTGCACGACCTGAGAGGGACACACCGCATTGGAGGGGGGATCCTCGTCGGTGAACTGACGACTGCCGCCCCCGTTGCTGAGGAACGTCAGGGAGAACTTGACGCCGTGGTCTCGGGCGGCCCGAAAGGCCGAAGCCATCTCCAGCTGGTTGCTGGGACTGGAGAGGGCCGCATCGATGGCCGCCTGACCGAACGGTACCGGGTCGCCGACCAGCTGGTACGCCAGCAGTGGCGATGCCTGGAGGGCAAACCACAGAAGGTCACAGGGCCCCGGCTGTCGCATCCGGTCCACACCCAGCCGCGCGGCATCCTGGATGGCGTCGTCGTCCATCCCTTCCCGCGCGGTGCAGGGGTTGTCTCCGTCGAGCGTCGTGCTGACGAAGGCCCGCGCGTGGTTGATGCCGAAGGCTCCCCAATTTCGTCAACCCGCGCCGCGACGCAGTGACACATCGTGACACCACACCCCAGACGGCTCAGCTCGACCGACCAGCCCCCTCCAGCGACTCCCCGATCTTCTCCAGGAACAGCGCCTCCAGCCCCTCGGCTCCGATCTCCGCGATGCGCTCGTCGGCCACGACCCGGCCGTGGGCCAGCATCACCACCCGATCGGCGACCTTCTCCACCGTCTCCAGCACGTGGGTCGACAGCAGCACACACGTCCCCTGCTCGCACAGGGCCCGCAGGCTGGCCTTCACCCGAGCGGCGCTCGGCGGATCGAGGCCGTTGAGGGCTTCGTCGAGGATCACCACGGGAGGCCTGCTCACCACCGCCGCCGCCAGGGCGGTCTTGCGGCGCATGCCCTGGCTGTACTCGCGGATCAGCCGGTCGGCGTCGCTCCCAAGCCCGGTGAGCGCCAGGGCGGCGTCCAGGTCTCCCCCACCCCGCAGCTTCACCACCAGCTCGAGGAACTCCCGGGCCGTCAGGTACTCGTAGAGCGCGGGGTCCTCGGGCACGTACCCGAGCCTCTCCCGGGCCTGGCCGGGGTCCCGGGTGACGTCGACCCCGGCGACCCGGACCGTGCCCTCGGTCGGGTTCAGCTGACCGGTCAGCACCTTGATGGTGGTGCTCTTGCCCGCCCCGTTGTGCCCGATCAGGGCCACGAACTCACCGGGCTCCGCCCGCAGGTCCACGCGCTCCACGGCGACCACCCGCCCGAACTCCTTGCGCAGTCCCTCGATCTCGATCGCGCTCACGCCACGCTCCCGGCCGTCGCGGCGGCCCAGATGGCCACCGCCAGCGGCAGATAGACCGCCCAGCCCCACCGGCGCCACCCGGCGGTGGTGGTCGCCAGCACCGCCAGCAGGACGCTGACGCCCTCGAGGCCCGTGGCCAGCCCCCCGGCGGGCCCCCACCCTTGGCGGATCGCCAGGGCCAGCACCGGCAGCCAGACCAGGCCCTGGAGCCAGCCCCAGATCGCCAGGCCCCGGGCGGCACGGATGTCCCGGGCGGTCAGGCCCAGCCAGGCGTCGAGCCACTCCGGGCTGTGCTGCCGCAGCCGAAAGGCCACCGCCGCCACCAGCACCATGCCCGCGCCGGCGATCGCGCCCGCCTGGGAGACCGCACCCGGGTCCTTGGACCAGCCGGCGACCGCCGCCACCAGCCCGAGGCCCCAGGCGCCCAGCAGCCAGCTGCGGTGGGCCCGCCAGCCGGCCCGCAGCTCCCGCAGCACCCGCAGGCGCAGCGCCGCGGGCAGGCCGCGAATGGCCCACTCCAGGTACACGACCCGGGCCTCCTCGGGGTCCTCCTGGCTCTCGTAGGCAGCGTCGATCTCGGCGAGCAGGGTGGTGGTCCGGTGGTAGAAGCCCCGAGCCAGCCTCGGCGCGAAGGCGAAGGCCGCCCCGCCCACGACGAAGGGGGTGAGCAGCAGACCGCCGAGGGCCGGCTGCCCCGCGAGCACCCCCGCCGCCCCCTGGGACGCCGCCCAGACCGCCGTCCCCCCCAGGGCCAGCGCAACGCCAGGGGCGTAGATCAGCGCGGCCTGGAGCCGGGGGTTCTGGCCCCGGATGAGCTCCAGCAGGCCGGACAGAGAAGGGCTCTCCGCCACCCAGATGCTCGCCAGGTGCACGGTGAAGCCCGCCAGCAGCCCGACCGCCCAGCCGCCGAAGGACACCAGCGCCGCCAGCCCCCAGGCGACGAGGTGGCCGTGCAGCAGCATCGGCAGCAGGAACAGCGCGGCCGCCACCACCCAGCCGAAGCGCGCCACCGCCGTGCGCAGGAGCAGGTAGGCGAGCAGGGTCGGCGGGTCCACCGGGTGGGGGTCGAGCACCGCCCGCTCCGGACTGCGCACCAGCGCGGTGTAGGTCGCCAGGGCCATCGCCCCGCAGCAGACCAGCCCCAGCCGCAGGCCGATGCCGGCCGTGCCGACCGCCAGGGCCTCGGGGCGCGCCAGGAAGCCGAAGAAGACCGGCTCCACCACCGGCGCCGCGCCGGCGACCGTCACCAGGGCCGCCAGACCGCCCACTCGCCGCAGGGGCCCCTCGACCTCCGCGCGCCGCCGGACCTGGGTGCGCCAGGCGTGGATGTGCGGGTTCGTCACGGATCGCTTCCCACAGGCGTATCCCCCTATCCGTGAAACGATTCCCCGGGGACGGGGGTCTTGGATCGACGGCGGGATCCGGGTAAGAACGGCAAGCCCTCGGAGGAAGGCATGACGCTGCTCCTGATGACTTCTCTCGGCCTGGCCCTGGCCCAGGACGCTTCGGCCGACGCCGACGACGACGAATTCGACTTCCTCGAGGAAGGCGATCGCAACGCCGAGCGCATCGCCGCGGAGGCCGAGGGAGACGGCTTCGACGTCTACGACGACGAAGACGACTTCGAGATGGCCTTCGAGGTCGCCCGCACCCGCCCCGACTCCTACCGCCTGCCGGTCACCGTCGACGGCAAGAAGCCCCTGGCGGACAACTACCCGGTGAGCATCGTGATCGGCCAGATGGGCAGCCTGGTGGTCGAGCTGCCGGTGCTGGTGTCCCAGGGAGGCCCGGCCCCCGAGAGCGCCTGGTGGCTGGTGGGCGAGGTCTGGGTCGGCGGCGCCAAGGTCGCCGAGACCCGCCACTTCGTCTCCGGCGACACCCTGGTGCGCGGCGGCCCGACCATGGCCTTCCTCAAGCTCCACACCCCGGTGAAGGGCGAGCAGGGCGAGCTCGAGGTGAAGGTGAGCCAGGTGGACGCCGAGGGCACCGCGACGGCGTTGTTTGCCAGAGAGGTTCTCTGGACGCTGCAGTGAGAGACGGGTGACGTCTCACGGGTGACGTGCTCGCTCACGTGCACGTTTCTCGTTCGACGAAACACGTCCACGTCGCACGTGTCACGAACCACCTGCACGTGAACGACCCGGAGGGGGGCGAAAGCCCGACCGCAGGGAGGGACGTACGGCAGGGCGCGATCCCTCGAAGA
>CAYFPX010000376.1:0-1121 GCA_964344945.1 uncultured Enterobacterales bacterium
CCCCTCCGGCCTGCGGCCTCCGGGTCGTGCTCGTGCTCGTGCTCGTGCTCGTGCCCGCGCCTCGCCCCCTCAGAAATCCTCCGTCATCAGATCCAACGTCGACTTCTGCCCAATCTCCACCGCCGGCCCCTCCGGCACCGTCCCCTTCAAGAACGGCATCTCCCGCCCCCCCGTCGCGACCCTCCCAGTCGACTCGTCGATCTCCGCCCACTGGATGCTCTTCGGGTCCTCGAAGGGCCGGTCCGTGTCCTTGGGCCAGGCCTCGCGCATGTACTCGATCCAGATCGGCAGCGCCGTGCGCCCGCCCGTGCTGCTCACCCCCATGCTGCGCGGCTGGTCGTACCCGACCCACACCCCGGTCACGACCCCGGGGCTGTACCCCATGAACCAGCCGTCCTTGTAGTCGTTGGTGGTGCCGGTCTTGCCCGCCAGGTGCAGCCCGAGTCGGTTCGTCGACGCTGCGGTCCCGTTCCGCGCCACCTGGTTCAGCAGCCAGGTCATCACCGACGCGACCTCGGGGGACAGCACCTGCTCCCGGGGCTTCGCCGTGTGCTGCTCGAGCACGTTGCCGTCCCGGTCGGTCACCGACTCGATCCAGTAGGGCTCCACCAGCTCGCCGCCGGTCGCGAACGCCGTGTAGGCGCGGCTCATCTCCACCATGGTCAGCGACGCCGCCCCGAGACCCATCGCCAGGTCCTTCTCCATCGGACTGGTGATGCCGAGCCGCCGAGCCATGTCGTAGACGTCCTCGGTGCCCAGGATGTCCAGCACCCGCACGGTGCACACGTTCCGGCTCATCGCCAGCGCCCGGCGCATGGTGATGTTGCCCAGGTACTCCTCGCCGTAGTTGCCTGGCTTCCAGAGCCGCGCCCCGAGGGTGTTGTAGGTCAGCGGGGCGTCCAGGAGCATCGAGCCCGCGGTGAATTTCTCGGTCTCGATGGCCGTGGCGTAGACGACCGGCTTGAAGGTCGAGCCGACCTGGCGCTGGGCCTGGACCGCGCGGTTGAACTCGCTGCGCTCGATGTCGATGCCGCCGACCATCGCCCGGACCGCGCCGGTCTCCAGGTCGTAGGACAAGAGCGCCCCCTGCAGATCCGGCGCCTGGTAGAGCCTCCCGGCGG
>CAYFPX010000376.1:1131-2784 GCA_964344945.1 uncultured Enterobacterales bacterium
CCAGGGTGCGGCCCACCGCGGGCTTGTAGCCCTTCAGCGCCTCGGTCTCCTGGGCGTCGAGAGCCTCGACGGTCACGTCGACCACGTCGCCGACGGTCAGGGCCTCGCCCAGGTCGTTCAGGGCCCGGCTGCGCCAGCTGCGGTTCGGGTTCGGCGTGTAGGCCCACTTGGTCCAGCTGCCCGGGATCATCACCTCGTGCACGCCCACCCCGACCACGGCGTGCTTGCGCTCGACCTCGATCACCACGCCTTCGTAGCGCTCCCCCGGCGCCAGCTGGGAACGCTGGGGCCGGGTCTCGGTGCGCTTCGCCGCGTCCGCCGCCAGGTGCTGGACCGCGATGAGCTTCTTCTCGCTGTCCGCCCGAAACTCGCTGATGCTGGTGTCCAGCTCCTCGAGCTGCTGCTTGGGCCCGCGCCAGCCGATGCTGTTGTCCATGCGGGTCACGCCGGCGACCAGCTCGTCCTGGGCGTGCTGCTGCAGGCCGAGGTCGCAGGTCGTGCGCACGACCAGGCCCTCGTTGTAGACCCGCTCCTGGCCGTAGGTCTCCACCAGGTGCCGACGCACGTGCTCGGTGAAGCTCGGCGCCAGGATGCGCATGGGGTTCTTCTTCTTGACCACCAGGACCTCGGTGGCCTTGGCGGCGTCGTGGTCCGCCTGGCTGATGAAGCCCTTGTCGAGCATCTGGCCGAGCACGTAGGACTGCCGAGCCTTGGCCTTCTCCCAGTGCTTGTGGGGGCTGTAGTCGCTCGGCCGCTGCGGGAGGCCCGCCAGGATGGCCGACTCCGCCAGGGTGAGGTCCTCGACGTGCTTGTCGAAGTAGATGCGTGCGGCCGCTTCGACGCCGTAGGCCCCGGAGCCCAGGTAGATCTCGTTGAGGTAGAGGTAGAGGATGTGTTCCTTGGAGAACGCGTCCTCGATGCGCGTCGCCAGGATCATCTCCCGGATCTTGCGCTCGAGCTTCTTCTCCTTGGTCAGCAGGAAGTTCTTCGCGACCTGCTGCGTGACCGTGCTCGCGCCCTGGGAGAAGCCGCGGTCCTGCACGTTCTTGATGGCGGCCCGTAGGATGCCCACCGGGTCGATGCCCGCGTGGTCCCAGAATGCGGCGTCCTCGGCGGCGACGAAGGCGTCCTTGAGGTGGCCGGGGAAGCGCTCGTAGGGCACCACGTAGCGGCGCTTCTCGTAGATCTCGCCCAGGACCCGGCCTTCGGCGTCCTCGACCAGGGTGACGGTCGGAGGGCGGTAGTTGCCGAGCTCGGTGATCGAGGGCAGCTCCTTGCTGTAGACCACGACCGTCGCCACCACCACCGCGACACCGAGCAGCACGCCCATCAGCCCGAGCACCGCCAGGCGCATGACCCAGCGCTGCAGCCGGGCGCGGGGCCGGCGGCGCTGCCGGCGCAGCTCCAGGGCCCGCCGGGCCTCGGGGCTCATGGTGGGGACCTTGCCCTCGGTGCCCTTGGGCGCCCCGGAGGTGTGCGAGGGGTCCCTCGCCGCCGGGCTGCGGCCGCGGCTCGGGCCGGGCCGCGGGCCGGCCGGCAGACCATGGGGCATGGCCTGGCGGAGCGGGGAGGGGCCTCGGCGCGGCGGCTGCTGGGGCGGCGCGGTGAGCGGCGTGGGCTCGACCTGGGACTCGTCGGTGTCCGGACCGCGGG
>CAYFPX010000376.1:2970-3595 GCA_964344945.1 uncultured Enterobacterales bacterium
GGGGGGTGGCGCAGGGGGCGGGTCGTGGGCACGGGGCGCCGCGCCGCTGGTCCCGTGGGCGACCTCGGCTGTCCCGTCAGCGGGTCGATGGAGGTGTCGAACTTGCGGGCGATGTCCAGGTAGTTCCCGCTCAGCGTGGTCGGCGCGTCGGTCTCGTCGGGCTCGGGCTCCTGCATGGGGACCGGCTCGAGATCGCCCTGGAAGCGCTTGCCCCGGCGCCGGAGATCGTCGGTCAGGCCCGGCGGGTAGCTGATCGCGAGGGTGTGGCCGCACTGGCAGTGCAGCTCGCTGCCCGGCTTGGGGAAGGGCTCCGAGAGACGGTGCTTGTCGCCGCAGTGCGGACAGGTGATGCGCAGCGCCATTCAGGCGGACTCTCCAACTCCCGAGAACCGGGATTCTCTCACACCCTGGGAATGCCCTCCCCCAGCAGGTATGTTGAGCACCCAGAGACGTCACGGCCGTGACCCTCGGACACCTTTGGGAAGGCTGGATGCCCCGCGCGGTGAAGCACCTCTCTCTCTTGACTGCCGCCGCGGCGCTGAGCCTCGCCGCCTACCACCTCGGTGCCAACGCCTCCTCCCGGGATCTGGGCGCGGGGGTGGGCTTCGCCGATCGCGTCGACGCC
>CAYFPX010000377.1:0-3473 GCA_964344945.1 uncultured Enterobacterales bacterium
CCCAGAGCGCGAGCTTCTCACCCCGGCTGAAGTGGTCGATGACGACCACACCAGCAGGGAACAGCTACACGATACAGTCGCCCTTCCACGACTACGTCGACTACTGCGGCTGGTGGCGTAGAGCCTGGGACTGGATCGACTCGGTCTGTCCGATCTACACGGCTTCGACAGGCTACGGACTGGACGCCCACTGGGCATGGCAAGGCGTTTCGACGACGCGCGAGGCCTGGGACCAGGCAGAAGTATTCGGCAGCAAGGAGTTCCTCCTTCGGTGCTGGGGATTCGTCAATCGGCACCGACACAACATCACCACGACAGAGTGCTGCGCCGACGACTTGACTGGCGCACTCCGCACCGGGGCGAACTTCTCGATTGGGTCTTGGCTGGAAGCACAGCGCACCGTAGCCGACGGGGAGTGGGAGCCACTCCTGCCCTACGGCTGGACAGCCGGCGAGCAGGTGCTGGCAGCGACCAGCTACAACGTCATCCAGTTCTGGCGGAGGTGGACAGACGTGCTGGCCTCGCTGGCGAGCTACTGGGCGCACGCCGCAGTGACACTGTACTGCTTCGCCTTCACATGGCGATCCGCTCTCGGTGAGCCCGCGTTCGAGGAGCTTCTGGGCGAGTGCCAGCGCTGCATCGGGATGGTTCAGTCATGCTGCTTGGTCATCGGCACGACGATCGTTCATGAGCTCGTCCACGCCCTGAAGCCGGCCGAGCGGAAGCCCAGCCACATTCGGCGTGGGTGCTGCCACCAACGGATCGCCGCAGGATGGGCTGCGAGAACGTTGTACGAGGAACGGCTCTTTCCAACCATCTACTCCCGGAAGGAAGTCTTCAGCAGCCAATCCGGCCCGACAAGCGACTGGGTGGACTCCGCGCTGGTGATGGAGTCCGATGTTGGCGGCCCGATCGGACGCTACGTGACCGAGTCCTTTGCTGATCCCGAAGACCTCAGCCTGAACTCCCACTGGCTCAACACGACGACGAGTTGGTCACCCTTCCCCGATGTCAGCGTCCCGGTCGGTAGCGGCGCAATGGTGGTCGCCAGCCCAGTGGCGTTCACCATCAGCGACTGCGATGGTTTCGCGGTCAGGGGGATCCTCAACGCGAATCCGATGAAGGGCCAGCCCTACGCCAGCCCGACCATGGACATGGGACGCGTCGCTGAGCACGGCGACTTCAGGGCGTCATGCTGATCCTGGCAGCGCTCGCCACGCTCGTGGCGTGCGGACCGTCCGGGTGCGACGAAGTCGATCGGCTGGCGGACGGATGCTCAGCGGACGCTGAGTGCGTCGAACTCTCCGACACCTACGACCTCGTGGTCTTCGAGGACAACCTGGCGGAAGCCGAGAAGCCAGCCGAGCGCTGCGCGGCGTGGTGGCAGCGGCAACTCGACCACGACATGCAGTCGCACAACAAGGTTCCGGTCTGTGACGAGGGTACCTGCACGCTCGTCGAGCCGCCGGTGTCTCGCGACACCGGGACCTGATCAGAAGAGGTCCGGCCCGACCTCGATGTAGTCCGAGCTGAACTCCAGCGGGTGGACCATGCCGACCGGAGGGTACTGCTCCCAGGTGGCCTCGGCCTCCTCGGCGCTGAGGTCGTCGTAGTAGGTGTCCCACCAGGCGAAGAGCTCGGCGTTGTACTCGCTGGCCTGGCGCAGCACGTCGAGGTTGTTCTGGGCGTCGTCGTCCAGGTACTGGGCCCAGTCCTCGCCGACGTACTGCTCGAGCACGCGCTCGCGGGTCTCGCGGCCGATGGTCTCGTCGAGCACCGAGAGGTTCATCTCCCCCTCGTAGAGGTAGCCGCGGTTGTTGTAGTTGCAGCTGCCGATGCTGACGTAGCGGTCGTCGACGATGCGCAGCTTCGAGTGGGTGTCGACCTCGTCGGGGTACCAGTAGATGTCGTCGTAGATCCAGTCCTCCTCGGCCACCATGTCGGCGACGCGGAGCTGGAGCAGGAGGTAGCGGTCGCCGAACTGGGACCGGAAGTACTGGTCGGTCAGGTAGGTGTACTTGAGCCCGGGGTCCCACTCGCTGACCTGCTTGGTCACGACGATGAGGACGAGGTCGTCGACCTCGTGCATCCGGTCGGCGATGGTCTCGTTGAGCAGGGGCGCCCGGAAGTACTGGTCCTCGATGAGGATGTAGTCCTCTGCCTGTGCGAAGGCCTTGGCGTGGGTCTCCCAGATCTCCTGGGCCTCCAGCGGCTCGGGCTGGGTGACGGTGACCTGGGCCCAGGCGCCGCGCTCGACGTCGACGACGTCGCCGACGGTCATCTCGGAGGCGTTGTTGGCGAAGAGGTCGTCGGTGTCGATGCCGTACTGCCAGCGCTCGGCGAGGATGGCCTTCACGTCCCGACCGACGGGCCCCTCGGCCTTCATCATGTAGTCCCGCCGCGGCCCGAGGTCGGGCAGCTGCTCCTTGTTCCGCACGGCCTCCCGGTCCTCGCGCGACGACGAGAAGTCCATGCGCCGCTCGTCGAAGATGAGGTGCTCGTTGGCGTCCCAGTCCGAGGACTTGGTGTTCATGCCGCCGACCCAGGCCACCTCACCGTCGACGACGATGGCCTTCTGGTGCCAGCTGGCCGAGTCGACCTCGAGGTCGCGGGCGGTGCGGCCTCCCTCCTGGGGGACCCAGACCCGCCCCTCGTACTCCTCGCGCTCCATGAGCCGCTCGAGGTAGCTGAAGGGCTCGACCCGCTCGTCGTAGGTGCCGGTGGTCGGGGTCGAGGTCTCGTTGCCCTGGATCATGACCTCGAAGTCGTCGAGGCTCTCGGCGTGCTCGCGCAGCGCCGCGTCCGTGTTGAGGTAGACGAGCCAGTCGCTGTTGTCCCCCCAGAAGCGGTTGATCAACAGGCGCTTCTGGACCTCCGGCATGTCCTCCATCAGGTACATGACCGTGTTCCGCTCGCGGGCGGACTCGCTCATGCTCCAGTGACCCGCCGGGCGGTGGATCTCGAAGTCGCTCATCCACCACCAGGTGGCCCAGAAGACGTCCTCCTGGGCGTCGCGCAGGCCGTGGTAGACGCTCTCCCAGGACTCCTCGCCGTTGATGAGCACGTCGACGTGGTTGCGGCTCGGGGGCAGCGCGCTGGCGGCGAACCAGGCGTGGTCGACCCCCAGGTAGACCGTGCGGACCGAGCAGCTCTCCCCCTCGATCTCCCGGGTGTCGCTGGACTGGGCGACCCGGCCGCCGTCGACCTCTACCGAGACCTGCTGGCCGCTCCAGGCGATCTCGAGGGTGGCCGGGAGGTGGTCCTCGGCGGTGGCCGTCACGGTCCACGCCCCGCTGTCGCCGAGCAGCTCGAAGTCGACCTCGTCCCCGCCGAGCTCCGCGCCCTCCAGCGGCTGGGCCCAGACGTCGGTGACGACCAGCTCCAGGACCTCGCCCCGCCGGCAGTCCTCGACGACCGTGCCGGAACTTGTCAACATGAATGAGACACCGGTGGGTGAAAACTACTGTCCAGCC
>CAYFPX010000378.1:0-3460 GCA_964344945.1 uncultured Enterobacterales bacterium
TGGACAACGCGGACAGCCGGGTGGCCGGGGTCTACGGGACCGTGGGGGCGGCGGCGACGGCCTGGTGAGCTCGGGCCGGTAGCGCTTGGTCAGCCGCGCAAGGCGCGGCGTGGCGGTGTCGTCGGGCAGCTCGATCACAGGACATGGCCCCTGGACCATCGGACAGTCAGGGCGGCGGCGGTGACGGAGGAGCTGTGCTCCAGGGCGCTGACAGCTCCATGCTTCTTGCCTGTCCTGCGCTACGGCGGATCCCGCGCCCGCGGGGTGCCTCAGCCGACCCCGCAGCGGCCCCAGACCAGGGCCCGGACCACCGCCGCCGAGAACGGCTTGCCGAGCACCGGGCAGCCCGCCGCCCCCAGCCGCTGCGCGATCCGCCCGTTCGGATCCCCCGTCATGAAGACCAGCCGCGCCCGACAGGAGGGCGGCAGCGCGGACCAGAGGCGGGGGCCGTCGAGCCTGGGCAGCCGCACGTCGCACAGGATCAGCGCCGGCTCGCCGTGGGCCGCGACCCAGTCCAGGGCCTCCAGCCCGTCCCGGCAGCTGGCCACCTCCACCCGAGCCGACAGCAGCCGCTCGAGCACGCGCACGAGCGCGGGCTCGTCGTCTACGACCAGGACCCGCGGTCTCCCCCCCATGGGACACAGTGTACAGAGCGCGCACCCAATTCCCCAAACGTGCCGACTGGCCACCTGACATGACTCGCGCGCTGACAAACCTCTGACATCCCGTCTTGATTGCACAGCGTGTATACTTCCCTACCCGGAGGTCTTCATGCTCGCCCTCGTCCTGGCCGCCTGCGTCGACTACTCCTTCAGCTGGGACCGCGGCGCAGCCCGGGGCGGCCTCGACCCCGCCGCCCTCACCGAGACCGTGGACCTGCCAGCTCCGGAGCACTGTGAGGAGGTCACCTGGCCCGCGGAGAGCGTGGGCCTGGGCGACACCTGCACGCCGGAGACCCCGCCAGGGGGCTTCACGCCGGTGCCGGAGTGGTCCTTCCTCGGGGACTACACCGCCTGGTGGAACGGCTGCCTGTCCCTGCCGGTGGTCGGCGACCTGGACCGGGACGGCACGCCCGAGGTCGTGGTCAACGTCACCGACATGCTCGCGGGGCCGGGTCAGCTGGCGGTGCTCAGCGGCGACGGCGGCGGCGTGCGCTGGATCGATGCCTCCGCCCAGCTCGGCTATGCCACCTCCCCGGCCCTGGCGGACCTGGACGGCGACGGCTTCGGCGAGATCATCACCGTGAAGGAGCACGCCACGTCGATGTGGCTGGGGGTCGGGGACTACACGATCCGCGTGCTCGACGCCTGGGGCGGCGAGGTCTGGGAGTCCGACCACTTCACCGGCGCCGACTTCGGCTATGCGACCGCCCCGGTGGTCTCCGACATGGACCACGACGGCTCCCCGGAGATCGTGGCCGGTCGCGTGGTGCTCAACGCCGACGGCAGCACCCGGGCCGTGGGCGCGCTGGGCAGCGGCACCCAGTTCAGCGACGGCGCCCTGCCCGCCGTCAGCGACCTGGACCGGGACGGCGTGGAGGAGCTCATCACCGGCAACACCCTCTACGATCCCGACGGCAACGTGCTCTGGAGCGACCTGAGCCACGCCGATGGCTACGTGAGCGTGGCGGACCTGGACGACGATCCGGACGGCGAGTGGGTGGTGGTGGCCGACGACACCATCCGGGCCCACGACACCAACGGTCAGCTGCTCTGGGGCCCCCTCACCTTCCAGGCCACCAGCACGCTGTCGGTGGTCACCGTCGCCGACCTGGACGTCGACGGCCGCCCGGAGCTGGCCTTCGCCGGCAGCAACAAGCTCTACGTGCTCCAGCACGACGGCACCCTGCTCTGGTCCGCCCGGGTCACCGACGAGACCGGCGCCACCGGCGGCGCGGTCTTCGACTTCGAGGGCGACGGCCAGCCCGAGCTGGTCTACGTCGACGAGGTGCAGATCCTGGCCTTCGACGGCGCCACGGGGGCCGTGAAGTTCCAGAGCGGCGAGCACGCCAGCAACACGATGTACGACTACCCGGTCATCGCCGACGCAGACGGCGACGGCCACGCCGAGATCCTGGTGTGCCACAACCTCTACGGGTCCATCGTGACCAGCTTCGGCGACGCCGACGACTCCTGGGCACCGGCCCGGACCGTCTGGAACCAGCACGCCTACAGCATCAGCAACATCGACGAGGACCTGGGCGTGCCCGTCACGGCCACCCCGTCCTTCGCCGACACCAACACCTGGCACTCGGCCATCGACACCTCGGGCGGTGCGGCGCTCACCGCGGACCTGGAGGGGGAGATCGTCGACGTGTGCCTGGACGACTGCGCGGGCGGCGTGGTGCCGGTGACGGTGCGGGTGCTGAACCGCGGGGCCGAGGCGCTGCCCGCCGGCGTGCCCCTGGCGCTCTACGCCCAGGCCACCGCGACCCGGGAGCTGGTGGCCACCGCCACCACCCCCGAGCCTGTGGCCGCGGGCTGGAGCAGCGCGACCCTGGAGCTGTGGGTCGATCCCGCAGCCCTGGTCGGCGCGGACGCGCTGTGGCTCCAGGTGGACGACGACGGCACCGGCACCGGGGTCGTGGGGGAGTGCAGCGAGGCGAACAACGACTTCGTCTGGAGCGGGCCGTTCTGCGAGTGATCGGGCGGGTCGCCGAGGTCGAGGCGGCCCGATGACCTACCGCGCGCCGCTCCAGGTGATCGTGTACTCGAACTCGAAGACGTAGAGCGTCACGAAGGACCCCTCGGCGGAGAGCTCGGCGTCGACCGGGGTCATGAACAGGCCGTCGAAGGGCACCGTGGAGAGATCGCCCAGGACCAGGTCCCCGGCGAAGTCCGGGTCGGTGGTCACGTCACCGGTGGCGGTGACGTCGATCTCGCCGAGCAGCCCCTTGAAGGTGCACGGGGACCCCCCGGTGATGGCCGGGCTGCCGCTGTCGTCGACCGTCAGGGTGAGCGTGGTGGTGCACACGTCGGTGGTGGCGAAGAGCAGGTCGTACAGCTCGACGGTCAGGGTGCCGGTGTAGTCGCCGTTGCGATCACAGCCCTCCCAGACGCTCGGGTCGCCGTCGTCGCAGTCCAGGTAGTCCGACGCGTAGCCCGAGGGCTCGCCGCAGGACTCGGTGGTGCTGGCCGGAGAGCCGTGGCCGTCGCTGTCGGCGTCCAGGTACCAGGTCGTGCCGTCGGTGAGGCCGCTGTCGTCGTCGTCGGCGAAGCCGTTGCAGTCGTTGTCGAGGCCCTCGTCGCAGACCTCCACCGCGTCGGGGTTCACGGTGGCGTCGTCGTCGTCGCAGTCGCCGCCGTCGCGCACCGTGTCCGACGGGCCGTCGCAGGCTTCGACCACGGTGCCGTTGGGATCGCCGAAGCCGTCGCCGTCCAGGTCCTGGTACCAGGCGCTGGCGCCGACCACGTCGTCGTCCTCGTCGTCGACCAGCCCGTCGCAGTCGTTGTCCTGGCCG
>CAYFPX010000379.1:0-2668 GCA_964344945.1 uncultured Enterobacterales bacterium
TCTCCACCGACTCCTTCCTCTCCGCGGCCTCCTTCCAGGAGACCACCCGCGTGCTGACCGAGGCTTCCCTGCACGGCAAGCTCGACAAGCTCCGGGGCCTCAAGGAGAACGTCATCATGGGCCGCCTCATCCCGGCCGGCACCGGGTTCGCGGCCTACCGCCAGCTCGGCATGATCACGAAGGGCGAGGACGGCGAGGAGCTGGTCCAGGACCTCGACGCCCTGCCGTCGACAGAAGCGGCTGTCCAGTAGTGCACCCCGCGGCTGCTGCCGCTTGACACCAGGGGCCGCTGTCCATAAAAGGCAGCGGCTCTGAGGCCCGCGGCACGACGCGCCCGCCTCGAACAGAAGACTCGGGAAGAGAACGAATGCCCACCATCAACCAGCTGGTCCGCAAGGGTCGGAAGAAGACGATCTCCAAGTCGAAGTCTCCCGCCCTGATGGGGTGCCCCCAGAAGCGCGGCGTCTGCACCCGCGTGTACACCACCACCCCCAAGAAGCCGAACTCCGCGCTCCGCAAGGTCGCCCGAGTCCGCCTGACCAACGGGATGGAGGTCACCGCCTACATCGGTGGTGAGGGCCACAACCTGCAGGAGCACTCCTCGGTGCTCATCCGCGGGGGTCGCGTGAAGGACCTTCCCGGTGTCCGCTACCACATCGTGCGCGGCACCCTCGACTCCCAGGGCGTCGACAGCCGCCGCCAGGGTCGCTCCAAGTACGGCGCCAAGCGCCCCAAGAAGTAGGACAGTCCGATGCCCCGTCGTCGCGGAGTACCCCATCGCCCGGTCGCGCCGGACCCCGTCTACGGGGACCAGGTCGTCACCCGCTTCATGAACAAGATCATGCTCGACGGCAAGAAGTCGACCGCCGAGCAGATCGTCTACGGCGCCTTCGAGCTCATCGAGCAGCGCACTGGCGACGACCCGGTCAAGGTCTTCCGCCGCGCCATCGAGAACGTGATGCCCGTGGTCGAGGTCAAGTCCCGCCGGGTCGGTGGCTCCACCTACCAGGTGCCGATCGAGGTCCGCCAGGACCGCCGCCTCGCCCTGGCGATGCGCTGGATCATCGGCTTCGCCCGCGGTCGCCGCGGCCGCCCGATGCACGAGCGCCTGGCCAACGAGCTGATCGAGGCCAGCCACAACCGCGGCAACGCCGTGAAGAAGAAGGAAGACACCCACCGGATGGCCGAGGCCAACAAGGCCTTCTCCCACTACCGCTGGTAGTCCTTCCCTCGACGCGTCAGAGAGGGCCCTCCGGGGCCCTTTCGTGCTTTTGCCCGGAGCCGAGCCCCCCGATGACCGATGGAGCCCCCGCGCGAGCCCCCCTGGAGCGGGTGCGCAACCTGGGCATCCTCGCGCACATCGACGCGGGCAAGACCACCCTGACCGAGCGGGTGCTCTACGCCACGGGCGTGTCCCCCTGGCTGGGTGAGGTCGACCACGGCACGGCGGCCACGGACTTCTTGCCCGAAGAGCAGGAACGCGGCATCACGATCCTGGCAGCCGCGACCATGTGTCCCTGGCGGGACCACCAGATCAACCTCATCGACACCCCCGGGCACGTGGACTTCACGGCCGAGGTCGAGCGCAGCCTGCGCGTGCTGGACGGGGCGGTGGTGGTGGTGTCCGCGGTCGAGGGGGTGCAGCCGCAGACCGAGCGGGTCTGGCGGCAGGCGGACCGGCACCGGGTGCCGCGGCTGGTCTTCGTGAACAAGCTGGACCGGCTGGGCGCCGATCTGGAGCGGACCCTGGGGTCGCTGCGGGACCGGCTCGAGGTCGAGCCCGTCGTGCTGACCCTGCCGGTGGGGGTCGAGGACGACCTCACCGGGCTGCTGGACCTCGTGGAGCGGCGCCTGCTGACCTTCCCGGGGCGGGGCGGCCCGGTGGCGAGCGCGGTGCCCGAAGCGCTCACCGAGGAGCTCGAGCTCGGCCGCGAGCTGCTGCTCGACGCCGTGCTTCACGACGACGAGGCTGCCCTGAGCCGCTTCTACGAGACCGGGGACCTGCCGGCCGAAGACCTCTGGCGGGTGGTGCGGTCGGCGACCCTGGCGGGCCGGGTGGTGCCGGTGTTCTGCGGGGCGGCCAAGCGCAGCATCGGGGTGGAGCCGCTGCTCGACGGGGTGGTCGGGGCCCTGCCGTCGCCCCTGGACCGTCCGGCCGCAGCGGGGACTGGCGAGGCGGTCGGCGGCGCCCCCAACACCCGGGCGCCCTCCGATGCCGAGCCCTTCGCGGCCCTGGTCTTCAAGTTCCAGTCCCACGGGCCCGGCTACCAGGCCTTCGCCCGGATCTACAGCGGTCACGCCCGGGCCGGGGACACCGTGCACGTGCCCCGGCTGGGCCGGTCGCTGGTGCTGGGCCCACTGAGCCGGGTCTCGGCCCAGGAGCTCCAGGCCCTCGACCTCGCCAGCGCTGGCGACCTCGTGGCCATCGGGGGCCTGGACGAGCTCGTCAGCGGCGACACCCTCTGCGATCCCGACCACCCGATCGCCCTGGAGCGGATCCGCCTCCCGGCGCCGGTGTTGTACGTCGCCCTCGAACCCGTCACCGAGGAGGAGGACGCCGGCCTGCGCGAGAGCATCCCCTGGCTGCGTCGGCGGGACCCTTCGCTGCAGATCCGGCAGGAGCTGGAGACCGGCCGCCAGCTGCTGTGCGGCATGGGCGAGCTCCACC
>CAYFPX010000379.1:2678-3447 GCA_964344945.1 uncultured Enterobacterales bacterium
GGTGGCCCTGGAGTGGCTGCGCCGGGAGCGGGGGGTGGCGGTCGAGGCCGGCAGCCCCCAGGTCGCGTACCGGGAGGCCCCGAAGACCGAGGGGGAGGGGACTGGGCTGGTGGATCGGCTCGTGGCGGGCCGCGGGCGCTACGCCAGGGTCCAGGTCCACGTGGCCCCGGCGCCCCTCGGGACCGGGCTGGTCGAGGGGGCTCACGCCAGGACCGGGACCCCGCGGCCGTGGATCGAGGCTGCCTGGGCCGGTGTCCGTGAGGCCCTGCGTCGGGGCCCGGCCGCCGGCTTCCCGGTCGATGACGTCACCGTGACCCTGACCGGCCTGAAGCACCACGACGACGACTCCTCGGACCAGGCCTTCCAGCTCGCCGGGGTGCTCGCGACCCGGCGAGCGCTCGCCGCCGCGGGTTGTGCAGTGCTCGAACCGGTGATGCGGGTTGAGATCGTGACGCCGGAGGACTATATGGGCGCCGTTCTCGGGGACCTGCACTCCCGGCGCGGGAACGTCCTCGACATGGTTGCCCGAGGAAGGCAGCAGTCGGTCCAGGCCACGGCCCCTCTCGCAGACCTGCGGGGGTACGCGACGGCCCTGCGATCGCTGACCCAGGGACGGGCCACCGTGACCATGCACCTCGACACCTACACCCCTCTGCCCGGCCGGCTGGTGGACCAGCTCACCGGGCGAACCTGAGAGAAGAAGCGATGGCCAAGGAGAAGTTCGAGCGCAACAAGCCGCACGTCAACATCGGCACGATCGGCAACGTTG
>CAYFPX010000380.1:0-3437 GCA_964344945.1 uncultured Enterobacterales bacterium
CGGGCAGCACCTTCCCCTGCTCGTCGTCGCGCGATGCGTCCTCCGCATCAGCGTCGTCGTCCTCCTCTTTGTCGAGGGCCACGACCTCGAAGGCCTCCCAGCCGACCTCCTCCTCGGGCGCGTCCTCGACCTCGACCGCCTCCACCGGCTCCTCGACCACCACCCGCAGCGCAGACACCTCCTCGCGGGCCGCAGGCGCCCCCACAGCCGCGCTCAGCCCCCTCGGCCGACGCGAGACCCGCCCCCGGCGGTGATTGCGCTCCACGGCCGATAGGCGGGCCTCCCGCGCCTCCCGTTCGGCGGCCTCCCGCTCCTCGCGGGCTCGCCGCGCCGCCCGTTCCCGGGCCGCCTGCTGCTCGGCCTCCCGCTGACGCGCTGCCCGGCGCTCGCGGGCCAGCCGCTTCTCCTTCCGCGAGAGGGCCTCCTGGGCGATGGCGACCAGGGCCTCGCGGGCGGCCTGGGCCAGCTCGTCGGTGCCCTCGACCGCCCACCAGGCCTCGACGGCGCAGGCGGCGATGGTGTCTTCGTCTTCGGGGTGGGGAGCGGGTGCGCGGTGTCGCATGGCGGCCTCGGGTCAGGGAGCGTCGTCGTCGTCCGCGTCCACGAGCCAGTCGTCGACCACGCGGGCGACGATGCGGTCGAGGGTGGCGGACTCGACGGAGGTGTGGTCGTCGAGCTGGGCGGCGCGGCCCACGACGGGACGCAGGCCCCGGCGCTTGGCCTCGTGGGCGACCTCGCTCACCAGGGCGACGAGATCGCCGTGGCGGGCGAGCAGGCCCTCGGCGATGAACACCGTCTCCAGCTCGAAGATGTTGTCGATGGTGGCGGTGTTGCGACCGGCCTCGATGCGGGCGAGCAGGCTGCGGTCCCAGGACAGGCGGGCCGAGAGGGCGGCCTGGGACGCGCCGAGCTCGTGGCGCAGGGCGGCGACGATGCGCCCGATGATGCTCGACAGGTCGACGGCGTGGGGGATGGTCACGGTGGCCTCGGGGATTGGTTGAAATCTACCCAACAGGTCTTGCGGGAAGCAAGGGTGCTTGGGTAGATTCTACCCGAGCGGTCGCCGTGCGACAAGGCGTTCCCCCGCTCGACGGAACGGACCATGACCCACGGAAACGCCCTCGCTGTGCCCGACCCCGCCCCCATGCCCGGGGGCTTCGACCCCGACCGCGTGCTGTCCCTCGTCCGCGAGGACGTGCGGCAGGGCTTCGGGCTCCTCGCCACCTTCGACGGACCCGCCGGCACGAGCTGGATGGAGATCCGTGGCCCTCGCGGGATGCGCCCCGAGGGCGACCGCTTCCTGGCCTCGGAGGTGCCCACCCTTCGGTTCTGGCTGCCCGACACGCCCACCGCGCCCGTCGCCGTGGCCGCCGCCAACCGCGCCTTCGACGCGGGCCTGCGGTCCATCGAGGACGAGGCCCGCCCGCACCTGCACGCGCCCGACCTCGCCTGGCTCGGCGCGCTGCTGCGAGTGGTGCGCGAGGCCGCCCCGCCCGTTCGTCGCCCGCGCATCCCCCGCGTGGGCGGGCAGGTCACCGAGGCCGGCTCGCCCTCGCTGTGGGGCTGGGCCTCGTGCCTTCCCTTGGGCGACCTCGAGGCCGCCTTGCTGAAGTCGGTCGCGTAAACGCCGGGATTACGTCAACCTCGCCCGGTCCCCCCTCGGAGGCTCCCCATGCCCATCATCGGCGCCGCCTACCTGCGGTGCAGCGACCCCAAGCAGGACAAGTCCATCGACCAGCAGCGCAAGGAGATCGAGCGCCGCGCCGCCGCTGACGGGGTGGTCATCCCCCCGGAGAACTGGTTCATCGACGAGGGCATCAGCGGGCGGTCCACCAAGCGTCGCAGCAGCTACCGGCGGCTCATCCGGCGGGCCGAGGCCCAGCAGGAGGCCATGAAGGGCCGGCGGCGGCACCTGCCCGACACGCCGCCCATCGAGCGGCTGTATGTATGGGCCTTCTCGCGCATCGCCCGCAACATGTTCGACTGCCTGCGGGCCATCGCCACCCTCGACGACGCCGACATCGAGATCGTGTCGCTCACCGAGCACGAGGTGGGCGACAAGTCGATGCGGAAGCTCATCCGGCCCATCCTGGCGTGGCTCGCCGAGCGCTACAGCGAGGAGCTGTCGCAGAACGTGTCGCGGGGCATGGCCTCGCAGGCGGCCAAGGGCTTCTGGGCCTATGGCACCGTGAGCTACGGCTACGAGGCGGTCGAGGTCGAGGGCGGGCGCAAGCTGGAGGTCACCGACGCCACCCGGCAGGACTTCGAGACGGTGAAGCGCATCTTCCGCATGGCCGACGAGTCGGACCTGGGCGGGCGGCGCATCGCCGAGGCGCTGACCCGCGAGGGCGTGCGCCCGCCGTCCGAGGCCAACCACCCCCGCGAGGTCGCCCCCGGCACCTGGCGGTCCCGCCACGTCCACAACATCCTCAAGAACCCGGTGTACTGCGGGCACATCGTCAACAAAGGCGAGGTTGTCTACCGGGACGCCCACGAGGCCGCCGTGGACGACCGGACCTTCGAGCGCATCCAGGCCCGCCGGGCGCTCAAGGCCCATGCCCGGAAGCAGGGCAAGGGCAACGGGGCCAGCAAGCTGCCCAACGGGCGGCAGGGGCTGTTCACGCCCTTCCTGCGGTGCGGCACCTGCGGCGGGCGCATCCGCATCGTGGCGGGCAGCCGGTCGAGCCAGCGGACCTGGCTGTACTTCTGCGGCACCCGACGGGACAACAAGCAGGCCTGCACCGGCATCTCCGTGCGGGTGGACGAGCTCGACCCCATCCTCATGGACACCATCGAGCAGCGCGTGCTGAGCCCCGACAACGTGGACGCCCTGGTGCGCGAGACCGTCGAGGCCCTCGCCAACGCCGACGTCGATCACGCCGCAGCGGAGCGCGAGCGGCTGACCGCCCAGGTGGCCGAGCTGGACCGCAAGATCCGGCTCGCCGCCACGCACGCCATCAACGGCATGATCGACGAGGACGACGCCAAGGCCATCACCGCCCCGCTCATCGCCCAGCGCGAGACGGCCCGCCTGCAGCTCGCCGCCCTGCCGGCCCGCAAGGCGGTCCCCGGCGTGGACGAGGTGGACCCCGGCCGCTTCCGCGAGGCGGTCTTGGAGGCCTGGAAGAACCGGCCGCTGGACGAGCGACGCGAGGCGCTGGCCAAGGTGCTGTCCGAGGTCGAGCTGAGCCCTGGCGGGGTGACCATCCGGTACGACGCGTCCACATACTGCGGGCATGACCGGTTGGGCTCGGTCATCCAGCCGAGCTTGCCCTGGATGAGGTTGAACCTCAGCCCGTCCTGGCTGCGCCGGGCGAAGTAGTAGTTGATCTCGATGTTGGAGAGCGTGTTGCCCTGCCGCACGCCGCGCCCGTTGCGCTGCTGGAGCGTGGCCGGCTCCCACGGCAGGTCGAGGTGGTGGATGGCGCAGGTGCGCG
>CAYFPX010000381.1:0-3424 GCA_964344945.1 uncultured Enterobacterales bacterium
CCGGTCCCACTGAGCAGCCAGATAGAACTGCGCCCCTTCGGAGGAACCAGGATGACCACCGCTCGGCTCGCGTGCCTCAGCGCCCTCACCCCCCTGCTCGTCGCCTGCACCGACGGCACCACCACCACGGGCGACACCGGCGACAGCGCCGGTCCCACCGGCCTCGCGGTCCTGGGCATGGGGTCACACAGCATCGACAGCGTGGGCCTGGACACCATCGCCACCAGCGAAGACGGCCTCAACACCCCGCGGGACCTCGAATTCAGCCCGACCACCGGCAGCCTCTGGGTCGCAAACTACGTCGACGACTCCGTGGTGATCCTCCGGGACCCGGGCACCGACGACCAGTCCGCCAGGAAGGAGGGCGACAACTTCGACGCCAACCACTTCCTGGCCAAGCCGGCCGCCCTGGCGTTCAACGACATCGGCGGCGTGGCCACGATCCACGAGGAAGACGAGAAGACCCAGGGCGCCGCCACCCCAGCGGACTTCATGGGCCCGACCCTGTGGACCGCCGACGAGGAGATCTTCCAGGGCGACCACGGCAGCCACCTGGACATGCTGCACAACACCCCCAACGGCGTGGGCATCGCCTGGGAGGTCGACAACCGGTTCTGGGTCTTCGACGGCTACCACGACGCCATCGCGATGTATGACTTCCACGTCGACCACGACCTCGGCGGCGCCGACCACAGCGACGGCGAGCTCAAGCGCTACGCCGAGGGCGACTTCCAGATGGTCGACGACGTGCCCAGCCACGTGGCCTTCGACCACGACACCAGCTGGCTCTACATCGCCGACACCGGCAACAACCGCATCGCCGTGCTCGACACGACCTCGGGCGATCGGGGCAGCCGGATCTCCCCGAACTACGACGGCGGCACCCAGCACGAGATGGACGACGTCGAGACCTGGACCCTGGTGGAAGGCGCCGACGTGGGCCTGGAGCGCCCGACCGGCCTGGAGCTGCACGACGGGCTCCTGTGGGTCAGCGACAACGCCACGGGTCGCATCACCGCCCTCACCCTGGAGGGCGAGGTGGTCGACTACCTGGAGACCGAGCTGCCCGACGGCTGCCTGATGGGCATGGCCTTCGACGAGAGCGGCAGCCTGTGGACGGTGGACTCGGTGGAGCAGGAGGTGCTGCGGATCTCGCCGCAGTAGGCCTCCCCCCCGGGGCTCATCGCCGGGGTCAGTGAGCGTCCGGCGGCGGCACCCAGCCGTTGGCGTACAGTCCCACCAGCACCGCCAGCCCGACGGCCCAGAGCACGAGCGGGATCGCCGACCAGCGGCGATCCAGGGTCCACTCGGCCCGCGGCACGCCGTCCAGGGACACCGGGGCGACCACCAGGCGGTAGGCGCCCCAGGACAGGGCGGCCCCGGCCACCACGTCCACCGCGTAGTGCTGCTTCACCAGCAGGGTGCTCGCTGAGATCAGCACCGCGAGCACCCACGCGATCCGCCCGAGGGTCCGGTCCACCCGGTGGGTCGCCAGCGCCGCCAGCACGCTGCCGGCCACGTGCAGGCTCGGGAAGCAATTCGCCGAGGTGTCGACCCAGAGCATCAGCGCGATGGCCCAGGTGAGAAAGGAGTCCACCGGCAAGGCGCCTGGCCCGTGGACCATGTGCACGGGGACCGCCACGAAGCAGCTCAGGGCCACCAATTGGACCAGCACGTAGGAGAGCGCCACCCGCCGGAAGAGGGGCATGTGGCGGACCACGCACAGAGGCAGGAAGCCGACGAAGAACACCCAGGTGTAGGGGTAGAGCCACACCGGCCACAGGGGCAGGGTCTGGTCCAGGGCGGTCACCGGCACGTGCCCGTCCAGGGTCGCGGTCCACAGTCCGAGGGGGTGATAGAGCCCGTACACCCCCGCGCAGCCCAGGACCCAGGCCAGCCGCTCGCGGCGCTCGGCGGGGGTCAGCGGCGGGGGGGACGCAGCGATGGGCGAATGCTACCCGCCGGTCCCGCGGGCTCACGGGGCTGGCCCCCGGTCAGAGCCCGCTGCCACCCCCGACGCCGTACACCCGCGCTGCGCCCGGCGCCCCCAGCAGCGCTTCGCCCCAGCCGTCGCCGTCCAGGTCGCCGATGAGGGCCACGGCGGCGCCGGCCAGGTCGCCTTCGGCCTCGCCCCAGAGCCGCAGGTCGGCCGTGGTCAGGGACGCCGAGGCCCCCAGAGGCCCCAGGAGCACGTAGCCACCACCGGTGGTGCCCAGATCGATGGGCCGGTAGGGGCTGCCGACGAAGAGGTCCGGGGCGCCGTCGCCGTTGTAGTCCCCGCCGGCGTCGAGGGCCGCGCCGGCCAGCTCGAAGGCCTCGACGCCCTGGCGCTGGGCGTGCGCATCGGTCAGCACGAGGTCCCCGGCGGGCAGCGGGAAGATCCCGACAGCCCCCGCCCCCTCCTCGGCGGAGCTGTCGCCTGGCGCACCCACGACCAGATCCTCCAGGCCGTCGCCGTCCAGGTCGGCGAAGGCCAGGGCCGAGCCGAGCAGGTCCCCGGACCTCACCCCGAGCACCCGAGCGTCGGCGTCGGCCAGCTGCAGGGCGCCGGTCTGCCCGCCCGCCACGACCCAGGCGATGCCCCCGTCGTCGCCGCCCTGGTCGTCGAGGGGCGCCCCCACCGCGAGCTCGGGCACGCCGTCGCCGTCGGTGTCGCCGGTGGCCAGCGCCACCCCCGCGTAGCTGTAGTCCCCCTCTCCCGTGAGGCTGAGCTCGGCCTCGACGACCGTGTCGACAGTGCCGGTCAGCGCTCCGCTGACCAGCAGCGCCATGCCCGGGGCCCGGTCACCGCCCGCGTTGTAGGCGCCGATCAGCAGCTCGGCGACGCCGTCGCCGGTGGGATCGCCCGCCGCCACGACGGCGTGCCCCAGGCGCCCGGCCAGGGTGTCGCCCAGGTAGGTGGTCCGAGCGGAGTCCACCGCGCCCGGGGTGGTGCCCACCAGGACGTCCAGGTAGACCGCCCCGCTGTCCTCGGCGCCGCCGTCGACACCCGGGGCGCCGATGGCCAGGTCCGCCAGGCCGTCGCCATCGACGTCGCCCGGCGCGGCCAGGCTCCGGCCGACCTCGCCCCGGTGCTCGATGCCGATCCGGGAGGTGCCGGCCGCGTTCTCGATGTCCGTGCTGCCCCAGGGCTCGCCGCGCAACACGAACACCCGCCCGAACAGCTCGCCCCCGGTGCCCATCGCGTTTGGGACGCCGACAGCGAAGTCGGAGCGCCCGTCGCCATCGGTGTCCCCGAGGACCTGCAGCGCCGCACCCACGTGCTCGCCCGCCGTGAGCCCGACCCAGGCCACCTCGGCCTCAACGAGCCGGACCAGACCGTACGCCCCGCAGTCGCCGGTGGTCGCGCTGTCGCAGTCGTTGTCCACGCCGTCGCCGCAGACCTCGGCCGCCCCGCCCCAGGCCAAGGGCTCCTCGTCGTCGC
>CAYFPX010000382.1:0-279 GCA_964344945.1 uncultured Enterobacterales bacterium
CCTGGCCGCGCTACGAGGCGTGGGGCTCCCCACGGTGGAGGCGGTGTGGGCTCATGTCGACGAGACGCTGGGACCGGGCTGGGCCCAGGCCCGGGACACCCGTCTACTCGAGGCCCTGGAGCACACGGCGCTCCTACTGGCGCTGGCTGGTGGCGAGCTGGACCCCACGCCAGGGTTCTGGGCCGAGCTCTGCCAGGGCGGTGTGCCGGTCGGACAGGGCTGGGGGGAGGTCCTGCCGACATCCGGGGCGGGGATCTGGCTAGCATGGGACGAAGGGCC
>CAYFPX010000382.1:289-3403 GCA_964344945.1 uncultured Enterobacterales bacterium
AAACGGGCGCTCGACGCGGGGCAGCCGGAGCGGCTGGCGGCAGTGCTTGACTGTGCCGGCTCGACCGGCCGCGTGCTCCTGGTACGGGCCTTGGAGGATCCCTCCGCTGGCGCGGCGTGGTGCGAGGCCAACGAGGCCCTGGCCCAGGACGATCAGGCTCGAGCCGATGCGATCGCGGAGAGTGCCCTGGGATGGCTGCTGGATCGCACCGCCCGGGGCTGCACACCGCCAGAGCACGGGGTCGCGTGGCCGGAGGCACCGCCAGATATCACCATCGCACCCAGGCAACGCTGGCAGGGCGACGACCGTTGGGACTTGGGATGCCTGTGGCGGTCACGTCGCCAGGCCCCCGGGGGGGAGCTGGACTGGACCTCGGCCCCAGCCCGCTTCTGTGCCCTGCTCCGGGACCACCGGTCACGTCGGATCCGGCGCTGGCGCCCGCTCGTGCGGCGACTCACCGCGTCGGGAGAGGGGGGGCTGCTGGGCCTGGACCACCCCTGGGAGGCCCTGGACGCCTGGACCGAAGCAGGCTTGGGGTTTTCGCGGCCGGTGCTGGACTGGCTGGGCCGGTCGCTGCCCCGCGAGGCATTGCGAGACCACCCGCACCTGGCGCGGGAGCTTGGCCTTGCGGAGCCTGGCCCGCTGTCCTTCAGGAACGAGCTGGAGGCCCGAATGCGCGCGGCTCCGGGCCGCCGCCGGGACGGGCCGCCGCGGCAATCGTCGCCGCGAGAGACACCGAACGACGGGCCCGATCCCGGCACCCTGCTCCCGGCAGGTGAGTCAGGCACCCTGCGGAGCCTGGTGGGCGCGTCGGTGACCTCCGAGCGCTGAACAGGCCCCGATCACGGGCCGAGGACGGTTGCCCCCAATCTCGGCCCCAGCAGTGAGGGCGGGCGTCCTGCCCAGGGCGCGGGCGTGACAGGGACACTGAGCCGCAAGTTCGACAAGCGGCTGGGCCCCACCTCCCTGACCGGTAGACCGACGATGCCTCAGCGGTCGGCGCGAGAGGCGACCAACCGCAGCAGGTCCCCGTTGCCTGCTGCGATCGCTCATTCTGAGCTGGTGGAACCGACCCTCATCGGCTTCCAGCCATCGCGGGACTGATAGGCCGCCTCGACGGCAGCCTCCCTCCACTCTCCTGCCTCGAAGCCCACCTTCGCCAGGATGTTCGGCCACGGGATCGGGAAGACCCGCGGCCTGCCGCCTCCCAGGCGATCGACCACGTAGAGCCACCACTCGCCCTCTCCCGCCCGGATGAATGCATCCTGGATCTGCCGGCGGGACAGCAGAACGCTCGCGTCGCCGTCGAAGGACCCCTGCATGCCCTTGATCTCGATGAATCTCGTGGCGCCTTCGGAGTCCTTCGAGCTCACATCGTAGCCTGGCTGTCCCTCGTCCTTCACGGTGGCCGTCCGCCGATGAGCCTTCTCGTACTGCACCACGACACTTCGAGCGTCCGAGTCCCCCAAGTTGGAGAGCGAACCTCGCGAGCGCTCGGTACCTGGTTCAGTCGACCCCTTGCCGACCCTCTTCGCGATCGCGATCCAGTTGGGGCCGGGAGCCGAGACATCCGACGAATTGCCCTCGTGGGCTGCACTACCCGTGGAGGATCGGTTGTTCTGGCTGGGGGAATCCCCGCTCCCCGGCGCGGAGTCTTCACTCGAGCCATCGGGGGCTCCCTTGCCGCTTACCTGACCATCCGAGCTGGCATTGCTATCGCCATGGTCACCGGTACCCTCCGTCTCCGAATCGTCCGCGCCCTCTGTCTCGTCCGCGACGTTCGGCGGTGACCAGTCAACGCCGAGCTCGTCGGCCAGGCGTGCGAGGTGAGGGTTCTCCGCGGAGGCACCGCCGACGAGGGCGAGCGTCAGGTGCGGCACCAACTCGCCCCGCTGCGTCAGCTGATACCGCCTGACGAGCGTGGCAGCGACCTCGGCCGCGGCGGCAGCAGCGCCTCCTGCGACGAGAAGTCGGTCGCCTTCATCGTAGGCCTGCACGGCCACGCGCTCACCCGCCACCTTGAGGATCAGCTCCGTGAAGCCCGCGACCCCCAAGAAGGGGCGACGCTCAGGCAGGAGTGCCAGGACCTTGAGAACTCCGTGTAGCTGTTGCCAGTTGACCGGGACGTGGGCCCCTCGCTCGAGGGTCAGGTCATCAGACAAGAGGGTCAGCCCCAGTCCTCGTGCGGTCTCCCGGATCTCGTCAGGGCTGCTGCCGAGGTGGCCGGAGACAGCGAGGGGCTTGCCTTCCAGGTGAGCCCGCAGAGCGGGAAGCTGGATGTCGTCGACCAGGACGCCTGGGCCTGCAGACCGCCACGTCCGACCGACTCGGACGAAGGCCTCGTCTTCTTCGAGCTCCGCCACGACTCCCGCTGCGACGCCGATCCAGAGGTAGCGGTAGGCGGCGGCCAGCGCCCCACGTATGCCATCCACCTGCGCTGGCTGCTTGCTCCACACGTCTCGAAGGAACCCGAGCGCGTGGTCGGCTGTGGTGGTCTTCTCGGGATCGACCCTCGCAGCCCGAAGGGCACCCACCAGCTCGGGCTCCAGCTGTGAGAGTGGCAGCACCCATCCGTTGAGATCGGAGCGCGAGGCCCCCCCAGACCCGGCGACTTCGACAAGCCGTTGAAGGGGGCGTCCCCTTACCCGGACTTGGGCGAGGGCCGCGCCGAGCTCGCGGCTGTTGGCCTCGCCTGACGCCACTTCACCGAGTGCATCGCGCACGAGCGACGCGAGTTCCAGGTCTGCAAGTTCGCCCGCACCACGCCGAGCGAGTCTTCTCAGGGCTGCCGCCTTGGGGATGGCGCTCCCGAACACAATGCCAGCTCGCGCGAGGGCAGACACGAGCTTCTCCGGAAGGTCCGCCCACGGGGCCTCGGGTCGATCCGGGTCGGGAGCAACCAGGCAGTCATGCGGACAGCGGGAGTGCCCATCCGTACACGGGACCCAGGAGGTCTCTGCCAGGGCCTGAGCCCAGCTGCAGCGGTTTCCACCCGTGGTCCAGAGGTGGCTGTGGTAATGGCTGCGTGCCCTCTTGAAGGGGGGGCTGAGGGCGGCGGGGTTGCCCGCGAGCCAGTGCACGACCGCCGCGGAATCGGCGTCATTCAGCTCAAAC
>CAYFPX010000383.1:0-3084 GCA_964344945.1 uncultured Enterobacterales bacterium
CCGGGATGTTGAAGATCTGGTCGCAGAAGAAGAGCTGCTTGACGCCCCAGTCGTAGACGAAGTTCTCCATCTCGTCGACGATGTCGCTGGGCGGCCTCCGGCGGACGGCCGGGCCCAGCAGGTAGACGTCGCTGCAGTGGCTGCAGTGCAGGGCGCAGCCGCGCTTGGACTGCAGGCCGATGGAGACGTAGGAGCTCTTGGCGTAGGGCTCGAAGGGCACCAGGTCCTTGCGGGTGTGCTCGAGCGCCCTGAAGTTCAGGGCCGGCGGCTGGCCGGTGTACCTGGACTCGCCGTCCTTGCGGAACCACAGCCCCGGGACCCGCTCGGGGTTGTCCAGGTTGTCCAGCAGCAGCGGGAAGCGGTGCTCGCCCTCGCCCCAGACGCCGAAGTCGACCTCGGGTAGCTTCTCCATGAAGAGGTCGCTGTAGAGGCTGAAGCCGGTGCCGCCGATGACGATCCGGGCGTTGGGCGCCGAGCGGCGAATGGCCCGGACGGTCTTCTGCTGGGGCTCGAAGTCGTCGCTGTGCAGCCCCGGGGTCGCCACCTTGATGTTGCGCAGGGAGATGCCCACGACGTCGGGCTCGAACTCGGCGATCTTGCGGGCGACGGCCTCGTAGGGGTCGGCCTCTTCCCGGACGAGGTTGCAGTCGAAGATCTCGACGTAGTGCTTGTCCGGCAGGTGCGCGGCGATGTAGCTGAGGCCGATCGGCCAGACCAGCTCCATGTCGAGGGCCGTGAAGGCCTGCACGAGAAGAATGCGCATCGTTGCCCCGAAAATCGGCCCCGCACACTAACCGGGAATTCAGGGAACCGCGCCCCCGGGCATGCGCCCCTCCGATCGGCCCCGGGTGGGCTGTCCGTGCGTGAATTCGAGGATCTCCCACACCACGAACAGCCGCGGCGGGCGGTCCGTGACCGGCTCCAGGGCGACCCCGATGCTGGCGTGGGTGCAGGTCTCGCAGAGCAGGTTTCGCAGGTGCCCGGGCGAGAGGGTGACGATGTCCAGGGCCTCCTGCCAGGTGGCCGCGGCCGCCAGGTCTTCCCGATGCAGTGCCCGGGGGTGGAAGGCGCTGGCGGCTCGGGCGGCGACGCCCTGGGTCACGCCGGGGATGGTGTGGCTCACCGTGCCCCGGGAGGCCATCCAGGCGGCGTGCTCCCGGGCCAGGGGCTCGAAGGGGATGAACCGACTCAGGGGACGCAGGCCGGCGTCGCTGCGCAGTGCGTTGACGGCGCCGTAGAGGGCCTCGGTCGCGGCCATCGGGTCCGGCGGGTCCAGGGAGGCTCGGGGCAGCAGCGCCAGTGGCTCGGGCTCGTTGTCGACGTAGTGGGTCCACCACAGCGCCACCTGGGTCTCGCGCTCCCCGCGGGCGACCACCTCGAGGCGCCAGGCACCGGGGGTGTGGAAGGTGTCGAGCCAGCGGGCGCGGTTGGTCTGCAGGTCGTAGGTCTGCACCGGGCCGTGGGGCGGGGCGATGAAGAGCACGGGGTCGGGGATGCGGGCCAGCGGGTCGGCGCTGTTGGGGTCCAGGACCTCGAGGTTCAGGGGCAGGAGCTCGTCGAGCGCCAGGTCCCGGGGGATGGGGTCGAGCAGGGCCGGCCGCTGGGCGATGGCGGCGACCCACAGCGTGGTGCCGTCGCCGTAGGTGCGCTTGCCCAGCGCGACGTCGAGGGGCTGGGTGGTGCGGGCCGCGGCGGCCTGGAGCTGGGCGGCGAGCTGGTCGGGCCAGGCACCGCCGGTGAGCTGGCGGGCGAAGCGGGCGTTGCCCGGGTAGCCGGCCAGGGCCTTGGCGCGGGCCATGGCCACGGGTGTGAGCCGGGCGCTGCGGTCGGTGGCGGCGGCGGTGAGCTGGGACACGGCCTGGGCCAGGCCGCGGTCCCAGGTGGCGCCGGGTACCCGGTCCAGGAGCCAGGAGGCTTCGGCGCTCGCCGCGGCGGGTTCCGGGCGGAAGCGCACCTCCAAGCGGCGCTCGGCGCTGGTCGCCGGCGGCCTGCAGCCCGCCAGCAGGAGCATGGCCGCCAGCCCGAGGACCCGGCTAGAGCGCCGATCAACAAGTCGGACCGAGCCCCGCGAGCCAGGGAAGCCGCCTGTCGGCTCGCTGGTCCGCGGGGCGACGGGAGACTGGTTGGTCGGCGATCTAGTCCTCGGCAAGGTCCAGCACCAGGGTGACCCCCTCAGGGCCGATGGAGGAGGCCACGCCGACCCAGGCCAGGCGGCTGTCGACCAGGTGACCGCGGTGGTCTGCGGACCAGTAGAGGTCGTCGAGGCACTCGGGCACGGTGGGGCCGGTGCAGCTCACTTCGGCCAGGCGTCCGGTGAGGCCGAGGCGGCCGAGGCGCTCGGCTGCGGGAGCGAGCTCGGTGCCCTGCAGGCGGGCCTCGAGGACCCGGGCGGCGGCCTTGTCCAGGGTGGGGTCCCGCTCCAGGGAGCCGGCGTCGAAGGTGGCCCGGAGCTCGTCGAGGACCTCCAGGGCCTGGGCGCTGGCGTCCGGGGTGCCCTGGGGGGCCTCCAGGACCCGGGGAAAGGGGGCGTCGGCGGGGGTGGGGCCATCGACGTAGAGGGGCACGGTCCAGGACTGGCCGCCGGCGGTCAGCTCCACCAGCCACTCGCCTTGCTGGTCCAGGGTGCGGTCCGGACCCGAGACGCTGTGATCGGGGGCGGCGAGGCGCACGGCCAGGGGCGAGCCGTCCTGGGTCTCGAGGGAGAGCGTGCTGCCGAGGGGCTGTTCGCGGCGGAAGGGCTCGAGGGGGGTCGGGGGGGTGGAGGTGAGCCAGACCCAGGCGTCGCCGCGGGCGCCGCGGGCGCGGGCGAGACCGATCAGGCATTCGGGCGGGGTGGGCACGGCCCCCTGCTCGACAACCTGAACCACGATCTCGTCGACCGGGTAGGGCCAGCCGGCGCGGAAGGCCGCCCAGCGGACCTGGGCGGTGTCGGTGGGGTCGCCCTGGGTGGCGGCCAGGGCCACGAAGGCCGCGGCGCCGGAGAGGGCTTCGTCCCAGGGCAGGCCCTCGGCGTGCCGCGCCACCGCGGCGTCGGGCGAGGCGCCGCGGGACCATGCGTAGAGCGGGGCCTCCATGGCGGGCAGC
>CAYFPX010000383.1:3112-3363 GCA_964344945.1 uncultured Enterobacterales bacterium
ACGGGCACGGCGGGGCCGAGGGCTCCGGCGTCCTTGGGCGGGCAGGCGAGCAGTGACAGCAACAGCACGGGCGGCCTCCATAATGCAGCAGCGGGACCCTCAGACCCACCGGAGCGTCGTGTTCTGGCAGGACAGGCCTCGGGCGTCCGAAGTACGGGCGTTCCTCACGCCACAGCTGCGCCGGTGACCCGGTCGAGGGCGCGATCCCTCGAAGACGGTCCAGATCGATGGGCCATCAGCGGTCAGCGGTC
>CAYFPX010000384.1:0-3348 GCA_964344945.1 uncultured Enterobacterales bacterium
GGCACTTCGGGGCAGGGTCACCACGCGATCTTCTGGGGATGTCGCGGAGCCGACTCGTTGGCCCACCACGCTTGGTGAGTCGACGCGGATGCCGGCAGACTCGCCCCGAGTATGCGTTCGATCTCCTGGAAGCTCAGTCGAACCGTCCGCTCGCCCCGAGACCGCGAGGAACTTCCCCAATGGCGCGTACTTGCTCATCCTGGTTCCCTCAACTGCTGGTCTTCCGGAACAGGCGAAGCAGCTGATAGCTCCGAAGGAAGAGCTCGCTCGTGTCGGCGACCGCCTTGTGGACCTGGATGACCGGATCAAGCACCTCCCGCTCGAAGTCCTCCCCCACAAGAATGCGGAAACGGACGTGTGGCAGGTGCTCGTCGCCAAAGCGGACCAAGCGGCCCAGGACGGCCTCGAGAGCGGCCTTCGTCTTGGGCTGGACGCGGGGACTGGCGAAGACCACATCCGCGGTGGGCAGTTCCAGCGGCCCTTCGACCATCAAGGCACTTCGGAGCAACTTCTTCGCCACCCGACCAGCCGTCGCGTGGGCGGTGGGGCCGTAGAGGAGCCCACCCTCGTGGAAGGCGACGTCGACCGCGACCGCCTTGCGGAGACGGCCTCGCTCGATGCACAGACCGAGTGCATCGATCTCCCCCTGCTTCAGCCACTGGGCAAGCGACCGTCCCTTGAAGATGGGGAGCGGGTCGGGTCCCTGCTCGAAGTGCTCGACGACGGCGCCATGGAGCGCACCCAGCTTCGCCGCTGCCCCTGTGGAGGAAGCATCGAGCCGGTGAGGAGGGAGCTTCCAGTTGGTCTGGACCACATCGCAGCGTTGGCTGTGGCGCAGCCAGGACTGCATCAGGGACTCGCCAACCTCGACCTTCACCGCGCGGACACCGGGTTGGACGGTACCACCATGCTCACGACCGAGGCCCCTGGGCCATTCCGCAGTGGGCGCAGTTCCCCGTCGAGCACGCCCCGCACTCTGTACAGCGGTACTCCCCGGCCAGGCCGCCACGACAGGGCTGGGCCCAGACGTCGCGACCGAGCACGCGGTCTGGCCAGTCGGCTGCTGTCGTGTCGGCAGCGGCAGCCTTCAGATCCACCCCGACGTCGGCCGCAAGGGCGTGGAACCGTGCCCCACAAGAGGTACACGGGCGCGTCCCCCACTCAGTCCCGCATGTGCACATCGCCCACCAAGTCGCATCGGCGCCATCGGAGCGACGGCCCAGACGCGGCTCGACGACGCCGTGCTCCCCGCAGACAGGGCACTCCTCGAGGCCAGTGAGTTGACTCGGGGCTTCTTCCTGGAACTCACCGAAGCGCCGCAGCGCCTCCCTGGGGGCCACCGGGTAGGCCTGCTTGGCGGCCTTGGCCCGACGCGCCAGCACGTCGTGCTTCTTGGCTCTTTCCACTGTCCACGCCGCCGCTTCGGCCAGCTCGGACCTGCTGGGCGCCCTGACGGCGACGAGGTCTGGCGCCACGTAGCGCACCCACGACCAGCCGGTTGGGAGCTGGTCCAGGCCTCGGACGCTCGTGGCTACCGGGTAGGTGGGGGTGGCGGCACGAACCAGCCAGACCCGAAGCAGCCGCGCCATGCGCTCTTCGGAGTCGATGCTCCATGGGGTGCAGCCGAAGAGCGCCGTGCGGCCGTGAAACGTCCATCCGGCGGCACGGTCGCCATCTGCAAGGTCAGTGACCTCGCCCACGTGAAGCAGCACAACCTCGGCCTTGTTGCTGTCCAGCTCCTCGATGTGGCCTTGGAGAAGGCTCGGGTCTGCACCTGAGAGGTCGGCACACAGCGGAACCAGGGCCAGCGTCTGGATGCTTCCAAGTCGGATCACGCCGCCCCGGTCCTGAAGGACCGACACGTCAACCCTCCCGCCCCGGCTCGCACGCCACCGTCCCGGCCCGAGGGGCTGAAGGGACCAGCCCAGTCCCACCAAGGCTCGCACGACGAGGTGGAGTGCGAAGCGGTCCCAGCAGGCGGCCTCGTTGCTTCGACGCTTCGCTCGTTGCTGCTGCGTCTCCTGGCGCTTGTGGCCGTACTTCACCCACGCGCGCCACAGCAGGGCGACCTTCCGGTAGTGAGGGTCGTTGACCAGGATGTTCGTAGGCTTCAGCGACAGGGCGACGGACTGCCGGCGCGGCACCTGGCGATACAAGGTCGCGTCGAGCAGCGACTGGAGGTCGCGCTGGGCAAGTTCGAGGCGCTGCATCGTCCGTGACAGCTCCTCCTCGGTCTTCGACTCCAGCGTGTCCGACCAGAGCTCGGAGATTCGGGCGGCGCGCCGGTAGGAGGACCGCTGCATCTGCTCGCTGTAGTCGCGGCTCGCATCGAGGATCTCCTTGATCTTCCGCAGCTCCTCGAGCCGCTTTGCCAGGTAGGCGAGCAGGTGGTCAACGAGCCGCACGGCGACGCGGTTCTCGTACAGGTTCCACTCGTCTTCGATCTGGCGCGCAAGCACCCTCGAGGGCTGGATGCTGCGCAGCGTTCTGTGCTCCCAGTCGCCGGGGTGGGAGACCAGGTCCGCCACTGCTCGCACCGGGATCCGCCGCGCGCGAGACACCGGCAATCGCTCCTCCTCCACACGCAGGTGGAGACGCGGTCGATGGCAGACGTGTTGGAGGTGCCGAAGGTGTCGAGCGATCTCCAGGTCGAGCGGCTGGGGCCGGGCACGCTCGGCCAGCTTCTGCGCCACCGGCGGTGTGGCCGCCATGACCTCCCAGGATGCGGACTCCCCGACGGCCTCAGCAAGGCGCACCACCGCGTCCGTTTCGAGCTCCGCGGGCCATCGCCCGAGCGCGATGGTGCCCTCCGGCAAGCCCGCCGTCCCGTCGCCGAAGCGCCCTCCGTCACGGGTCCAAGCGTCGCAGAGGAACGTCGTCGGCAGCAGAGAACGCGCTCTCCCCCCGCCCAGTCGCGAACGGAAGCCGGTCACACCAGTTCCTCGCCCTTCTTCGCGGCGATCTCATTCTCGATGAGCGCGATGCACCGCTCGGGCGGGTTCTTCCGGTCGAGCTTGTCCCAGGCCGTCTGGAGCTGCACGCTCAGCTCTTCCAGCGCCGTCGCACGCACGTCGTGGCGATCCTTGAGCTTGCGGAGCACCTTGGTCACGAGCAGGTGGTCCATCGCTTCGCCAACGCTGCCACGACGACGGGGAGGTAGCGAGCGAGCTGGTGCTCTAGGCGGTTGCCCCAGCCAACCCGGAAGCGCTTGCCCAGGCTGTCCGCGAATGGAGCCGTACGGAGCCATTTTGTTGCAGCGTCTACGGCGCGAGACTGCTTCTCGGCCGCATCGGCGAACGCCGCCTCGAGCCTCTGGTAGGAGATGGGGTTGCGGGGGCCCCGTTCCCG
>CAYFPX010000385.1:0-3320 GCA_964344945.1 uncultured Enterobacterales bacterium
CACACGGTCGGCCTGGAGACGGTAGATGCCGGGGCCGCGTGGATACCCTCTGGGCCTGGCTCGACGGCGACGCTGGCCTGGAGAACCACACCCCCGTCTTCGACGACCTCGCCCTGGTCCGCTCCACACGCCAGATCCAGCGCTGGCTCACCCGCGCCACCGCCCGCGCGATGCGGACCCAGCAGCAGCTACGTCACGCCCTGATCGAGAGATGCGAGCCTCGGCCGGTAGAGCAGTTGTTTCCGGGGGGCTTGAGCCCTCCGGAGGGGCTGCTGCGGCGACGATGGAGCCAACCCCCTCAGGTTGAACGTCTGTGGCGAGGGCTGACGATCGCCGTCCGCGGCAGTGTGAAGCTGAAGACCCCAGTCCCCACGCTCCTGGCCGAGGCTCGCGGGAGGCTGCCCGGCGAACCAACATTGCTGTGAGAAGAAGCTCTCCGAGGTGACCTCCTGGGAGAGAAGCTACCCGTTCGCGCCGCCGGGGGGCGAGTCGAGAGCGCCTCACGATCCCACAGAAGACGTCGTCGACGCGCTCGTAGAGCCGATGCGAGCCTCCGCGGCATGCCCAGCGACAAGGCCCTCTTCCGCTACAAGCTGATCGCGCCCTACCTCGCCGACGAGCCTCCGCGGGGTCAGCGACGCGCCTACCTCGAGCGCCTAGCGGCCAAGGAGCGCCTCGGCCCCGATGGTGCGGCCGTGCACGTCGCCGCGGAGACCCTCCGCGCCTGGGTTCGGCAGTACCGGCAGGGCGGGATCGCTGCTTTGGAGGACAAGCCTCGTGTCCGTCGAGGCGTCACAGTCCTCGACCACGAGCAGGTCGAGCTGCTCTGCAAGCTGAAGCGCGAGGTCCCCGAGCGCTCGCTGGACCGCATCATCCGGATCGCGGAACAGATGGAGCTGGTCCCGTCGGGCCTGGTCCGGCGCAGCACGCTGCACCGGGTGCTCCAGGCCGAGGGCATCAGCCGGCAGCCCGCCCCCGCGGTCAGCGACACCGACCTCGACCGCTTCGAGGCCGCCCACCCCAACGACCTCTGGCAGAGCGACATGCTGCAGGGCCCCCGGCTCTTCGACCCCAGGCGCTCGATGGCGCACCGGATCTACCTCTACGCCTTCCTCGACGACCACAGCCGGCGGCTGCTCCACGGGCGCTGGAGCTTCAAGGGCGACTCCCCCGCGATGGAGCTCGTCTTCCGACGCAGCCTCCAGAAGTTCGGCGGCTGCAGCCGAGCCTACTTCGACAACGCAGGCGTCTACCGCTCCGGACACATCGACCACATCGCTGCAGAGCTCGGCTTCCACGGCGTCGTGTTCACCACACCGCACCGGCCGATGGGTCACGGCAAGATCGAGAAGCTGAATCAGCTGATCCGCCGGGCCTTCCTCGCCGAGATGAAGGCCTCGAAGATCACCACTCTGGACGAGCTCAACGAGGCCTTCGTCGCCTGGATGGACGGCGAGTACAACGTCACCGTCCACGGCGAGACGGGTCAGCGCCCCATCGACCGCTGGCGTGCCGGGCTGGACCGCATCCGCTTCATCGACGAAGAGAAGATGCGACAGGCCTTCCTCTGGACCGAGCGGCGCACCTCGGACAAGTCGGGGCTCTTCAGCCTCTTCGGCACCAGGTACCAGACCGAGCTGCGGAAGCGCCGCTTCGAGCTCCGCTACGACCCCGAGGACCTCCACGAGGTCGAGGTCTGGCACCAGGGCAGCTTCATCGAGCGCGTGCGGCCCTGGGAGGTCAGCATCCACCGCCGCCCGCGCCCCAAGGCGAAGCCTGAGCCCCTGCCGCCGACCGAGGCCCCGGAGCCAGCCGCGAACTGGCTCGGCCACCTCGTCCAGAAGCGGCGCAGCGAAGGCTTCGTCGAGCCCACCCCCGCCCAGATCGCGGCCGCGGACGCCCAGCAGCGCGCCCAGGCCGACGAGGCCGTCGTGGCGCTCCTGGTCGAGCGCCTGGACCACGAGGCCTTCGACGGCGCCGCCGTTCGCGACTTCCTCGATCGCTACGGGCCCTTCGACCTCGAGCGTGTCGAGGCGGTCCTGGACCGCCTGCTGGCCAACGGGCCCGCCGACCTCCACGTCTCCGTCTACCTCGACGCCATCCGGCAAGGAGAGCCCACGTGAACACCCCCACCATCCCGCCGGGACAGAAGCGCCGGCTGCAGGCCCACTTCGGCTTCAGCGGCGTGCCCTTCCGCAAGAACATGCCCGCCCACCGCATGTTCGACTCCACCAGCCAGCGCGAGCTCCACCACGCCCTGCACATGTGGACCGAGGTCCGAGGCCTCACCCTGGTCACCGGCGCCACCGGCGTGGGCAAGTCCATCACCCTGCGCCGCTTCGTCGCCGAGCTGGACGAGGCCCGGTTCCGCGTCTTCCACCTCCCGCACCTCCCCACCACCGTCACGGGGCTGTTGCGCTCGCTGAACCGCGTCCTGGGTCTCCGGATGCGCACCCACCCCGCCGACCTCTTCGACGCCGCCCAACACATGCTGGCGAACCACGCCCAGGAGCACGGGCCCCACCCCCTGCTCGTTCTCGACGACGCCGAGGGCGTGAGCGTGGCCGCGCTGGACGTCCTCCGGCGGCTGACCGCCTGGAAGCTCGACGCCGACGACCGCTTCAGCATCCTGTTGAGCGGCACCGAGGACCTGCTGCGCACCCTCAGGAGCCCCGTGCTGGACTCGCTGCGCTCCCGATTCACCTTCGTCCAGGCCCTGCGCGGCTTCAACCTCGAGGACACCCGCAACTACATCCGCTTCCACCTCGAGCGTGCGGCCACCGACCCCAAGCTGTTCAGCGACGACGCGGCCCGGCGCATCTTCCAGGCCTCCCAGGGGCGGCCGCGACAGATCAACCAGCTGGCGCTGCAGGGCCTCATCCAGGCCGCGGTCCTCGGACGCGACAGCGTCGATGGCAACCTCATGGCCTCCGCCATCGCCGCCCACCCCCTCTACGAGTCCACCGCCGGAGCCCGACGGTGAGCGCCGACGAGATCGTCCGCCAGGTGCTGCCCGAGCTCTGCAGCGGGGAGGAGGCCCTGGAGGCAGCAAAGCTGCTCCAGCAGGCGATCGACGCCATCTGGGAGGCTCACGGTGCCGACATGGCCGCCGTGATCAACGACCAGGAGCTCGACCGGCTCCACGACTACGGCCTGCACACCTACGACGAGGAGGAGATCCCGTTCTGAGCCGGCCCCAGCGCGGTGTCCGCCGGCAGCCTCAGCGCCCGGTCGTGGGACACCGCGGAGGCCCTCATCCCACGGCCTCTACCGGTAGATCTCGCTGGGACGACACTGGGAGAGTTCGGCGGGACACGACA
>CAYFPX010000386.1:0-3307 GCA_964344945.1 uncultured Enterobacterales bacterium
ACCCGTGCGGTCGCAGGTTCGAGTCCCGCCAAAGCCACCATCCCCTGAAGCGGTTCCTGGAGCCGCTTCAGGGGATGGTTGCTTCGGGGGTATCGTCCACCAGTGGTGTACCTCTTCTGGCTGATCGCGGCTTGCACGGGCGAGACCGACGAGCCCTCTCCGTCGCACCCCTTCGAGGCTGGGCCCGAGGTGACCTGCGAGGGGGACGGCACCAAGAAGGGGCTGGACCGCTTCACCGAAGAGGGCGCGGCGCGCGGCCTCGACCTGGTCTACGAGCCCGACGACCACGCCAACCCCTGCCACCTGATGCCCGGCGGGCCCACGGCCCGTGACCTCGACGGCGACGGCGACGTGGACCTGATGCTGTGGCAGGAGACGGGCTTCCCGGCGCTCTACGACAACGACGGCACCGGAAACTTCACCCGGGTCGAGGTCTCGGCGAGCCTGTCGACGGACCTGGCCACCAGCATCCTCGGCCAGGCCGCCGTGGACCTGGACGGCGACCGGCTCCCCGAGATCGTGCTGACCGCCGAGGGCCTGGCGGTGGCCTACACCAACGAGGGGGACTGGTCCTGGACGGGGCCGGAGATCCTCTTCCAGCAGACCGACTGGCCCAAGACCTGCTTCCACGGCCTCAACTTCGGCGACGCCGACGGCGACGGGGACCTCGACCTGGTGCTGCCCGGGCTGGAGGCCGTGCCGTCGGAGGGCGAGCTGCCCTCCTCGCTGTTGCCCAAGGAGGGCACCGCCGACCCGCTGGTGCTCCAGACCGACGACGGCTGGACCCTCTTCGAAGAGCTCGCCCCCTACGGCGAGGGCGGGCTCGCGTTCGTCGCCTTCTTCACCGACCGGGACCAGGACGGCGACCAGGACCTCTACCTGGGCTCGGACCGGCCCTACCACGTGCCGCCCGCCGCCTTCCTGCGCAACGACGGCAACGACGGCGAGGGCCTGCCTCAGTACGAGAACGACGCCGAGGAGATCGGTGTCGCCGACCCCATCTCGGCGATGGGCGTGGACATCGTGGACCTGAACGGCGACGGCGAGCTCGACTACTGCCTGAGCAACCTCGCCAACCGGCTCTACTGCCCCATCGCCGACGGCGCCGGCGGCTACTACGACGGCGCCCTCGCCCTGGGCCTGGAGCCGGACATCGCCGGCCACGGCATCGACCCCTCCGGCACCGGCGGCTTCGACCCCGAGACCGGCACCCTCGAGGGCTACGCCTGGTCCCCCTGGGGCCTCGAGGTGGTCGACCTGGACAACGACGGCCTGCTCGACGCGGTGGCCTCGGCGGGCCGGCCCCCGGACTTCGGCACCGTGGAGAAGGGGGTCATCAGCGACAACCAGGTCGACGCGATGTTCCAGGGCCAGAGCGACGGCACCTTCGTCGACCGTGGCCCCGACGTGCCCTTCGGCGACAACCCCACCGGGCACTACGGCCTCGCCGCCGCGGACTTCGACGGGGACGGGTACCGGGACCTCATCCAGTCGGTCTGGGACGGCCCCCCGCTGTTGTGGATGAACCAGTGCCGCCCGAACGGGACCTGGATCGAGATCGCCCTGGTGGGCACCGGTCCGAATGCCGAGGCACAGGGCGCCATCGTGACGGTGGACTTCGGCGGGGAGTCCCGCTCCCGCCAGGTCCAGAACGTGCGCGGCTTCGGCCAGGGGCCGACCCAGCTCCACTTCGGCCTGGGCCGGGAGGGGAGCGTCAGCACCCTGCGGGTCCTGTGGCCCGACGGCCAGGAGACGGAGTCCCTGGAGGTACCGGTCAACCGGGTGGTCACCGTCGCCCACCCGGACCGGGCCGCGGAGTAGGCTGACCCGATGATGCTGCCGCTCACCCTGCTCCTGGCCTGTGGAGACGACACCACCGCCACCGGCGACACCGGCGACACCGGCACCACCGGGGTCACCGACACCGGGGACACCGCGGACACCGCGGACTCGGCCACCACGGACTCGGACACCGAGCCGCCTCCGCCGGACTCCGGCACCCCGGTGCACCTGGACGGGGGCTACGAGGGCACGATCACCCTGACCCTGAGCCGGGCCGAGGACGGCGTCACGGACACCTGCGAGGGGCCGGTGACCTTCAACCTGGCCCACTTCAAGGACATCCAGCTCCAGGGCGGGTTCGAGTGCCCCTTCCCCGGGGACCTCGCCAGCGTGGTGGCGGATCCGGGCGGGGGCCTCACCGGGGCCATCGGTGCCGGCGGGGCCCTGAGCGGCGGGGTCACGGTGCACGTGATCGAGCAGGCGCCCTTCACCGGCGCCATCGACGACAGCCTGCTCGCAGAGGCCACCCTGGACGAGACCGTCTACGAGCTGCTCGACTCCGAGAGCGGCGAGATCCTGGAGACCTGGACCATCACCGGGAGCTTCACGGCCCAGGGAGAGCCACTGCCACCACCCGGCTGATCTCGTCGCCCAGCTCGGACAGGGTCACCCGGGTCGCGGCGACCCCCGCCGCGGCCAGGAGCCGGACCACCCCGCGGGTGAGGCCCTGGGGGGTGCCCGGCGAGCTCAGCACGCTGCAGCCGCGCACCCGGTCGGGATCCGCGAGCAGCCGGGCCAGCCGCAGGGCGCCCACCGGGCGCAGAGGCAGGCCGGGCTGGGGAGCGAGCAGCAGCGAGACGGGCCCCCCCCAGCGGTCCGCCAGGGTGCCCAGGGCTCGCTCCAGGTCCCGGCGCAGCCCGTCGGTCGGGGCCTCGCGCAGCACCAGGAGCAGCGAGCGCCCCCCTGTGGGGAGGCGCCACGCGCTGTCTCGCCCGATCGTGTAGACCGGGGCCCCGCCCTCCAGGTCCCCCCAGGCCAGGCGGGAGCCTGCGGGGACCACCGAGGTCATCAGGGGCCGAAGGTCCCCGTGCGCTCGCCGGTCATGGTGCCGCCGTCGACCGAGATGGTCATCGGTCCCAGGCCCAGGCTGCCGCTGTCCACGGTCCCGTCGATCACGAAGCGGGGCTCGCCGTCGCCGGTCTCCTCGGTGATCGTGCCCGAGAAGGTCAGGCTGCCGTTCGGGTCGTAGTCCAGCGTGCCGCTGAAGGTCCCATCGCCGTTCAGGTCGGCGACGATCAGCGAGGGGATCTCGCCGCTGTAGTACTTCGAGAACGCGCCCTGGAAGTTGCAGGTGGTGTCGCCCTCGAAGGTGTTGCCCTTCGACATGTGGTTGATCAGGCCGATCCAGGTCCCGAGGCAGGTGTCGGTCTCGCCGCTCTCGGGCTCGGTGACGGTCAGGCTGATGTCGCCCTCGTAGTCGCCGTTGTAGAGGGCGTCGTCGACGTCGGTGTCGGTGTCGGCGTCG
>CAYFPX010000387.1:0-3271 GCA_964344945.1 uncultured Enterobacterales bacterium
GCCGCCGGGTGCGGAGGCCGAGCCGAAGCGAGCGTAGCGAGCCGGCTCTTGGCCTACACGGGCTACAGGCTCCGGGCTCCCTCGCTGAGCCTCACCACCCCCCGCCTCCCTGCTGCGACCGGGCGAGCGCAGCGAGGCCCGGTCGCCCGGCGGCCGGAGCCGGAGCGGCGGCGGCCGGCGGTGGGTCTGGACCGGCCGAGCGGAGCGAGGGGAGTCCGCCGCAGGCGGACCCGGGAAGACCCGCCGACGGACGCTGCCGTTCCGAGCGGAGGCGGAGGCCGCCGGGTGCGGAGGCCGAGCCGAAGCGAGCGTAGCGAGCCGGCTCTTGGCCTCGCCCCTAGAATAGTGAAGCCCCCAGACCGAGATCGGTTCCGGGGGTGGGAGGGGGATGAAGATCCCGATCCAGGGGCTTCGAGAGGGGGTGCGTCACCGCACCATGCGCTTCAGCTCCTCGTAGGACATGCTCTCGACCGGCTTGGTGCCGTCCTTGAAGGCGAGCCGGGAGAGGTCCCGCGTGGCCACGCCGGTGTCGTCGAGCTTCCAGACGCCCTGGGCCATGCCGAGGACCTTTCCGTCCTCGCGGGTGAACACCACGACGTCGTCGCCGGGGTGGAGCTGGGGGGCGCCGGAGACGACCAGGTGCAGGTCGCCGACGGTGCCACCCGGGTAGCGGACTTCGACCACTGGCTCGTGGGAGCCCTGCCACGTCTCGTCGACCACCAGGGTCGCGACGGTCCACCAGCCGTCCTTCGTCGTCTCGGTCCAGGTGCCCTGGACCTCACCCACCACGACGCTCTCTGCGCGGCTGCTCAGCTCGGACATCTCGTAGGGACGCTCGTAGCTGGTGGCCGTGGCGGCGAGGGGCATGGTGATGGCGACGGTGGCGATCAGGAGGCGGCGCATGGGCTGTCTCGTGGTCAGGAGGTGATGGGTCGAGGAGAGGGTGCCGGCCGGGCTCCCACTTGGGGAGCCCGGCTGCGGGGTGGGAGGCAGGAACCACCCCGGCCCTGTTCGGCGGTCAGGACAGACTTGAAACCAGAGCCTCGGGAGCGGGGGCGGGAGGCCCTACGAGCCGTCCCACCCTCACTTCAGGGATCGGACCGACGCCAGCCGATCATGACCCCCGCGAGCCAGAAAAGTCCGAGGCCAGAGGGCACGGCGCCGGTGGTCGAGCAGCCGCTGGCGGTGTCCTCGGAGGCTTCCGCCGCAGTGCCCCGTCCGTAGAGGTACTGGGCACCCTGGACGTCGTCGTCCTTGGGCGTGCGCTTGGCGGTCTCGCCGGGGATGGCGTTGGCGTACATCGTCGCCTCGCTGTCCACGTCGGTGTGGTCCAGACCGAGGCAGTGGCCCACCTCGTGGGCCAGCATGTTCTGCAGGTCGTCCGCGTCGACGCGACCGTCGGTGGCCCAGCTGTGGTCCCGGTCGTTGATGCGGATGTCGAAGCCGACGACGGTGCCGTCGGAGTAGGACCAGTTGGCCGTGACGGCCATGAGCTCGGGATCCATGGTCCAGTCGGTGTCGAAGTAGATGGTGTTGACCCCGTCGTAGTCCACGGTCCGGACCGGGGTCTGGCCCTGGTCGCTGAACTCGATCGTGGCGCCGTCGACGCTGTTCCAAGCGCTCATGGCCCCCGAGACCGCGCCCATCACGTCGCTGGTGGTCAGCCCGTGGCTGTTGCCTGCGTTGATCGCGTACGGGATCGGCATCTCGGCCCAGCGGAGCTCCGCGCCATCCCCGTTCTGGAGGATGGACCAGGCGAGGGCCGGGGAGCTGGTGAGGGCGAGGAGGAGGGTCATTCGCGGCCTCGGCGTGGGGTCTGGACCTGCGATCGGACGCCAGGACCCGCGACACAACCCCCCGGGGTCGATTGCTTCCGGAGGAGGGTTGGCCGGCGCTCCCGGCCCTCCGTCGGGACCGGTGTTGACACCCGGTGAGCGGCGAGATTAAGCGCTCGGCGGTCCCGCGAGGGTCCGACATTCCCGCCTAGCTCAGCTGGTTAGAGCATCTGACTGTTAATCAGAGGGTCCGCGGTTCAAGTCCGCGGGCGGGAGCCATTTTGGCCGGGACCGACAGACGGAACCCGGTAGCAAGGGGTCGGCCGTAAAGGCCGGCCCCTTCTGCGTTTTCGGCTCGGGCTCCAGCGTTACGCGGATCTCGTCCGTCAGCTCGGTGACCCCGGCGTTGTCGAAGGGCACGCCGAAGCGCAGGACCAGCTCGCGGCGGTCTTCGACCTCGATGTCGTCCACGAAGGCGAGCACGATCTGGCGCTGGATGCCGAAGGGCAGCTCGTCGACGCCGTCACGGAAGGCGTCGCGGAATTGGCCGAGCCGGGCGAGGTTCTGCTCGAGGGCGCGGGTGTAGTAGTCCTCGCGCTCGAGGACCTTGGCCTCCTCCGCGATGGCCTCGCGCTTGGCGGTCAGCTTCGTGATGTGCTGCTGGCAGACTTGGGGGTCCAGTCCATCGCCGATGGCCCGGTAGTAGTTGTCGATGCGCCGGTCGATGTCGCCGAGCTTCTGCTCCACCGCCGCCGGGCTGCGCCCATAGCGCTTGCGGCGGGCCTCGATGCGGTCGCGCAGGTCGCGCTCCACCAGCTCCCAGCCGTCCTCGCTGCACAGCCGGCGGCGGATGATGTCGAGCACCATCTCCTCGGCCCAGCCCTTGTCGATGCCGAGCGAGCGGCAGACCGACTTGCCCTTGTTGAGGTAGCCGCCGCAGTAGTAGGCGAGCGTCGTGTGCTTCACGCCCTTGCGGTCCTTGTACGTGTGGCGGCGGCCGACAAAGGTGTTGCCGCAGTGCCCGCAGCGGATCAGCCGCGAAAGCAGGTACTGGACCCGGTGGTTGGGGTTGGGGCTGGCGTCGAAGCGGCGGGCCTCGGCCGACGCCTTGTGAGCCTCCCACAGCTCACGGCTCACGATGGCGGGGTGGGCGTCCCGGACGACGATCTGCTCGTCGGCCTTGGTGCGCCGGCGGCCCGCCCTCCCCTGCTTCCTGGACTTCCCCCACACCACGTCCCCGACGTAGACCGGGTTGTTGAGCAGCGACTTCACGGTCGACGAGTTCCAGTGCTTCGCCCGAGGGGCGGGGATGCCTCGGCGGTTCAGCTCGTTGGCGAGCGAGCGCCCGCCCATGCCCTGGTGGACCGCCAGCTCGAACATCAGCCGCACGGTCTCGACCTGCTCGGCGGGGCCGAGGGCGAGCCGCTTGTGCTCGCGGCCGTTGGCATCGGTGATCTGCTCGATGACGTAGCCGTAGGGGGTGCGCCCGCCGTTGT
>CAYFPX010000388.1:0-3170 GCA_964344945.1 uncultured Enterobacterales bacterium
CAGGGCGACCACCGAGCCGTCTCCCCCCGCGCCGCTGAACTTGGCGCCCAGGGCGTCGGCGTCGCGCAGGGTGGCGCAGGCCTCGACCAGTCGGGGGGCGCGGAGCTCCCGAATGCGGCCTCCGAGCTCCTCCTCGTAGGTCTTCTGGGCCCGGTTCATCCAGCGCCCGAGGGTCTGGAGCTTGCCCGCCGCCAGAGCGTGCGCCCCGGCATGGGCGGCCTGGCCCCAGGACGCGATGGCCCGCTGCACGGCGGCGGTGTCCGCCACGCGGCCCTTGCCCCGGTGGAGGTCGTTGAGGCGGCTGAGGATCGCGGCCGTGTCCCTCGGCTCCGGAAAGGCGCCCACCACCAGGTGCACGCTCGCGCCGACGCGCACGCCGTGGGTCTTGGGGGAGCGGCTCCGCCACTCGATCAGCAGCGGCCGCCCGTGGGCACAGGCGAGCGGGTCCAGCAGCCCACACTGCACACCGACGCGCTCCCGCTCGGCTTCGTAGGCCACCTGTGCGAGACGCCGGGGCGTGAGCTCGGCGCCCTGGCTCGCGAGCATCGCCTTCGCGGTCGCGACACAGAGCGCGGCCGATGAGGAGAAGCCCCGGCCCTCGACCAGGTCAGAGCTGATCTCCACCTCGCCCCCTGGACATGGGTGGCCGGCGGCTCCGACGCTCATGGAGACGGCCGCGACGTAGCGCAGGGGATCCTGGCGGTTGCGGGGGCCGCCGGGCGGGACCGGCACGGGCCAGGACGAGCGGCGATCCCCCGAGCGAGCCCGAAGCACCGGCCCGCCATCGGGCCGGAAGCGCACCTTGACGGACTGGGGCAGTGGGGCGGTGAGCGAGGCGCCGCCCGCCCAGTCGCAGTGTTCGCCCAGCAGGCAGACCCGACCGGGGGCGGTGGCGGTGAAGGTGGCCATGCAGCGGGTCGCATAACCCGCATCCGTCACGAGAATCCGCAGCAACTCCGTCTCGCTGCGCTCGCGGGGTGATCGGCGCTCTAGCGCCGCTCCAGCCGCTCGCGACCCCGCCTCCGTTCTCCGGCGATCGCCCAGCGTCCGGCCAGGGCGTCGCCACGCGGGGCGTAGGAGACCAGCCCTCCTGCGGCGTCGTAGGCCCAGCCCACCACGAGCACGTCCCCACGACGCACCCCGACACCCTGGTAGACATCGCCGTCGGTGTCCCAGGTGAGCAACCACGTGCGACGCTGCTTCTCGATGGTGAGCAGGGCCCGGTAGCGGGCCGCCGGGTTGCCGGGTGCGTGTCCGTCGACCTCCCAGGTCCCGACCAGGCCGCGTCGGATCCGACCTCGGGGGGTCCCCAGCTCCACCCCGGGCGGGCCGCGATCCCGCCAGAGCACCCAGGTGCCGTCGAGCTGGTCGTCGCCGATCGTGTAGACGGCCAGGCCGAAGCCGGGCCCGGACCCCCACGCGGCGTAGAGGTGATCCTCCACCACGAGGGCGACGCCCTGGTAGTCGCCGATGGACGTGTGCCAGGTGACGTCGAAGGCCGGGCCCCAGGGCTGCAAGAGCACGCTGCCGTCGTAGGACTCGCGGGTGGTGTCGCGCCCCTCCAGGGTCCAGACCCCGCTGGGGTCGAGGGGCTCCGCCCGCGCCAGGGCCAGGGCCAGCCACAGGATCACGCGGGCTCCCCGTCGTGCCGGGCGTCTTCGGTCCGCAGCGTGCCCCGCTCCCGCCAGGCGAAGCGGTGGGCCCTGGGGCCGGGCACGCCCTCGACGGCGTCGGCGGCCAGGTCCCCGAGCACCGGCGCGAACTTGAAGCCGTGGCCGGCGCCGCCGGTGGAGACGACCAGCCCCGGCCGGTCGGGATCGGCGGCGATCCAGAAGTCGCCGTCGAAGGTGTCGCAGTACAGACACAACCGGTGGCCCACCAGCGGTGCATCGGCCAGCCCGGGGAGGGCGTCGGCCAGGAAGCTGCGAAAGTGGGACTCGGTGCCGGGGGGCAGAGGCCTCGGCGCGTCCGGGGAGAGGCGGACGCCCACGCCGTGGTTGGCGACCTTGACCAGACCGTCGGCGTTGGCCGGGAAGCCGTAGAAGCCTGTCTGCGAGATGTCCGCGGCCCAGGGCAGGAAGTGCGGCGGGCCCCAGGGGCCGGGATCCGCGGGGCGGAAGTGCAGGACCGGGTGGCCGGTGGCCCACAGGCGGTCCTGGAGCCAGGGCAGCAGAGTCGGGGTCCAGGCACCGGCCGCGACCACCACGGCGTCGGCGTCGATGGCCTCGTCCCCCGCCTGGACCCCCGTCACCCGGCCCGCGGTCTGCACGAGTCCCGTCACCTGGACCCCTTCCTGCAGGTCCACGCCGACCGCCCGGGCGCGGGCCCCCAGGCGGGCGACCACGGCACCGCTCTCGGCCCAGCCCCCGCGGGGATTCAGGTAGCCGTCGGCCCGAGGACCCAGGCGCCACGCCGGGTGCCGCGTGGCCAGGGCCTCGGCGTCGAGCCGGGTCAGGTCCCAGCCGCGCTCGGCCAGGGTCCGCCAGCTGTCGCCCTCGAAGACACCGGGCGCCAGGGGCGCTCGGCTGAGCATGAGCACGCCGACCGGGTGGTAGAGCGGTGTCTGCGCGGCGGCTCGCCAGGCCTCCCAGCCCGCCAGGGCCTCGCGGCCGAGGTCTGCGAAGAAGCCATCGGCGCCGTAGTCGGCCCGGATCAGCTTGCTGATGTCGGTGCTCGCCGCCTGGGGGTGGGGCAGGGGACCCGGGTCCAGCAGGCGCACCCCGTGACCCCGCTGGCGCAGCGCCAGGGCCGCCGTGACGCCGAACACCCCGGCGCCGACCACGACCACCCTCATCGCAGCACCAGCAGCACGTAGGCCGTGGCGAGCACCACGTGGACCAGGGCGAAGGGCAGGGCGAGCTTCACGAAGCGGACGAAGGACAGCTCCAGCCCCTGCCGGTGGATGACCGCCACCGCGACCACCGTGCTGGCGCTGCCGATGGGCGTGAAGTTGCCCCCCAGGTTGGTGCCGAAGATGGTCGCCCACCACAGGTGCGAGCTGCCGGGGATGTCCTGCGCCACGAGGATCTTGCCCATCACCGCAGCGAGCGGGACGTTGTCGGTCACCGAGCTGGCGATCGACGCCGACCACAGCAACGCGCCGCCGCCGACCAGGTCGCCCGCCGCGATGAGCGCGCCGATGCCGCCGCCGAGGCGTGCGAGCACCCCGG
>CAYFPX010000389.1:0-524 GCA_964344945.1 uncultured Enterobacterales bacterium
GCCACGGGCCGGGTCCGACATGATCGGCCTGGGCATGTCGGCGATCTCCGAGGTGGCCGGCGTGTTCTGGCAGGACGAGTCCAAGCTTGGAAGGTGGCTGCAGAAGGTCGACGCCGCCCGGTCCCTGTCCACCCGCGCCTGGGTCATGACCGCCGAGGACCGCCTTCGGCGCGACGTGATCACGACCCTGCTGTGCAACGGCCGGGTGGACCTGGGGCGGGTCGCCGAGCGCCACGGCCGAGAGCTGTCGGTGTTCGCCCCTGAGCGTGCGCGCCTGCGCCCCTTCGTCGACAACGCCCTGGCGACGGACACCGACGGCGTGATCACGGTGCCCGACGACGCCATCGAGGCCCTGCGTCCGCTGGCCGCGGTGTTCGATGCCTATCGGGGGCGAGGGGGGCGCTACAGCCTGGCGGTGTGATTAGACGGCGGCCATGCCGGTCACCATGGTAATGACCATGCCCGGCGGGAATAACTCGAAGGGCGTGGAAAGAGGGCTTAAGAGGAGGACGACACCGAGGAGG
>CAYFPX010000389.1:534-1197 GCA_964344945.1 uncultured Enterobacterales bacterium
CACCCCGTCCAAGCCCGCCCTCTCCTACACCCTCTCCGGGCCCGAAGGCGCGCCGGCCCTGGTGTTCCTGAACGGGCTCGGCGGCGCCAAGGAGGCCTGGTTCTACCAGGTCCGCCACTTCCGGGATCGCTGGCGGGTCCTGACCCTGGACAACCGAGGCGCCGGCGCCAGCGAGAGCCTCGACGCACCGACCACCATGGCTGACTTCGCCGACGACGTGGTCCGTGTGATGGCCCTGGTCGGCCTCGCTCGGGCGACGATCGTGGGCATCAGCTTCGGCGGCCGCATCGCCCAGCAGCTGGTCCTGGCTCACCCGGAGCGGGTCGAGGGCCTGGTCCTGGTCGGCACCGCCTGCGGGCCCGCCGCGGGCGGCCCCGCCCACCAGGCCCTGCGCCGGGCCCCGGACCTCGACGAAGCCGGCTGGTTGGAGGAGGTCGTGCCGGTGCTCTTCGGCCCCCGCTACGTGCGGGAGCAGGGCAAGCGGCTGCAGGTCTTCGCCCGCAGTCGGTCTCGCATGGCCGTCGATCCAGTCGGTACCCGCTGCCAGTGGGAGGCCTACGAGACCTTCGGCGCCTGCAGCCAGCTCGGCCGGATCAAGGTCCCCACCCTGGTCCTCCACGGCGAAGACGACGCCTTGAGCCCCTTGTCCAACGCCGAGCGGCT
>CAYFPX010000389.1:1257-3133 GCA_964344945.1 uncultured Enterobacterales bacterium
CCACTCGCCCAACGTTGAGGTCTCGACCCGCTTCAACGCCGCCATCGAGAGGTTCCTGACGACGGGATAGGAAGAGGGGACCGGAGCACACCATGTCCCTCCCCACGGAAGCCGCGCCCGCGACCCGGCCCTACACCCCGACCCACAAGCTCCGCGTCGTCACCGCCGCGAGCCTGTTCGACGGCCACGACGCCGCGATCAACGTGATGCGCCGGATCCTGCAGTCCTTCGGCGCCGAGGTCATCCACCTCGGCCACAACCGCAGCGTCGCGGACATCGTCCAGGCCGCGCTCCAGGAAGACGCCCAGGCGGTCGCCGTCTCCAGCTACCAGGGCGGCCACAACGAGTACTTCCGCTACCTCAAGGACCTGCTGGCCGAGCGGGGTGCGCCGCACATCCGCATCTTCGGAGGTGGCGGCGGCGTGATCGTGCACGACGAGATCCGGGCGCTGGAGGACTACGGCATCACCCGCATCTACCACCCGGAGCACGGTCGCCGGATGGGCCTGCAGGGCATGATCGGCGACCTGCTGTCCAAGTGCGACTACGACACCCTGGCGCTGGGCCGCCCTTCGCTGGACACGCTCTCCGAGTGGGACGACAACACCCTCGCCCGGGCGATCACCTGGGTCGAGCAGGCGGTCGAGGACCCGGCGCTCCTGCCTCGCGAGTGGCGGGAGGCCCTCGACGCCGCGTCCGCGAAGACCGACCCGGTGGTGGTCGGCATCACCGGCACCGGGGGCGCCGGCAAGTCCTCGCTCACCGACGAGCTGGTGCTGCGCCTGCGGGCGGATCGCCCGGACCTGAGGCTCGCGGTGCTCTCCGTCGACCCGACCCGCAAGCGCACCGGCGGCGCCCTGCTCGGCGACCGCATCCGCATGAACGCCATCGGCGGCGGCAACACCTTCATGCGCTCGCTGGCCACCCGGGACTCCGGCGGCGAGCTCTCCCGGGCCATCGGCGACGCCATCGCCGTGGTCAAGGCCGCCGGCGCCGAGCTCGTGGTGGTCGAGACCAGCGGCATCGGACAGGGCAATTCCGCGGTCATGGACATCTGCGATCTGGGCGTCTACGTCATGACGGCCGAGTACGGCGCCCCCAGCCAGCTCGAGAAGATCGACATGCTCGACTTCGCCGAGCTCGTCGTCATCAACAAGTTCGAGCGTCGGGGCAGCCTGGACGCCTTCCGCGACGTGCGCAAGCAGGTCCGCCGCAACCGCGAGCTCTGGAACACCGAGGACGACGACCTGCCGGTCTTCGGCACCATCGCCGCTCAGTTCAACGACCCGGGCGTCACCGCCGCCTACCGCTTCCTGCTGGAGAGGCTGTCCGAGCGCACCGGGCGCCAGTGGACCACCGCGTTCCCCGATCCTGGCTCCCGGGCGACCCCGAGCTGGCGCCCCATCGTGCCGCCGGACCGCAGCCGGTACCTCGGTGACATCGCCGGCTGCGTGCGCGGCTATCACGAGCACGTGGACGCCCAGGTCTCGCTGGCCCAGCGGTCCGAGGCCTTGGCGCTGGCGGCCGCGGAGCTGGGCGAGAGCAGCGGCGCCGCCGCGCGTGCCGCCGAGCTGCAGGGTCAGCTCACTGCCGAGTCCCGGGCCGCCCTGAGCGGCTGGGACGCCCTGGCCGCCCGGTACCGGGCCGACGAGTTCGTCTACACCGTGCGCGGCCGGGAGATCCGGCAGCCGATGTACCACGAGTCCCTCAGCCACCAGAAGATCCCGCGGGTGGCCTTCCCCCAGCTGGTCAGCGCCGCGGACCGCCTGCGCTTCGCCCTGCGGGAGAACGTGCCAGGGCAGTTCCCCTACACGGCGGGGGTGTTCCCCCTGAAGCGCCTCGGCGAGCTCCCCAAGCGCATGTTCGCCGGCGAGGG
>CAYFPX010000390.1:0-3109 GCA_964344945.1 uncultured Enterobacterales bacterium
CTGGCGAAATGCCGCATAGCACCTACGCCACGCCCTTGTCCGATCACACATGCGCCCTGCGGGAGGGGGACGCCCTGATCGGCTGCACCGTGCGGCAGATCGCGGCCTTCGGCCTGCACCCGGGCAAGCAGGTGGGGGTGATGCAGCCCTACCTGGAGGCGGCGATGGGCAGCGCCGCGCGCATGCGGGCGCGCATCGTGTCCCAGGGGACCTTCGAGCAGAAGGCGGACTGGCTGCGCACCGCCGAGGACGAGACCTGGGACGAGAAGAAGGTCGGGGACCTGCTGGTGGCGGCGGTCTGGAAGGGGGGGAAGAAGACCGAACGCAAGAAGCGGGTGGAGCGCATGCAGGGGTTTGCGCAGGCGTGGTACCCGGAGCCGCAGGGACGGCCGATGCATGACGAGGCGGAGGCGCTGCTGGGGGAGCTGGACCTGCGGCCGTTTCACTGGGAGCTGGAGTTTCCGGAGGTGTTTGGGGCCGGGCGTGGGGGGTTTGATGCGGTGGTGGGGAATCCGCCGTTTGGGGGGAAGAACACGATCCTGGGGAGCAATGGGGCGGGGTACATCAAGTTGCTTCAGGGGTTCTGGCCGCATGGGCATGGGAATGCGGATCTCGCGGCTTGGTTCTTCTTACGGGCCACCGTTCTGCTCAGCGGAGCAGGATGCTTTGGCCTAGTGAGCACCAACACGATCTCCCAAGGCAACACTAGGGAGACTGGGCTTCAGCACATGGTCGAGCAGGGCGTGGCCCTGTTCAGAGCACAGGTGGACACGCCGTGGCCTGTGAAGGGCGCTGCAGTGACGGTAAGCATCGTCCATGGTCGTTGCAGCGACTGGAGCGAGACCATCGTCCGGAATGAGAAGATCGTTGAGGCATTGAACAGCTCCCTGGAGGCGCGAGAAGAGATGCCCGATCCGGTCAAGCTCTCGGCCAACGAGAAGAAAGGCTTCATCGGATTCTACGTACTAGGCAAAGGGTTTGTGCTCACTCCGACGGAGGCCCAGAAGCTCTCCGAAGCTGACCCCGAGAACTCAGAGGTCGTCAGGCCATACCTGGGCGGCCAGGAGTTGAATTCGAGCCCGGATTTGCTCTACTCGAGATATGTCATCGACTTCGGGGACTTGGAGGAGGACGACTGCGAAGAGTGGCCCGTTCCCTTCGAAATCGTGCAGGAGAGGGTGAAGCCCGAACGGGAGAACAATAATCGCAAGCGCTACAGAGACTATTGGTGGCAGTTCGGGGAGGGCCGGCCCGGTCTGCGACGGGCCCTCGCCCAACTCGCAGACCGAGCTGAGTCTGAGAAGCGCCCCGCCCGCTGCCTCGCATGCTCCATCGTCACCAAGTACCTCCTCATCGCCTTCCAGCCCGTCGACCGAGTCTTCAGCCACAAGCTCAACGTCTTCACCCTCGACGGCGACGACGACTTTGCCCTCCTCCAGTCCCGCACCCACGAACACTGGGCCTGGGACCAGAGCTCCACGATGAAGACCGACCTCAACTACACCCCCTCCCGCTGCTTCGAGACCTTCCCCTTCCCCCGCCCCGACTCCACCACCCGGGCCTCCATGGCCCGCGCCGGCCGCGCCTTCTACGACCACCGCTTCTCGATCATGCAGAGTCGCCGCGAGGGCATGACCCAGGTGACGAACCGCCTGCACGACCCCCACGAGCACAGCGAGGACATCCAGCGCCTGCGCGAGCTACGAGACGCCATGGACCACGCCGTGCTCCAGGCCTACGGCTGGGGCGACCTGGACCCCGACGACAAGGACACCATCCTCACCCGCCTGCGCAAGCTCAACGCCGCCCGCGCTGCCGAAGAGGCGGCCGGGACCTGAGGAGGGAGATGCTCGACCGACACCAGGTCGCTGCCCGATGGCGCCAGGTCCCCTTCGAGCGGATGACCTTGCGGCCGGGGCCCGCTGACGCGCCGACCAGTGGAGAAGGTGCCGGCGTGGGCCGCGCAGATCCGCTCCTGGCCTACCAGTTAGGTGCCGTTGGGTCCGGCTGCGGAGAGGGCCATCGTCCAAGACACGGGTAACTTGACGCTGGATGCCCCCATCGCTACGGTGTGGACGATGTGAGCGAGGAACCTTGAGAGTATCCCTTCAAGTGCTGACTGTCGCAGCGACTGCGCTGCACCTCTGTGCCTGCACTGCGGATGATGAGCAGGGCGCGGATTGCCTCACTGCTGCCGGTCAAGACGCCACCCAGGAATCCCTCGCAGCGGAACTCGATGGCCAATGGCGAGGTGCGATCAGCATTTCCCATACCCAGGAGCTGCTGCCCAACCGTGTGTGTGAGGGCAGCATTGAGCTCGCCGTGGATGTGATGAGCCAATCCGGAGGAGGAATAGTAGATTGTTCATTCCCGGCCGAGGAGGATGAAGCACCACCCTTTGAGGGCTCAGAGTGGGATGCTGAACTGTCCGTGGTCCACGCTGGATACGAATGCACCGGAGTCGCTGACGAGCGTCTGGCAATTCACATGCTTTGGACCCTGCCTTCCGGAGAGCAGTTCATCTGGGATGAATTCCTGACCATTGGCGATACGAATACCTTGGTGCTGTCAGAACATGCGCTGGTTCGGTGGTGGTCGGACACCGGGGGCGATTCGGAAATCGAGTTTGTGGCCTTTGAGTTGAGCCCCACAAGTGGACAGTAGGAAACCCGACTTAGTATGGGGCTCGATTCAGGACTACGAAGCTCGGATCAGGTCCTCTTGAGTTTCGGCCCCGCACTGAGCTCTGCATTGATCTTGGCCGTTGGCTGTGGGGATGACACCAGCACGAACGACACCGGAATCGGGACCGAGTACCAATGTGAAGAGACGTGTGAGGTATGCACACTGACTCCGCCACCGGACGACCTGGCCGACTGCCCCGAAGGGGCCTGGGATGCCTATGAGGCCATGGCCTTCGATACGGGAGAGTGGCGGTTCGTTGACAGTTTCGTCTGCCACGATCCTGCGGAACCCCTCGAATCCGCTGAGACGGATTGTGCAGAGGTTCTCTATGAGAATCTAGTCTCGTTCTGGTCGGACCCCACCGAGGACTATACACCCCTGCGGAATCATGTTGATCGGAGGGCTCCTGTGGTTGCGGCGGAGC
>CAYFPX010000391.1:0-3077 GCA_964344945.1 uncultured Enterobacterales bacterium
CCCGCGGAGCCGAGGCCCTCCAGGACACCCTCGGCCTGAGCCAGGGGGAGCAGGTGGCGGCGCTGGAGAAGGCCTTCCTGGCGGGGGACTCCGGGCCCCTGAGGCGCCTGCTCGCCGGGGACAACCAGGCGCTGGCGGAGGCATACCTTCAGGCCCACGGCCGCTCCATCGAGCAGGCCATCCGCGACAGCTTCCCGAGCTACCAGCACCGGTCCCTGGTGGACTTCGCCCGGGTAGGACGGCTCACCCCGGCCGCCGAGGTCCGGGCCATGGTGTGCGGCGTGCTCGGAGAGGACGAGGACGCCCTCTTCGCCTTCGTCGAGGGGGCCTCCAACGCCGAGCGCCAGGACATCGCCGCCGACCCGCAGCTCCGCCTCCTGCTGGCGATGCGACTCAACGAGGCTGAGCTGGCCCGGGTGGCCTACGCCCTGGAGCGGCCGGCCGAGGCCGAGGCCACCCCCGAGGGGCTGGCGATCCTCATCGAGAGCCGCAAGAGCTGGCACAACAATGACGAGGCCGCGATGCTCCGAGACGTCCAGGCCTGGGCCGGGAGGGCTGGACCGCTGGAGGGTGACGCGCTGGAGCAGGCCCTGGCGGTCGTGGCCGACGAGCTGGATCCGGGGGAGCAGGCGGAGGCGCGGGCGCTGCTGGAGAGCGGCGGGCGCCTGTCCTTTGCGCAGGAGCTGGACGTGGCCGCTGGCCAGACGACCCTGCACTTCTTCGCCGACACGGACGAGGAACGGATCTACGCGGCGATCACGGGTGCCTCGCCGGCCGAGCGTCAGGCGCTCCTGGCGGACGAGGACCGTCGGACGAAGCTGCAGCAGGCCCTGGACGGTCGGGAGTGGCTGCGGGCCTGGCTGCTCCTGGAGAGTCGCTCCACGGGGGCCCAGGCCGCGTCGCTGGCCGAGGTCCTGCGGCTCATCGCCGAGGGCTCGTCCCCCAGCGCCGTCTGCGACGCCATGCTGAAGCTGGGGTGCGACGACCTGGCCCTGCTCTCCCGCAGCACGACGCTCACGTGGCTCTGTCAGCAGGTCGACGACGTGGACCGGATCTACCGCCTCCTGGGGCTCACCACGTCCTCGAACGGCGATCCCAGGGGCAGCTGCGAGGTCCTGGTCGCGCACCTGGAGCAGGCCACCCGGGGCAAGGACTGCGTCGATGCCTGCTACCGCGCAGTGCTCGCCTGGCAGGACGCGGGTGGGTCCTTCGACCCGGAGCTGGACCAGGTCCACCTGGGCCGGGCCTTGGCCGCCGTGGGAGATCTGGCCACGACCAGCCGGGTCAAGCTGGAGAACGCCCTGTACGGCGTGACCCCCCTGCGCTGGGAAGATCGGCTCGTGGCCGCGGGGCAGGGTCTGGGCACCGCCGACGAGGGGCTGGAGGAGACGGTCGAGACCGTGCCCGACGAGGTCCTGCTCCTGGAGTGGTCGAACCTGGCCGAGTTCGCAGCCCGGGCCGAGGGGGCGACGGCAGAGGCGGAGTTCGACGCGCTCGAGGGCTTCGTGCCGGACCTGAAGCCCGCGATCATCGCTTTGCTGCACCGGGAACGGGACGACGCGACCGATCACGTCAACGACCTGCGGCAGCGTCTGCACGCGGCCCTCGGCGACCCTGCGCTGCGGTCTCTGGCCATCGAGGCCTACGGCTACGTGCCCACCGAGGAGGACCGGAACCGCCTGCGCTACGCCGAGGCGCGCAGCCAGCAGGAGCAGCAGCGGGACGGCTGGATGAACCGTGCCAGCCGCGCGGTGATGGACCTGAACGGCCACGAGGGCATGGAGAGCGAGGCGGACTTCGCGGCGCTGCACCTGGCGCACGAGACCGGCGGCAGCCAGGCGGAGAAGGACGCGGCGTACCAGGAGTGGCTCGAGGCTGGGGAGGACTACCAGGCGGCCAAGCAGGCGGCGGCGGCGATCGCGGGGGCCGTGGTGGGGATCGGGGTGGGACTGGTCATGACGCTGGCGACCGGAGGCGCGGCCGCCGGGCTGACCGCCCAGCTGGTCGGCGTGCTGTGTGCCGGGCTGGCCGAGGAGCTGACCGAGGCCGCGATCCTGGGCAAGGAGGCCAAGCTGGAAGAGGCCGCCCAGGACCTGAGCCTGGCCCTGTTCGAGAAGCTCGCGGGCAAGGGACTCGGCAAGGTGGCCACGGCCCTCAACGCGCAGGCGAGTGCGGGAGAAGCCGCAGCGGACTTCTTCAGTCGGCTGGGGCTCGAGCTCTCGCCACAGGTGGTGGCGGGCCTGGCGGACAGTCAGAAGCTGGCGCTCGAGACGGTGCTGGCGGACTTCCCGGTGGCGTATGCGAAGGACGTGATGCGGACGGAGGGGTTGCTGCGGCTGGAGACGGGTGGGGCGGCGTCGACGGTGACTCCGGTGTTGCTTGCTGAGTGGAACAAGGCGCTCTGGACTTGGATCCAGCCGACTCAGGACCTCGTCGCTGAACTGAAGGACTCCACCACCGACGAAGCCCGGCGTGCCGAGGTGGTCGAGCTGCTCGTCCGCCGCCACAGGGCAGAGTCCGTCACCCAGCTGCTCGCCTCAATGGCCTCGTCAGACGGCTCCCTGGTCGAGGCCGGAGCGACTGTCGCTGCGGCGTCTCTTGCCGCTCCCACCAAGGCCCGAGCCGTACAACCCCCCGATGAGGACCCTCCGTGATGCTCACCACCGCCCTCTTGCTCCTGGCTGGCTGCAGCAGCCCCCCCGCCCCCTCCCCGCACCCCGTTCAGTGGCAGGACAGGCTCGACCTGGGCATCGCGGTTGTCGAGTACCACGAGGCCCATCGCCCCCGTGGACTCCGAGAGAGCTACACCCTGGCCGACCCCTCCGGCACCTCCTGGCCTGTCTCTGAGCGGGGCTTTTTCTGGAGCGAGGACCTCGAGACCGTCGAGAAACTCTTCCCCCTTGGGGGCAAGGAAGCGGAGGTTCTGGCCAAGGCCAAGGTGTTTGGCAAGAACATCCCCGCCCAGCTCGCCTACCACCTCCGCTACGACCCCTGGCGCGAGGGCCGCGTGAAGGTCCAGTCCGACTTCGTCGTCACCGACGTCCACCTCCACAGCCTCGGCGACGACGTCTTCTACG
>CAYFPX010000392.1:0-3059 GCA_964344945.1 uncultured Enterobacterales bacterium
GATGGGGAATTCTAGTTGTCGTCGGTGGGGAATTCTAATTGTCGTTGCACAACCGTCCCAACGATCGCCCCCGCCACCTGCGCCACCGCCGCCTTGTCCACCGCGTACCCGTCCAGCTCGGCCTCGTGGGCCTGGCGCCGCTCGTCTGTCTCGGCCAACGCGACGTCCCGGGCCGGACCTGGGCTGGTCTTCCGGGCCTCCTGGAGGCTCGCCGCGTAGGGTCCGATGGTGTCTTCCATGCCTTGCCGGTGGCCGGAGAAGGCACCGCCGAGGTGCTCGGAGACCCCGCCGTCCAGCTGGCTGTCGTGCTCATCCTCCCGCTGGACGAACTGCGTCTCGGCCCCTCCGAGCGGGTCGTGGTGGTAGCCGTGCTCGGTCAGCAGCCAGGCCCCGTTGTCTGGATCCTCCAGGACACCCAGGAGCCGATCTCGCAGGCCGCGGATCGCCTGCCGCGCCTCCTTGTCGCTCAGGGTCTCCTCGAGCAGCACCAGAGTCGGGGCCGTCAGGTCCGGTCGGCCCGGCTGGCGCTGGCCCACCGTCGACCACTCCGCGACCAGGGCGCGGTCCGGGATCTCGGCGACCGTGGCCAGCATGTCCTCTTCGTCTTCGTCCACCCCTGCGCTCACCAGACGGTCATCCCAGGTCAGGGCGCGATCTCCGGTCAGCGCCGCCATGACCTGCGGGGCCCGGTCATTCCCCAGGCTCAACAGCGCTTGCCAGGCCCTGGTCAGCAGGTCGTGGTCCCGGGAGGGATGCAGCAGGAGCCCGCGCTCCTGGTGCTCGAGCACCAGACGGTAGACCCGGTCCGGCTCGTCGATGAACTCCACGGCCTGTTCGAGCTGGATCACCAGGCTCTCCGCGACGAGGCGCTGCTCCCTCCGGGCGTCCGCAGTCCCGCCGTCCAGGACGGTCCTCAGCCCATTCTCGTCGCCGACACCGTCCAGCAGCAGCGCCATGAGCGCCGGGCTCTGGACCACCGCCGCACGGTCGGACGGGACCATGCGGGAGAGCGCGTCGTAGATGGCGTCGTCGCTGACTTGCATGCTGCGGACCTCGTCGAGCAGCTCCTGGTACGCCACGAGGGCGTCGCCCTCGCCGTGCGCCCTCAGGAGCCGGAGGGTCCGCCCGCGGTCCTCTGGCGGCGCGGCCTTCAACAGCGCCGCCAGTGCGTCCGCGTCACTCAGGATCTCCTGGCGCTCCGCCCGAGGTGCAGCCACCAGCCGGTCGCGCACATCCGCACCCCCGTCCGCGGCCCGCAGCTCCTCCTCCAGCGAGGGCGACTGTCCCGTGCGGAGCGCGGCGACCGCCTGGGTCAGCTCGACCTCGTCCAGGTGCCGCCGCAGGAAGGCCCCCACCTCCCGCAGGGCCATGGGCTCACCACCGGCGAGAGTGAGTGTCTCGCAGGTGAAGCCGGTCTGGTCGACCCAGGCCGCCACGTCCCGCACGACGCCCGCCGTGTCCAGGGACGGACCGCTGCAGCGCGTCCGAAGCCGCTTGTGGAGGGTGTCAGCCTGGGTCGCGAGCTCGTCGTCCCGATCGGCGCCGCCCTCGAAGGCGAGCTCGAGCCGCTCCCGCTCGACCTCGGAGAAGGGCACGGTGGCCATGACCAGCCTGACCCAGGAGTCCTCGGCGAGCTCCTGGCGCTCACCCGGGCTGGCGCCCTCCACGACGGTCCACATCGCCTCTGCGTCGTGCCCCGCGCGACCGGCGCTGTGCGCCAGGAACCGACTCCGCAGGTCCGCTTCGCCGGTCCTCAGGAACGGCTCGACCTCTGCGAACTCCAGCGGGCTCAGGCCACCGCGCAGCGCCGGCTCGAGGTCCCGCCCGTACCGGAGCCGGTACTTCTCCACGACCATCGCGTGGTGCCCGCTCAGCAGCCGCTTGATCTTCGCGACGTCCCCCCCTTCCAGCGCCGCCTGGACCCCGTGGACCCGCTCCGGCTCCTCCATGGCGAGCCCGTCCAGGCGCTCCTCGTCCCGCTCCCGACGGCCGGCCGAGAGCCGCGCGACACGCAGGGTCGCCTCGGCGATGAGCGCGTCGGCGGTCGGCTCGGCGCTCGTCTCGTGCAACAGCTCGGCCGTCAGGGCCAGGGCCTCCCGGGCGTCGGGGTGCGGCGAGACCACCAGCTCGGGCAGCAGCGCCTCGAGCTCGTTGAGGTTCTTGATGGCATAGGCAACCTCGCCCTCGGCCAGGGCCTCCTCCAGCTCCGGCAAGACCCGGTTCCGGACCCGCCAGGCGTCCCTTCGAGCCCGCTCCTCGGGCGTGCCCGAGCCGCCCATGCCGGCGGCCTGCTGGATCTGCTGGTTGGAGCCCTGGGCGGTCGGGAGCGGGTGCTCCGTGTCCAGGACCTGGGGCTCGACGGACGGGGTCGCGTGCTGCTGTGAGGCCATGCCTGGCGGCGCAAGCACGGACCGCGCCAGCCCAAGAATCCAGGAATCTCAAGAGCTTGGAGGACCCATGGCGTCAACCTGTCGACACCCTCTTCGGCACCTGGTCGTCGGTCATCCGCCGGCGGGTGAGCCGCGCGCCGATGGGAATTACGGCCTCGGCGGGGTCCCATCGCCGACATTCCGTGACAATCCGAGCACACCAGCGGTCTCGAGCACCCTTGAATGGCCGGTGGTGGTGAGGCCTTCGTGGCCTGTCGACTGCGCTCAGGAGCATGAAAGAGCTGTTCTTCAGGGCGCTGATGGCGCCAGGCAGAGTCCAGCATCCCCGCCCTGGTGGGGACGGCTCCATGCTCCTTGCCTGTCTTGCGTTGCCGCGCCTACGCCACTCCTCGGTCGACCTGCAGAGGCGCCCGCGCCGCAGCTTGCAAGGCTTCGGTGATGTCGATGGCGCTGACCCCGGGGAGGACGACCGCTCTCAGGGTCATGCGTCCAGAGCAGTGCGGGCAGGCGAAGCCATCGACCTCAAAGGCCCTCGCAAGCAGATCCGCCCAGTGCAGCCGATGCACGCCGTGCTCCGCCGGCGGGAGCTTCGGCGACCGCAGCGAGCCCCGGCACCGCCGCCTCCTCGGCTCGGGGACCACCTGGGATCGCCACTCAGCCTTGCTGCTG
>CAYFPX010000393.1:0-3015 GCA_964344945.1 uncultured Enterobacterales bacterium
CCCTTGTGCACGAGGGGGACGTGCACATCCTGACCGGCTGTCCGCCGGAGGAGGACGAGGTCGGCCGCTTCGGCATGGAGTCCTATGGCCTCTGCGACGAGCTGCTCGAGGGTGACATGTCGGTGGCCTACAAGCTGCCGAACCGGATCCACGGCGGCGTGCTGGTCAAGCCCATCGACAACCTGCGCATCGAGCTGATGGGGGGCTGGGTCAACTGGTCGGTCTACTCGGACTTCGAGATCAAGATCACCAACGTCGGGGAGCGCAACCCGGACCTTCCCGAAGAGTCCGCCCACCTGGTCGAGAAGGAGCAGCAGTGGGCCCGGGACGTCGAGGACAGCATCTGGGGGGCCCTCGACCTGAAGGCCACGGTCGCCAGGGGTTGGATCACCGTGGGTGGGCGGGCGCTCTTCGACCGGGCGGCGGTGCCGGATCACGCCCTGAGCCCCAACAACTACGACGCCAACACCGCGATGCTCACGGGCATGGCGGCGGTGCACGTGCTGCCCCTGGAGCTCGACGTGGTGCTGTCCTACGGGTACGCGGTCATGGCGCCGCGGACCGTGACCGACTCGTCCTTCGACGTCACCCTGGGCGCCGACCGGAACGAGGAGCGCTGGTACTACCCGCACGCCAACGGGACCTACACCGGGTGGACTCACCGGGGCGGTCTGGCGGTCCGCTGGACCTTCTGAACCGGCTCGCGGGGTTGCACACCACCGCTCGAATGGGCTTAGGTGGGCGCATGTTCACCGCACTGATCCTGGCCCCGCTGTTCGCGTGCAGCGGCGACACCACCGACCTGCCGCCCCCGCCCACCGGGACCCACGGGACTTCGGACACCGGCACGACGAACGTGCCAACCGACAGCGGCACGACGGGCAAGACCGACTCCGGCGGCACCACGGACTCCGACACCGGCCCGGAGCCGGATCCGCTCTGTGCCGAGTTCAACGAGGCCGACACCACGGTCACCACCGGCGAGGGCCAGGACGCCCTGGACAGCGCCCTGGTCGTGGCCGACGGCGTGCCGGTGTGGCTCGATGGCTCGCACATCGACGGCCAGACGGTCTTCAAGCTCGACATGAACGGGTCCAGCGACGTGGCGTTGTTCTACACGGAGCGGGCGGTCGACGAGATCCAGGGCCTGGACCTCGGTGTGCCGATCGATCCGCACTGCGTGGATCACGACTTCCCCTGCGAGGGCATGTCGACCATGCGGCTGAAGCTGTCGAGCGAGGGGTATGCCGTGGCGCTGAACCGGTGGCCGGAGCCGATCTGGTTCATGGCGGTGGATGCGGGGGATGCGCCGACTTGTGAGTGAGTGAGGAGCTCACTCGCAGGTCGTGGAGACGCACCCGGCCTCGTTGCAGTCCACGCAGTCGCCGACGGGGTCGTCGAAGTTGTAGGTATCGACGCCCGAGACCTGGATGTCGTGGGGGGAGTTGTCGTCTCCGGACGCGGAGCTGCCGAGGTAGCAGTCGGTGAGGTTGGTGTCGACGCCCTTCGCGCCCGCCCCCAGCGCGATGGCCCCGCCGTTCGTCGCGGAGTTGGCGGTGAAGTCGCTGTCGGTGAAGTCGCCGCAGGAGGGTCCGACGGAGTTGGCGAGGAAGTAGGCGCCGCCGCCTGAGCCGGCCGCTGTGTTGCCGGTGATGAGGCAGTTGTCGCAGGTGAGCTTGTAGTCGCTGTCGCAGCCGGCGCCCTCGTAGAAGAAGATCCCCCCGCCGTCGCCGCCGCTCGCAGTTGCGGTGTTGTCACTGATTGCCGAGTTCTTGATCACCAGACCCGCTGTGCTGCTGACCGCGTAGATGCCGCCGCCCTGGGCCGCTTCGTTGCCCGTCACGATGCAGTCGTCGATTGTGAGGATCGAGTCTTCTACGTAGATGCCCCCACCATTGCTCCCGGTGCTCCCCCCGGTCAACGTGAAGCCCGAGATGGTGAAGTCGGCAGACCCCTGGACGTGGAGAGGACGGCCGGAGCCCTCGGCGTCGATGATCGTGACCTCGGGGCCCGAGGTGGACATGAGGGTGGTGCCGCTGGGAACCGAGCTGTTCGCGTCCAGGGTGGAGGCGTAGGTCCCTGGGCAGACCAACAGGGTCTCGTTGGTGCCGATCCGGTCGAACACGTCGTCCAGCTCGTCGGCGACGCCGCCGGCAGGAGCGATCTCCGTGAAGCTCGTCCCGCTTCCGATGAAGAAGGGACCCTCTGAGCTCACCAGGGTCGTGGTGTCGTCGCAGTCGGTGCCGCCGTCGTCCAGCCTGTCCGCACCGTCCCTGTCGGCGTCGTAGTCCGAGTCGCCGGCGCAGTCCTGGTCGATGCCGTCGTACCAGGTCTCATCCGCAGCAGGGTAGGTGCCCGGCTGGTCGCAGTAGGCCGTGCCGGGATCGCTCTCGTCGCCGTACCCATCGCCGTCGGCGTCTGCGTAGTAGGCTGTTGCCCCGGTGAGGTCGAGCGAGCTGTCGGCGTCGTCGATGTCGCCGTCACAGTCGTTGTCGACGCTGTCGCAGGTCTCCGTGGCGTCCGGGTTGATGGTGGCGTCGCCGTCATCGCAGTCCTTGGCGACCGTGACGTCCGACGGGCTTGCTCGCTCGCAGACGACGCCAGAGAGCGGGTCGCCGTAGCTGTCGAGGTCATCGTCTGCGTACCAGGTGACTTCCGGGTTCTCTTCCGCGTCGTTGTCGTCGCAGTCGGTGTCGTCCTCGACGTCGGTGGGATCCGCACGCTCGCAGACACTCCCGGTCCCGGCCAGGCCGTAGCCGTCGCCGTCACCGTCCTGGTACCAGGTGGTGTCCGGGTTTTCGGTGGCGTCGCCGTCGTCGCAGTCGGTGCTGTCAGTGACGTCGCTGCTTGCAGCCCGCTCGCAGGCGTTGCTGGACACGGGGTCGCCGTAGGTGTCGCCATCGACGTCGGCGTACCAGGTGGTGTCCGGGTTCTCGTCTGCGTCGGAGTCGTCGCAGTCCGTGTCGTCGAGCACATCGGTGCTGGTCGCCCGCTCACAGGCGTTGGAGCTGGCGG
>CAYFPX010000394.1:0-3014 GCA_964344945.1 uncultured Enterobacterales bacterium
GTGTGAGAGGCGCAGCGGGGCGACGGGAGGGTCTCACCGCACGCTCCTAGGAGCCCAGCTCCCAGGAGTTGATGTCGGCGTCGGTGTCGTCGCCGCCTTCCTTGCCGTCGCCGCCCAGGGAGATGATCTCGTAGGCGTTGTCGCCGTGGGTGCCGGGGCTGAAGTACTGGAAGTCCTGGCCCCAGGCGTCGACCGGGATCTTGTCGCCCTTGTAGGCGGCCTCGAGGCCTTCGCTGGTGGTCGGGTACTTGCCCTTGTGGCGGGCGGCGTAGATGCCCAGCTCGCTCTCGATCTTCTGGATCGTGAGCTTGGTGGTGTCGACGTTCGCCTCCTCGAAGCGACCGGCCACGTTGACGGCGACCAGGGCCATCAGCGAGCCGAGGATGGCGATGACGATGAGGATCTCGACCAGGGTCATGCCCTGGCGGGCAGTCCCCCGGCCCACGAGTCCGTGAGGTGCATCGCGCAGCGATCGGCGTCGCGGGCAAGGCGCGGCGACGAAGCCGTGGTCCGCGTCACGACGAGGAGCCGGAACGCCGCCCGCGACGTCGAGGGCAAGCGAGGCGCCCACGGAGTCGTGGGTCGGGGGACGAGTCCGGGTGAGGCTGCGGGTGGGTCGGGACATGACGTGCTCCGAGGGGTGTCAGCGAACGACGCTGGTGAGGTTGAGCATGGGCAGGAGGATGGACACGGCGACCAGGCCGACCACGGCGCCCATGATGACGATCAAGATGGGCTCGAGCAGGCTGGTCAGGCCGTTGATCAGGTTCTCGAGCTGGAGGTCGTAGGCGTCGGCGATCTTGGCGAGCATCGCCTCGAGCTCGCCGGTCTGTTCCCCGATGGCGATCATGTGGGTGACCAGGGGTGGGAACTCGCCGGACTGTCGGAGTGGTCCCGCCAGGGACTGGCCCTCGGAGATGTTCCTGGCCGCGGTCTCGATGGCTTCGACCAGGACCACGTTCTGGACCACGCTGGCGGTGATGCCCAGGGCCTTGAGGATGGGCACGCCGCTCTCGAGCAGGGTCGTGAGCGTCCGACAGAAGCGGGAGACCGCCACCAGGCGGAAGACCCGACCGAACAGCGGCATGGCGATCTTGAAGTTGTCGAACTTCGCCCGGCCGGCCTCGGTCTCGATCCAGCGCCTGAAGCCGTAGACCGCGCCGCCGGCCAGCAGCACCAGGACCCACCACCAGCTGGCGACGAAGTCCGAGGCCCCCAGCACGATGCGGGTGACCAACGGCAGCGCGGCGTCGAAGCTGTCGAACACCCCCTTGATCTTGGGGATGACGAACACGAACAGGCCGATCACCAGCCCGCCGCCGACCAGGCTCATCAGCGCCGGGTACATCATCGCGGCGGTGACCTTGCCCTGCAGGCGCACGGCGTCCTCGGTGTACTGGGACAGCCGGCTGAGCACGACGTCCAGGGCGCCAGAGGCCTCGCCGGCCCGCACCATCGACACGTAGAGGTCGGAGAAGACCTTCGGGTGGGCGGCCATGGCGTCGGCCAGGCTCGCGCCCTCGTTGACCTTCTCGCGGATGTCCGCGAGCACGATCTGGAGCTTGGGGTTCTCGGTCTGCTCCAGCAGGGCGTTCAGGGACTCGACCACCGGGATGCCCGCGCCCGAGAGCGTCGAGAGCTGGCTGGTCAGGTTGGCCAGGTCCTGGGCCTTGATCCGGGTGAAGAGCCGGGAGAAGTCGATCTCGATCGACAGCCCCGAGCCCTTGGTCGCCGACCCGCCGGAGCCCATCTGCTCGGCGATCTCGGTCGGGAACACCCCCTGCTGGCGGATGCGCGTCCGCGCCGCCTTGGGGTTGTCGGCGTCGATGATGCCGGTGACCGACCTTCCCGCCCCGTCCAGGCCCTGGTACTCGTAGACGGCCACCCTAGAGCTCCGCGACCTCGGCCTGGGTGACCCGCAGGACCTCGTCGAGGCTGGTCTCGCCCATCAGGACCTTGCGCAGGCCGTCGTGGCGCAGGGTCTTCATGCCGCTGCCGAGGGCGGCCTTCTTGATCGTGCCGGCGTCGGACTGCTGGTTGACCAGGTGCTTGATGGCGTCGGTGACGGTCAGCAGCTCGTAGATACCCGAGCGGCCGCGGTAGCCGGTGTTCAGGCACTCGGAGCAGCCGACGCCGCGCCAGGCGGTCTGGCCCACGTACTCGCTGCCGCCGCCGACGTCGTAGAGGTCGTCGGCGGAGAGCTCGAAGCTCTCCTTGCAGTGGGGGCAGAGCCGCCGCACCAGGCGCTGGGCCAGGACCATCAGCAGCGAGCTGGAGACCAGGAAGGGCTCGACACCCATGTCGATGAGCCGTGTGAACGCACCCGCCGAGTCGTTGGTGTGCAGGGTCGAGAGCACCAGGTGACCGGTCAACGACGCCTGCACGGCGTTGTCCGCGGTCTCCTTGTCCCGGATCTCGCCGACCATGATGACGTCGGGGTCCTGGCGCAGGTGCGCCCGCAGGGCCGAGGCGAAGGTCAGGTTGATCTTGGTGTTGACCTGGGTCTGGCCGATGCCCTTGAGCTCGTACTCGATCGGGTCCTCGATGGTGAGGATGTTGAGCTCGGGGGCGTTGATCTCGGCCAGGCCCGAGTAGAGCGTGGTGGTCTTGCCCGAGCCGGTGGGGCCGGTGACGAGCAGGATGCCGTGGGGCTTGGTGATGTTCTTGCGGAACTCGGTCAGCACGAAGGGATCCATGCCGATGGTGTCCAGGCTAAAGACCGCACCCTTCTCCAGGATTCGCATGACCACCCGCTCGCCGTGGCGCACGGGCAGGGTCGAGACCCGGAGGTCGATCTCGCGGCCCGCCATGCGGATGCGGATGCGGCCATCTTGCGGGATGCGCTTCTCGGCGATGTCCAGGCCGGCCATGATCTTGACCCGGCTGACGATGCTCGCCTGGAGCCGGGGCGGCGGCTTCACGATCTCGTAGAGCACGCCGTCGATCCGGAACCGGACCACCAGCTCCTTCTCGAAGGGCTCGATGTGGATGTCGCTCGCCCGGTCCTTGATGGC
>CAYFPX010000395.1:0-3001 GCA_964344945.1 uncultured Enterobacterales bacterium
CCAGGTTCATGTACTTCAGGCCCACCGCACCCAGCGCCACGAAGACCAGCGCGATGACCGCGATGCGCAGGCTGCGCTGGCGGCGATCCTCGTCCCAGGCCAGGTCGTCGTCGTCGTCACCCAGGGCCTGGCCAAGCAGCTCGTTGCGCTGCTTGCGGCGCTCGACCTCCTCCGGGAAGAGCAGGTCGGTGTCGATGGGCTTGGAGACGTCGACCTCTTCGGCGCCCTCGAGATCGGGCGGCGCCTTGGGCGGGGGCACGGCTTCGGTCCCCGCTTCGCCCTGCTCCACGGACGCATCGAAGCGCTCGGGATCCGGTACTGCGGCGGCACCCCCGAGCTCCGGGTCCTCCACATCGAGCGCCAGCAGCGACGGCGCGCTCTGCCGCTCGGTCGGGAGGTCCTCCTCCTCGGGCCACTCCACGTCCATCACCAGGGGCTGCGGGCCCCCTTCGTCGTCGGCATCGCCTGGGTCGGCGGCCAGGGCCTCGAGGGTCGGGACGGCGGTGGGGCGGGGGTCGGCGGGTGCCGGCTCCGGGGAGTCCTCGACCTCGACCTCGACCGCGGCTGGGGCGTCGACCTCGTCGAAGACCTGGGCATCGAGGGAGCGGCCCAGCAGGCCCTGGTCTTCCTGCTCCACGATCTTCGGGGGCAGGGTCGACTCTCGGAAGCCTGCGCCCACGTCGACGGTCGCCCCCCCCAGGTTGAGCCCGGACGACTCCGAGGTCTCCGCGCCCAGGCCCAGGCCTTCGGGGGCCGGGGGAGGCAGATCGGGCTCGGGGGCCGAGCTGAGCTCTGGCGGCAGGTCCAGCGCGGGTGGCTGCGCCAGGGGCTCCTCCGGCTCGGGCTCCGCCGGAGCGCCGAAGCCGAGTGTCATCACGGGGGGGTCTTCTGCGGAGGCGGCGGCCAGGGCGGCGGCGTGCTCCGGCTCGAGGCCGTCGTCGGACCCGGTCCCGGAGAGCCAGTCCTCCGGGTCGAGGGCATCGCCGCCGACGTCGGAGTCGTCGTCGTCCTCCAGGTCCAGGTCCGCGGGAGGCGCCGGCGGAAGATCCAGGACCGGCGGGGCCGGGGGTGGGTCGCCCCCGAGGTCCAGCAGGGGCGGCGGGTCGGGCGCCCGGTCCGCCAGAGGCTCGTCGGCCAGGTCACCCCCGCCCCCCAGGTCCAGCAGGGGTGGGGGCGGCAGGTCGTCGTCGCTCGGCAGGTCCGCCGGCAGGTCGAGCAGGGGCGGTGGCGGCGGCAGGTCTTCGGCGGCCGGCTCCACCGGGGGAGGCTCCGCTCGAGGGGGGTCGCTCTCCTCGTCTCCGGAGAGCGCGGCGATGACCGGTTCGTCGTCCTCGTCGTCGACGAGGCTGTTGCCCAGAGGGGTGTCCTGGGGCACCGGCGGCGCGGTGACGCCGCGGGCCACGGTGCGCTCGAGGGTCTCGAGGCGATCGACGATCTCGAAGAAGCTCTCGAGCCCGACGTGTTCTCCCACGGGGGTCCAGGACAGCCCGTCTTCCGAGATCAGGTCGGCACGGGTCAGGCGCTGTTCCACGATCCAGCGCTGCAGGGTCGCCTGGTCGCCGACCCGGTAGACCCGACCCTCCTGCTTGATGAGCAGGCCGGCCGGCGAGGCGCCGACGGAGTCGGGGGTCGGTGCAGGGGGCTCCGCGGGCGCCGGAAGTGGCGGCTCCTCGAGGGGCGGCAGGGGGCCGCTGGGCGTTGGCTCCCAGGCCTGGGCGATCTCGGGGGTGAGCTCGGGGCCCTGGACGTTGCGACCGCAGGTCATGCAGGCGAAGCGGATCCGGAAGCCAGGCTCCATCGCCACTGCGGCAGGAGGCTCGACCTCGTGCTCGGTCAGGCAGTAATTGCAGATGATCCGCAAGGGGGAGCGTCAGCCGCCGGTCATGTCGTCGATGCGCGCCTGGATCTTGCCTGCGTCCGAGGGACCCGTGGCCAGGTAGGCACGGTAGAAGCCTACCGCACCGGCCATGTCGCCCTGCTCCTCGGCGACCAGGCCCTGGTACTTCTTCAGTCGTGGATCGCGGCTGCCAGCGGACTCAGCGGCGTTGAGGTCGCGGCCTGCGGCATCGACCTGGCCCTTGTGGAACTGTGCGGCGCCGCAGACCATCAGCACCTTGGCCCCGCGTGGGTCCAGGCCCTTGGCGGCGCGGCAGGCCTGGTAGGCGGTGTTCCACTCGCTCCGCCGGAGGGCGTCCCAGGCGGTGTCGACGTGATCCTGGGCGGTGGCGAAGGTGGTCGCCGGCTGGGTCTGCTGGGACTCGGGCGAGGGGGGCGGCGGCGTGGGGTTGCCGCTCGGCGGCAGGGCGCGGCGCTGGGCCAGAGCCGGGTCGTCGGGCCGGACCGGGATGAGCTTGGGCTCCGGCTCTTCCTCGGGTTTCTCCTTGACCTCCTTCAACTCCTTTTCGAGCTGCTCGCGCAGGTCGGCCGCGGCGTCCTGGGCGACCTTCTTGGTGTCGAGCTTGGTCCGCGTCTGGGTGGTGGTCGGCTGGATCGCGGCCGTGGCCGGTCCGCCGGCCTGACCCATGTAGTACCAGACCACCCCGAGCCCGACCAGCACCAGGGCCACGGGCAGCAAGCGGGACTGGCCGGCGCCGGACTTGTCGGCCTTCTTGGCGGCGGCCCCGCCGCCCGAGCGCCGGGCCTGGATGCGCTCGCGCTGCCGGTCCTTCAGGGCGGCGAAGGGATCGACGAAGGGGTTGCCGTCGCCGCCGGCCGGGGCGCCTCCGCCGGTGGTCAGGTTCGGGCTGCTCTGGCTGCCGCTGCTGAATCCGGCGCCGATCCCCGGCTGGGAGCTGTCGCTCATGGCGTCTTCGGTGGCCTGGCGCAGGGCTTCGCTGGCCAGGTTCCGCCCCAGGCTGCCCATGCCGACGATCGTGGTGGGGGACTCGTCTTCGAAGCCGGTGTCGGGCTTGGAGGCGGCGCGCTCGGCCTCCGCTGCTTCGTAGATCTCCACGAAGTAGGCGTCGAGATCCGGGATGTCGCCGATGGTCTTCCAGGTGGA
>CAYFPX010000396.1:0-1913 GCA_964344945.1 uncultured Enterobacterales bacterium
GCCTGCACGAGCGCGACCTTCGACCCCCCGTCGACCCCGCCCCACGACGACTTCGAGGACGGCTACGCCCACGCCCGGGGCAAGGAGACCCCGTACCTGTGCACCGACCCGGAGACCGGGGACCGGGCCACCTGCCCGGACGTGCGACCGGAGACCCGGCACGTCAGCTGCGACGCGGCCGGCTGCCACGGAGACACGGAGTACGCCCTCGTGGTCGACCCCGACGCCCGCCACCTGTACGGCTCCGACGGCCCGAGCTGCTGGACCTGCCACGACCGCGAGTGGTCCGACCAGAAGGAGCGCTGACATGACCGGCCTGAGCCTGGTCCTGCTGCTCGGCGGGTGCGCCGACGTGGCGGGGAGCGATCCAGCGGTCCTCGCGGCGACACCCTCCTACGAAGCCGACATCAAGCCGATCCTGGACGACTTCTGCGTGCGCTGCCACACCCACGCGGGGCGCCTCGACGGCGGCGTCGGCCTGGCGACCTACGCCAGTGCCCGCGCGGCCCGGGTGAAGACCACCTGTGCGAGTGTGGGCCTGGAGGTCGCGCAGACCTGGGGCGAGCACCTGCTGCCCGCTGCCGGGCACGGGTCCGACGTGCCCTGCGAGCCCTGGGCGCTGCTGAGCATGCCTCCCGGGGCCCAGCCGCTCCTGTCCCTGGAGCAGCAGGTGCTGATGGCCCGCTGGGTCGCCACCGGGGCACAGCCATGACCCGCCTCCGCGCCTGGCTGCTCGCCCTGCTCACGGCGCTGCTGCTCGGCGCCACCCTGGTCCTCACCATCGACGACGCCCGCGCGCTGCCGATCTACGCCCAGCGCAGCGGCCACACCTGCGGCAACTGCCACGTGAGCCCCACCCTGGAGGACCCCGAGGGCTGGGAGAACCCGGACCTGTCCGAGCGCAAGTGCACGCTCAGCTGCGTCGGCTGCCACACCAACCCCACCGGCGGCGGACTGCGCAACGCCTCGGGCCGGTACTACGGCCAGTCCACGGTCGCGATGCTGCCCCAGCAGGACCGCAGCTACTCGGACCTGGCCCGGGAGCTGTTCAGCGATGAACGGATCTGGGCGTTCAAGAACAGGCGCGGTCGGCCCGCGACCGGCGCCGAGGGCGGCCGCACCATCCCGTCGGACGAGGAGGAGGCCCAGGCTGGCCTCGGCGCAGGCCAGACCGGCGCCCGGCTCCAGTGGGGCGAGCCGCGAGGCGGCCACCACACCATGGCCTTCTGGGACGGCCGCTACGACGACCTGAACGCCGACCCGATGGTCTGGCTGGGGGCCGACGTGAGAGCCGCCTACTGGTCCGGGTCGCACAGCGCCTTCCCGATGCAGCTCGATCTGGGTGCCGGCTTCCACCCCGTCCACCGGCTCACCTTCTCCGCGACCCTGGGCGCCTCCCGCGACCCGCGGACCCCGGTCTTCGCCCGCAACGCCTTCGTGTTGCTGCACGAGCTGCCGGGCATGACCTGGGTGAAGGGCGGGGTCTTCCTGCCCGGCTACGGGCTCTACACCGACGACCACACCAGCTTCACCCGGGACTGGTTCGAGCAGGACATCGCCGACCCCGCCAACCGGGTGCTCGGGGTCGAGGTCGGCACGGCGCCGAACTACCCCTACGCCAGCGTGAGTGTGTTCCGGAACGCTGCGGTGATGCCCATGGACGCGGATCCAGGCTGGGGCTTCGCCGTCCTGGCAGGCTGGCGGGACCTGGGCTGGGGCGTGGGCGCCCACGGGATGGTCAAGCAGCGCGGGGGCGAAGGGCGCGGCGATCTCTACGCCGCCGGGGTGCAGTGGAGCTACACCCCACTCGCCGTCTACGACCGGCTGCCGCTCACCCTCCAGGGCGAAGCGAGCGTGGGGATCCGAGTGCTGGGCAGCACCTCGCAGCGCCACGTGGCGATCATGCAGGAGGG
>CAYFPX010000396.1:1923-2988 GCA_964344945.1 uncultured Enterobacterales bacterium
CGTGCGCGGCAAGATCGACGTCGGCGCCACCGACGCGAGCCAGCCAGGGGCCTGGCAGCACCGCTACTCCCTGGGGCTGGAGGTGGCGCCGATCCCGGGGGTCACGCTGACCCCCATGGCCCGGGTGCTGTGGCAGCCGTCGACAGGAGCGGTCAAGCCCGACGTGCTGGTCCTGGGGCACCTCTGGTTCTGAGATCAGTGCACGCTCTCGCCGGGCCCGCACATGTACAGGTCCATGTAGACCGCGTAGACCTCCTCCGGGCAGCGCACCTGGTACAGATCGATCACCGACCCACAGCGCCCGCCGCCTCCCAGGTTGCCCACGCGGGCCGCGTGGGCAGTCTCCAGGTCGAGGAAGGGCGCACTGCCGTCGGCGCAGCGGGCCTCGAGCAACCAGTCCAGCTGCTGGCGGACACCACAGACCTCGATGGGCGCGTCATTGCTCACCTGGACCTTCGACAGGTCTCGAGGCGCCGCCCCGGCCTGGTGGCGCAGGGGCAGCTCGGCCTCGGACAGGGTCACCTCGTGGAAGGGATCCAGCCGCTCACAGGCGATGGCCCCGGCCGTGGACGAGGATCCAGGGCTGCCCTGCTTGGCGCAGGCCGCGAGCACGAGGACGGCAAAGGAACACAGGCGCAGCATCGTCTCTCCCAGAGTGCAGCGAGGGGTCTGACGGGGACAGGCCGTCCCCGGTTCCGACATTTTGCACACCGTCTACCCCACCGCTCCCGGGGCAGGGTGACCGCCGTCCTGTGCCCCGAGACGGCATCGACCAGGACTGCGACGGCGAGGACGACTGGGACGCCGACGGCGACCCACGCCGCCGCAGGCCCTGCGCGCTGGTCGCCGCTCCCGCCGGGTCCCTCCTGCGCGCACCCCCGGGCGAGTGCGACACCGTTGTCAGCACCCTCACCCGGGTGCGACACTTCGGCTCCTGCGAGGGCCAGTCTGGCACTCAGCGGCGGGGAATCGGGCCTCGGATGGCCTCCATGGACCGAGACTGTCGCACCCGAGGGGGGGTGCTGACTCAACTGTCGCATTCGGTGTGGGGTGCTGACATCACCA
>CAYFPX010000397.1:0-2976 GCA_964344945.1 uncultured Enterobacterales bacterium
GAGGGCGTCAGAACCTCCGTTCCCACACCAGCCCCCACCCCCCTACGGTCCTCCGCCTGTGGCGGTGGCGATCTGGCCGCCGCCCCCGTTCTGGCTCGAGAGCCGGGCGACGGTGACCGTACGGCTGGATGGCTGGCGCGTGAGGAGCGGCCGGGACCTGGTGGTCTGGGCCGGAGACGACCGTGTCGAGGGCTTCGCCCGAGCCAGGGTGCGAGGCTACTCGGGGGGGCGTTCGAGCACGTTGTAGACCTGCTGGCGGGACAGTCCGAGCTCTCGGGCCGCCTGGGCGCGGTTGCCCCCGCAACGGGCCACCGTGTCACGAACCAGCTCGAACTGGAAGCGGCGTGTCGCCGCCTTGTAGGTCAGGGGTTGTCTGACCCGAGAGGGGGCCTCATGACCCGCCTGGAGGTGCCAGGGCTCCACTCGCGCCGCGTCCTGGACCAGTGCGCGCAGGGTCCCGGCCTCCACCAGGTTGCGTAGCTCCCGCACGTGCCCGGTCCAGGTCCGCCCGGTGAGCCAGGCGGTCGCCGCGGGAGCCACCTCCAGGGGGCGCTGGCCCTGACTCTCACAGAATCGACCAGCAAAGGCCTGGGCGAGGGGGCCGATGTCCTGGGCCCTGCGATCCAGGCCGGGCAGGTCGAGCACGTAGCGAGCGAGCCGGTGGAAGAGGTCGACCCGGAAGTCGGCCGCCGAGAGGTCCTTGTTGGTCGCAGCCACCACGCGCACGTCCACCTCGGTCAAGGCGGACGAGCCGACCCGGTGGAAGGACCGGGACTCCAGGGCGGTCAGCAGCTTGGCGCGGTGGGCCGGGGCGAGCTCGCCGACCTCGTCCAGGAAGAGCGTGCCCCGGTGGGCGGCAGCCATGTAGCCCCGCCGGTCCGTTCGGGCGCCGTCGAAGGCGCCCCGGGCCACACCGAACATCTCCGCCTCGAACAGCTGCGGGGAGATGGACGCGCAGTTCACCGGGACGAACGGTCCGCTGGCCCGGCCTGAGGTGTCGTGCAGGATGCGCGCGAGGTGGGTCTTGCCCGCTCCCGTCGGGCCGGTCAGCAGAACGTCCACGTCGAACCGGCGAAGGTGCACCACCTCGCGGAGGACCTGCGCCAGGGCCTCGCTGCGCCCCACCAGGGGGACGCTCCCCAGCGTGCGGCGCCAGCGCAGCGTCGGATCGGTGGCGGAGGTCGCACGGTCCACCAGTCGGCGGGCCCAGGGGCCGACATAGTGGGCGACGAGCTCAGCCAGCTCCAGATCGGCTTCGGTGAAGGCGCCCCGGGCCTCTCCCACCAGGTAGAACACCCCGTAGGGGGGCACGCCCACCGGCACGCAGAGCACCGCCTGGATGTCCATGTCGCGAACGGACTCCCGGTCAGCGAACCTTGGATCGTGCCGTGCCGAGGCCGAGGCGACCGACAGACCGGTCTCCAGGGTCTGGTCGACGATGCTCCGGGAGAGACGACGACGAAGGGACTTCAGCGCCTCCCCCCGGATGCCGTGGGATCGCCACCACGAGGTCGCGGGCAGGCCGGGCTCCGCCCGCAGCTCCAGGTAGCCCTGGTCTGCTCCGGTCAGCTCCACCAGGAGCTCCAGGGTCTCTGCCAGCAAGGGCTCGATGGACTCGGCCAGGCTCAGGCCGAGCAGTCGGCGCAGCAGCTCTCGCTCGGAGTCTGGCGAACGGCTCACGGGCTGTCCAACGGACTTGACACCCCTCGGCTTCGGTGCGTCAAGGAGATTCGACAGAGTGGGCATGAGGTGATCTGTAAGTCGTTGCAATTCATGAGTTCAGTTCGGTGGAACGGAGCTTGCGCGGGGCCGGGGCGAACCCCGACCCGGAGCTCCCGATGGTCTCTCTGTTGTCCCTCCTCCTGTTCTCCACCCCCAATGCCGAGGCGTTCATCTACGGCGGAAACCCCAAGCTCAGCGTGCACGCATGGGTCCCCCAGCAGTCCATGGACGAGGGAGGTGCCGAGCTGGACTTCATCAAGCTCATCCCGTGCGCCCCGGGCGCTCCGACGACGGTGGCCATCGACGAGGTCTTCGACATCGTAGCTGGCGCGGACTTCGACGTTCCCTCGGGCGACTGGTGTACCGCTGAGCTGCACTGGACCGGCACCACCACCCTCGACAGCAGCGAGGTCGAGATCGAGGTGGACGCCAGCTTCTCGGTCTTCGACGTGGACGACGGCACCGCCGTCTCCCGGAACTTCGGCCCGTTCGAGGTGTTGTCCGGCAACCACTATGGGGGCCACCCGAAGGTCACGATCGAGATCGACTGACAGCGTTGCCGACCACGAACATCTGGACCCCCACCTGGAAGACCCGGGTGGGGGCCTCTTCCTGGCTGCTGGTCAGCATCAGGTGTTCGTAGAAACGGCCGATCTGTTCCTTCACCTGCTGGAAGCCCTCCTCCGAAGCGGACAGGATGACCGTGCCGAACTGGCGGTCATGGGCCTCGAGCTCGTCCAGGGCCTCCAGGGCTCGGGGGATCGACCACCGATAGGAGCTGCGCAGGGCTGCGTCGACGGCGTCTTCGGACACCTGGTGGTCCGTGCTCCAGTTGGCGCGCGGCGCTGGCGTGAGCTGTCCCGTCGGTCCCCGTTCGAGGATGCCGATCTCCTCGAGCAGGCCCAGGGCGTCGGCGGCCATGCGCTCGGTGATCGGCGGGACGAGGTGGCTCGCGATCCAGGCCGGGTCGTCCCGGAAGCCCTCGCAGCGGGCCAGTTCGGAGATGGCGCCCACGTGCCAGTGGGCCAGCAGGCGCCAGGACTCGTCGTCGATGGGGCGAGCCCGCTTGCGAGTCTGGACGCCACGGATCAGGGCCCGGGCGGGTCGCCGGCGGGTCCGACTCGGGTCCTGGTCCACGGTGATCAGGGCCAGGAAGTACTCCCGTTCGGAGTCTTCGAGCCCGAGCGCCCGCGCCAGCGGGCATCGGTGTTCGGCGTAGCAGCATGAACCCGCACGGTTGGCTAAACCGGGGAG
>CAYFPX010000398.1:0-1333 GCA_964344945.1 uncultured Enterobacterales bacterium
GGTCAGCGGTCAGCGGTCGACCGCAGCTCTCCAAGGAAGGAGGCCAGCACTCGCTCCACCTCCGTGGTCTGCTGGTGAAGCGGCCCATGCGCGGCAGCACTCTGCAAGCCGAGGTCGCGCGCCAGGAGCAGGTGGTCCTCGACCTCACTGGCCGAGCCCATCGCGTCGTCCAGGAAGCGTGCGAAGTCGTCGTCGGTGTGTCGACCGCAGCCCTCGGCGATGCCAGACTTGAAGCCTCCGAGAGTCCTTCACAGCCACTCCGCTGGCGAGGCGGGAGAGTCTGGTACTGGGAGTTCGGTCAGCGCGGGAGCATCGACCTGCCAGGGGTCGAGGACCCTTCCAACGGGGATGAACCCGCCTGGCTGTTCCTCGACGCGCTCGACGAGACCATCGGCGAGGCGGGCGCCCTGCCCGAAGTGCGCAAGCAAGTCCGGGACCTGACCCCTGCGCAGCTGCGGGCCGCCGGGACCTTCGGAGTGGCCGAGCTCGTTGTTGTCGACCTCGACCCGATGGACGGAACCCGCCGGGCCGAGCTGGCGATCGCCCGACTGGGTGAGTCTTCGCAGACTGGCACGTGCCGGGGTTGCCGCTGAGGTCGTCCGCTTGCTGGGCGAGCCACTCGACCGGGACCCCTTGCGACTCCTCCTGGATCTCGCGCCCTTCCTCACCTCCCCCGGTCTCACAGTGGTGCTCGCCCGGATCGCCTCAGACTCCGGCCTGGGCGAGCTCGAGAGGGTCCTGGCGGTACGAGGGCTCGCTGCGGACGAGTCCTGGGAGGCCATCGAGGCCACCTGGCAGACGCACGTCGCCCTTGCGCCGGCACTCTTCACCGCAGTGGTCCAGGCGCTGTACCCGCAGGTTCAGCAGCACGAAGGCGAGTTGGAAGGGCCGCCAGGCCGGGGCCGGCACGCTCTCGGGGTCCAGCCGGGCGCGAGGATCGGTGCGGCGCTTCTGCGCCTCCCGCTGCCTGGCCGCGGCGGCCATCGCCCGGTTCGCGATGCGGAAGGCGTCGAAGACAGCCTGGTTGCTGAGCAGGTGGATGCCCTGCTGCAGACGGTCCGCCGCGGCGTCCACCGCCTGGAGCAGATCCTCCCCGGTCTCACGCCGCTCCAGGTCCTCCACCGCGACGAGCTTGACCTCCAGCCTCGAATGGCACCAGGAAGCCGGTCAGGTACCAGGAGGAGGGCGAGGTCGGCAGCACCTCTTCGGCGTGCTCACTGTCGGGCCGGGCCCGATCAGGTCAAGGCGCAGGGCCCGTGCACTTGCGAGCGACGCGCTTGCCGTGTGGGCCGAGCCGTGCCCCCCGCCGCCCGGGACCGCCGACGGCCTCCGG
>CAYFPX010000398.1:1445-2942 GCA_964344945.1 uncultured Enterobacterales bacterium
GGGAGCACCAGCCACCCAGGGAACGGCTCGGCGTGAAACCGGCCTCTTGAAGACGTTCCGCGAGCAGGGGCTCGGTGGCCAGAGTGGCGGGGTCGATGACCAGGTCCGCGTCGGTCGTGGACGGTGCGACAGCCAGCCCATCCCGCTCGCCGGCGTGCAGGTACACGGCCTGGGCGCCAACCATGACCAGAGACGCCAGGTGGGGCTCCAGCGCCTCCAGGACGTCCAGGAGCGTGCGGCGGGCCAGGACCAGCTCTGGATCGGGACTCACAGCGGCGCCCGCCACGTCCCTTCGTGCTCCGCCATCCACGCCACGACCGCCTCGCCGACGGCCGGATCGCGGCCGGGACCGGTGAGCAGGTCGGCCGCGACCTGGGAGGGCGCTGCCACCCGGCCGGGACCGGCCCAGAGACGCTCGAAGGCCACGGAGTCACGAGGCGTCAGCAGGATCACGTTGACCCCACGGGTGGCGGGCACGAGGCCGAGCTGGTCAGCGGCGATCCCAGCATCTCGCACGTAGAGCTCCGCCAGGCGCGGCGGAGCGGGCACGTCCAGGCGCGCCGCCGCGGCAAATGCGCCCGTCCAGACGTGCTCCAGAGCGAGGCCTGCGAGGCGGTCGGAGAGACCCGTCAGCGGCAGCGGGTCGACGTAGCGGGCCACGTGGTTCGAGCCCATGACCGAGTAGTCCGCGGTCCAGCGTCTCAGGACGCCTCGCCAGTCCAGGTCCGTGACCGCCCGGCGAGAGGAGCGGGTCAGCAGGCCCTCTTCGGTGAGCAAGGCGCAGACCCTGGAGAGGGTGGCCGGCGACAGGCCTGCGGTGTCAGCCAGGGCCTTCAGCTCGAAGGGAGGGGCGTGATCCAGGAGGGCGCGGACCGCCCTGCACGCGGCGCGGCCTCGCAAGGAGCCGAGGGCCGTCGTTGGGGGAGCGGGGTCGCGGTCGGCCCCGCTGCGGTGGAGGATCAGCATCGGGTGCTCCAGCGCCAGGTGCAGGTTGCCTGTCTCGTCGTGGTAGCCGAGGCCAGCCTCCGTCAGCAAGGCCCTGGTGGTCGGTCCGACGTAGCGCGCCACCACCAGCGCCCTGCCCGCGCCGGCCCCGGCCTGGCGCCGCGCCAGGGTCGGCACGTCTCCAGGCCGGACCCGCTCTTGCTGGAGCACGGTGAGGCTCGCTGCTGTGCCATCGGGAGCCGTCAGGCGCCAGGTGAGCAGCGGGGCCGGCTCGGGCGTGAGCGACCACTGCGCTCCGAGCAGCTTCAGCAGGCCCCGCCGGGCCTCCTGGATCCTGGGAGTTTCACGAATCATGGAATTCCAGTCTAACTGAAATGTCCACTATTTTGGAATTCAGTCGCCGAAGCCCAGGCCGAGCTGGGGGGCCCCGCCCGCCAGGGCCTCATCTCGGGCCCGCTTGGCGTTGAGCGCCAGCAGCCGCGCCAGGACCTCGTCGTGTGACCCATCAGCGAGACTCGGAGGCCCGCTGACCGCCATCGTGTGATCTCGATG
>CAYFPX010000399.1:0-2844 GCA_964344945.1 uncultured Enterobacterales bacterium
GAAGCCGTCGCCGTCGCCGTCGAGGTACCAGGTCATGGCGCCCACGTCCGGGTCGTCCTGGTCGACCAGCCCGTCGCAGTCGTCGTCCTGGCCGTTGCAGACCTCGAGCAGCAGGGGCGACCTGGAGGGGTCGGAGTCGTCGCAGTCCAGCCGCGCCGCCACGCCGTCGCCGTCGCGATCCACGAAGCCGGTGTCGCCGGTCCCCCCGTCCTGGCAACCGAGCATGCACCACACCGCAGCGACGCCGATCACACGCACCTCGACGGGACTCGACCCGCACCCTGACCGCTTCGCAGTCTGCCAGATCCTGCGGAGCCTGGCACCCCCTGGTTCACCCCTCGGCCTCGCCGGTGGCGCCGCGCAAGGCGTCGACCCGCTGCTGCTCGCGACGCAGGGTCTTGAGGTGGTTGCCGCCCTTGAGCCTCGCTTCGAGGCCGAAGAGCAGGAAGGCAGCTCGCTCGCTGCCCGTGCGAGCGACCGCCGCGTCGAGCACGAAGCCAGGGAAGGCCTCGGCGAGCTCCAGGTCGAGGGGCGTGCCCTGGTCGCGGCGCTGCACCGCCAGGTCGACGAAGGCCTCGGCCGCTCGGGCCAGGTGCTCGCCCACCGATCCGGAGTCCGTGAGCCCGCCCTCGAAGGCCAGGGCCTTACTGCACGTGCTCCGCCCCCAGCTCCAGGCCCTCCGCCGGGTCCTGGCCGACCCCGGCGAAGGCATAGGCCCGCACCACCACCGACTGCAGCTGGCGCAGGTTGCCCGGCCAGGTGTAGGTGCCGAGGGCTTCGACGGCGCCAGCGCTCAGGTGGACGGCGCCGCGGGCCTTGCGCTTCTGGTGGAGCTGGCTGGCCATCCAGCCGGCCCAGGGGCCGAGCTCGTCGCCGCGGTCCCGGAGCGACGGCAGCTCCACCGGCAGGACGTTGATCCGGTAGTAGAGGTCCCGCAGGAAGCGGCCCTCCTTGACCTCGGTCTCCAGGTCGGCGTTGGTGCCCACCAGGAAGCGCACGTCGGCCCGACGCGTGGTCTCGGAGCCGACCGGCTTGTAGCGGCGCTCCTCGAGCAGGCGGAGCAGCTTGGCCTGGGCCTCCAGATCGAGCTTGTCGATCTCGTCGAGGAAGAGCGAGCCGCCTTCGGCCCGCTCCACCCAGCCCCGGTGGTCTCGGGTGGCCCCGGTGAAGGCGCCCTTGACCCAGCCGAAGAGCTCACCGGTCTGCAGGGTGGAGACCACCGAGTGCAGCTGGGCGACCTCGAAGGGGCCCTGGGCCCGGGCCGAGCGGCCGTGACACCACCGGGCCAGGTGGGACTTGCCGGTGCCGGTGGCGCCTCGGAGCAGCAGGGTCTCGTCGAAGGCGGCGAAGGCCTCCAGGGTGGCGACGATCGAGGCCATGCGCTCCCCGACCACCGGCAGGAGCGGGTCCTTCAGCGGGACGACATCTTGCGGTCGAGGCAGGCCGGCCAGCCAGGGCGCGGCGAGATCACAGGCCCGCTCGATGGCGGAGCCGTCGGCGGCCCAGCAGGTCAGGCCCAGGCCGATGCGGGCCGGGGCCCGGAGCTCGACGCTGACCATGCCCAGCAGAGCGCCGCCGGGGGCCCGCAGGGGCCACAGGCCGAGGTGGGTGACGCTGCGGGCCTGCATCGCGGCGCGGCTCTGGCCCCAGGCGTCGGAGTCCTGGTGGACCTGGGTGCCGTCGAGGCGCCAGGTGCTGCGGGCCTCCACGTCGACGACCAGCGGGTGGCCGGCCTCGCAGAGACGCCGCCAGGCGGTCGCCGAGGGCACGGGGGTGGCGGCGCTCGCCGGGTGGCGCGCACCATCGGTCTCCCGCACGTGAAGGCCCGCGTAGCCGCCCTCCGGGCGGAGGTGGACCATGCCGCGCAGGACCGCGGCGCCCGGGGTGCTCCGCAGCGCGTCGCCGGTGCTGCTCAGCAGCGGCCGCAGGAGCAGGTCCGCCGCCTCGCCGAAGGACCCGGCGCGGCGCAGGCGTTCCAGCAGAGGTGCGGTCGCGAGGCTCACGGCGCGGAGCTTACCGCTGGAAGGGACCGCTGCCGATGACTGTGCGGCTTCAGCGCATGGCCGCGGCCGCCGCGGTCAGAACGGCACGACCACCACCGCCCCCTGGTCCTCCTCCTCCACGGACCAGCGCGGCAGCCCGAGCACGATGGCCGGCCCGTCGGACATCAGCGCGGGCGCGTAGGTCACGCTGGCCCCGGCGTCGGAGCCGGGGATCTCGTCGGCGAAGCGCCAGTCCGCCTCGTCGGCGCTCAGGTGGCCCCGGTCGTAGAGCGAGCCGAGGTGCACGTACACGCTGCCCGCCATGGCGCTGGAGCCCCGCGCCGGCGCACCGGTGACCAGGTCCAGCACGCCGTCTTCGTCCAGATCGCCCAGCTCCAGGCTGGCGCCGAAGCTCTGGCCGTCCTCGACCCCGGTGAGCAGGGTGTCGGCGCCCACATCGCCACCCCCGCCGCTGCGCCCGAGGATCAGCGACACAGCGCCCACCTCGCCCTTGCCGGCGTCGTAGGACGGGGCCCCGACGAAGAAGTCGTCGTTGCCGTCGCCGTTGAGGTCGCCGCTCGGCGAGATCGACGCGCCCCAGCGGGCGCCCGCGATGTCCCCCGCGACCGTGATCGCATCGTCCAGGCTGAAGACGTCGCCGGGGGCGAAGCTCTGGATGTCGATGCTGGACACCAGGAAGACCGCGCCGGTCTCGTCCTTGCCCCAGCGCTGAGCCCCGATGGCCAGGTCATCGTACCCGTCGCCGTCGATGTCCCCCAGGCAGCCCACGGAGGTGCCGGCCTTGTCACCTTCCTGGCTGCCGGTGAGCTGCACCCCCCGTGCGTTCAGCGAGGAGTTGCTG
>CAYFPX010000400.1:0-2736 GCA_964344945.1 uncultured Enterobacterales bacterium
CCGGGCAGGGCAGCTACTTCAACAGCGAGTCCGACTTTCGCCTGGAGGTGGTCGTCGCCGGCCCCTACACCGACCAGGCGAGCCTCCGAGAGTGCGGCATCCGTTCGGTGGTCTGGACCGCCAGCGACGGCAGCGACGCGGTCTGGGAGAACATCTACCTCAACGGCCAGAAAGCACCCGACGACCTGACGCTCGACGGCACGACCAGCAACGGCAACTGCACGGGCTCGGGGCGATACCCCCAGAACGACTGTCCGCTGGACGTTGCCTCCCTGGTCGACGTGAGGATCGACCCCTGGAGCTCGCAGCACCTCATCGTCTCCGGCAAGCTCACCAAGGCCAACCAGTCCTTCCGTGGCGGCGTCTGCCGCCTGGACCTGGACATCGCGCAGCCGGACGACTGCGACTCCTGCGACTTCGGTCGGCAGGATGAACACAGCTGCACCTTCAGCAACCCCTGTACCGGCCTGGGGGCTTGCGAGCCCGAGGACACGGCGGACACCGGCTACCCCGCAGACTGGTCGCCCTGGGCCAGGCCGAACCTGTACCGGGAACGCACGATGATGATCGACCCGGTCCAGGACCCGATCTCCTTCACCAGTGCTCTGGCCCATCCAGACGTGGAGAACGTCTACTTCATCGGCGCCTCCCTGGACTCTGCCACCATCGGGACCTGTGAGGCCCTGGAGCTCGAGACCGGGGCCGGCACGACCGCACCGCTCTTCGGGTGCTCCTCCCCAGGCCCGCGGCTGGTGGAATTCGACGGTACGTCCTGGAGCTCCGGCCACTTCCCGACCCGGGGGCTGCCCAATGGCAACACCACGGAGCTCGACTGGGGCGGCGCCTATCGCCTGAACCACCCGGTCGTGCTGGACCCGCTGGCCGACGCGTGCTTCGCCACGCTGTATGCCGCCACCAATGGCAGCGGGGTCTACCAGTGGATCCCCTGGTGGGTGACGGAGTGCTACTGACCCTCGCCCTCTGGGGGTGCTCGTGTCAGCCGGACACGGGCACCCGCGACAGTCCGCCCCTGACCGACAGCGGGACGACCGACACCCTCCCCACCGATGACACCGCCGCCACCGCCACCGGCCTGGACTCCGGCGACTCCTCGGACTCCGGCGACACCGGTGAGCCCTGCGACACCGGCTTTCCGACCCAGACCGACTGGGGGCTCGACGCAGACGGTGACGGCGTGTTGGCCATCGAGGACGGGGGCGAGGACTGCGACGACTCCCACCCCCTGGTCTTTCCGGGGGCCCCGGAGGCCTGTGACCGACAGGACCACGACTGCGATGGACAGCCGCTGGCCCCTGGAGTCTGTGCCGGCGACGTCCCAGGAGAGCGGGTCGCGGAGTGGAACTGGGTCGGAGGCTTCGAGGATCCGAATTACGCCGACACGCTCGACAGCATCGCCATCCTCCCCGACACCAACGGTGACGGCCTCGGAGAGCTGGCCATCGACTGCTACTACTGCTCCTCCGTGCTCCACCACTACGGGCCGCCCGAGCTGGCGTGGATCGGCGGCGGCGTCCTGGTCGTGCAGGACCGGGGCAGCCCTCTCGGAAGCTGGGTCGGCGAAGACGTCGTCCAGGTCTTCCCGAACTACGGCGGGCCCGGGGTCGACAACCTGCTGAGCGCCGGAGACGTCAACGGCGACGGCGTCCCGGACATGGCCTGGGCCGACGACTGGTCGGCATTCGGCGTCAGTGCGGGACCGTTCGGGTTCGGAGAGGGGGGACGATGCCCGATCGCGAGCCTGGTGGCCGACTCCGCCGGCTACTGGAACGGCGCAGGCCTCATGCGAGTGGGCTGGGAGGCCGTGGTCGCGGGGACGGACCTGGACGGAGACGGCATCGACGACCTGATCGTGGGCGGCGAGTACAGCGGCTTCGAATACACGGGCGAGTCTTACTTCTTCGTCGTCAAGGGTCGCAGCTCGCTCAAGGAGTTCAATGACTTCGGTCAGGAGATCGTGATCTTCACCGGCGAACTCGGATTCCACGTGGTTGGTCCAGAAGGACTGGTGGACCTGGGTGACCTGGATGTGGACGGCAGCCCCGACATCATGATCACCGATGCGGGACTAGGGTGGGACGGAGGTGTCTATGCCGTCATCGTCCCCGGGGACGAGCTGACAGACGGCAACCGTCTGAATCTCCAGGACCTTGCCAAGTGGACCCTGGGAGATGAATTCGTTGACGGCGGCGCACCCATTGGATCAGTCGCACCCTTGGGAGACCGAAACGGCAACGGGCGCCCCGAATTCGCCTACGGGATCATCCGATACTTGGAGTCTCGCGACATTGTCGACTACAACGCCGTGGAAATCAGCATCATCGAGGCTCCTCCCGAGGGAGGAGAACTGCTGCGCCCGGAACATGAAATTACCTACTTGGAGCAACCCAGTGAGGACCTCAGCGGGTGGGGATGGACATTCCGCGGCTTCGACTTTCTGGGCGCTGCCGACTTTGATGGAGACGCCCTTCAAGACCTGATTCTCCTGTACCAGACTTGTGACGGAGATTGCACAGCAGAACTGACCATCCGCTGGTGGCTGAGTGTCCTCCCGGGTCGCAATGCACTTCCTGAGCCCGGCACAGAGGTCCACGGCCAGGGCCTCACCATCGCCCTCGACCAGTTCATCAACAAGGGACTCGGAGACTTAGCGATCGGAGACTTCGACCAGGACGGCCACGACGACATCGCCCTCGCAGGCAGCGGCCCCGACGAGCC
>CAYFPX010000401.1:0-2719 GCA_964344945.1 uncultured Enterobacterales bacterium
TGGGCCTGTGGGCGGGCTTCGAGGTCGAGCTGGTCGAGTGGGACACCGACTGCCAGGGCATGGATCCCGCGCTGTGGGGCGCCGAGCAGACCCCGCGGGCGGTGCTCGAGGCCACCACCTGGGGCCTGGGCTACGGGCCGATCTCGGACGACCTGGCGAGCCGGCTCTCGGGCGCCCTGGGCAGCAGCTGGGGGACCTACCGGGACTACGTCTACGGCGCCTGGGTGGCCGTCGAGGACCGGGACACCGGCGCCCTGGAGGGCTTCGAGGCCAACTGGGCCGTGACCTACCAGACCGACGCCAGCGGCGAGATCGTGCGCGACAGCGATGGCTACCTGACCCTGGAGGCCCCACGCGGTGACCTGCCGGAGGGCGCCGTGGGGGCGTCGCCGTACTACGCAGCGGCGACCGAAGGGGTGTTTCACGACTGAGTGGGCGTTGCGCTTGCGAGGGCGAGCGCGACCCTCGACTTCGCAGTCGCACTCGCCAGTGACCGCAACGCCAGTGCCGAGTTAGCCCCAGCCATCTCAGGAGGCGCTCATGACCTGGCTGCTACTCACACTCCTCGCCTGCGGCGACGACACCCGTTCCGACTCCGGCGCGACAACCGACAGCGGCACCGACACCGCCACGACAGCTCCGGCCGAGACCGGCTTCACCTGGGACGGCGCCTGGTACCCCCTGGGCGAGGGCGCCATGTTCTGCCAGAACATCGGGGGCAAGTACACCTTCAGCGGCGGCGCCCTGCGCGAGGGCGCCAAGGACGGCGCCCAGGCCAACGCCTACGTCTACTTCACCGAGGAGCCGGCCCCCGGCGAGTACCCGGTGGTGGCGCTGGCTGCGCTGGCCGACGCGACCCAGGCGGCGACGGGCGTGGCCGACTTCCAGAACGGCTCCGAGCTCTGGTACAGCGACGGCGACTCGGGCACGGTGACGGTGAGCCAGGTCGACGGCGCCCTGGAGGTGGTGTTCGACAGGAGCCGGGTGATGCTCAACGGCGGCACCACGAAGGCGGACTTCGACGGCGGCCGGATGGTGTGTACGCCGTAGAGGCGCCTGACCGGGCTCGGCGCACCGAGCGCCGGACCCACCCTCAGTACAAGTGCTCGAACATCAGGTAGAACCCCACATACGGCTGCAGCCTCGCCGTGCTCCCCCCGGTCGACACCGGGTTCGCCCCCACCGCCAGGTCCACCCGGCCGACGAAGACCTCGTCCCAGATCGGCCGCAGGCCCAGGCCCGCCGCCGGGTGCAGGGGGTAGTTGGACGGCCGGGGGTTGTCGTCCCCGGTCAGGAACACGGTGCCCACGTCGCCGAAGGGCACCACCTGCCAGAGCATCGGCGCCTTCAGGAAGCGGTGCTCGAAGGCGTCGATGCGGGCCTCGACGTTCAACAGCGCCTTGCCCGGCCCGCGGAAGCGCCCGAAGGGCAGCCCGCGCAGGGTGCCGGAGCCCCCGTAGCCGGCCACCGGCTCCAGCCCGCCCCACTGCACCATCTCGTAGAACGGCACCTGGCCGACCAGCACGTCGGCCATGAGCCGCACGGCGACCACGCCCCGAGCGCCGACGCCCTGGTACCAGCGGAAGGCGCCGAAGAAGCCCGCGAAGGCACCCGCACCCCCCGGCTGGGGGGGCGCGACCCGCAGCGAGCCCTCGATCAGGGTGCCCTCTCGCGGGGACACCTCGGGCTTGCGGGTGTCCCGCAGCACCCCGGCGGTGATCGTGGTCGTCCAGCCACCCTCCATGCCGTAGGGCTGGTCCTCGGCCAGCAGCGACAGCTCGTAGGTCCGCACCTCGCTCCACTTCACGCCCAGGGCGGCGTAGGCCAGCCAGGGCGCCTGGAGCCGCGCTCGCAGCACCATGTGGCTGAAGGGCTGGATGAGGCTGTAGCGGTAGCGCTTGCGGCGGGGGTCGTCGGCGTCGAAGGCCTGGTTGTACTCGGGCTCGATGGCCGCGCCGGGCCCGATGCCCCAGTAGCCATCGTTCATCCACGCCCGGTAGGCGAAGTGGGCGGTGAGCCGGAAGCGCCGGGCCGGCCCCAGGTCCACCAGGTCGAAGCGGAGGCGGTGGTGGTGGTAGCCGCGCACGGTCCAGTAGGCCTGGAGCACCACGGCGGCCCGGTAGGGGTCGTGCTTGTCGCCGCCCCAGTTCAGCTCGAAGCGGCCGCCGAAGCCCAGGCCATCGTCGGTGTCGAACGCGACGTTGGGCATGACGTACCACTGCAGCGGCTTGTCACCCGGTCCTGCGGGGGAAGCCTCTGCAGGGGTCGGGGGGGTCGGCTCGGGGTCCTGCGCCTGGGCGGGCGGCGTGCACAACGCCCAGGCGAGCAGGAAGGCCGACACGGCTGCCTAGCTGATGAAGCCGCCGGACTTCAGCGCGTCGAGGATCTGCTGGGCGCTCTCGTCCACGGTCTTGCCGTCGGTCTCGACGACGATCTCGGCGTTCTCCGGGGCCTCGTAGGGGGCGCTGACGCCGGTGAAGTTGGGGATGACACCGCTGCGAGCCTTCTTGTACAGGCCCTTCGGGTCCCGGGCCTCGCAGACCTCCAGCGGGGTGTCGATCAGGGTCTCGAGGAACCGGCCCTCGGGCATGATCTCGCGGACGGCGTCGCGGCCGGCCCGGTAGGGGCTGATGAAGGCGGTGATGGTGATGGTGGCGCTGTCGCTGAAGAGCTTGGCCACCTCGCCGATGCGGCGGATGTTCTCGGTGCGGTCCTCGGG
>CAYFPX010000402.1:0-2706 GCA_964344945.1 uncultured Enterobacterales bacterium
CGATGACCTCGACGGTCTCGTCGTCCACGCAGTCGACGCGGTCGATGAAGCCGAGGACGGTGAAGCGACCGACCTTCAGCCGGAACTCCTTCTCGATCGCGAGCACGTCGAGGTGTTCGAGCTCGCCCTGGTCGCGGACGAAGGCCTGGAGGATCTGCAGGCCTTCCTCAAAGACCTCGATGCCGCTCAGCCCCTCGGCGGCCCAGCCCTCCCGGTACAGCTCGAGGGCGCGCTCCTCGGAGAGCGGACCCGTGCGTTCGTCCTCCATGTGCTCGCGGACGAGCACCTCGAGGACCGCATGGATGAGCTTGCCGAACTTCAGCGGGACGCCCGGCTCGGCCTTGCTCTTGTCGATGTAGTGGAGCTTGAAGCTCAGCGGGCACTGCTCGAAGCGGCTCAGCCGGCTGTAGCTCAGGTGCTTGTTGGTGAACCGTCTCGCGGTCATGCCTCGGTCTCCTCGTCGGTCTTGGGGGACTTCTCGAAGGACACGACCTGCGAGCCGGGGAACGCCTGGAGCACGTGGCAGATGGTGGCCGCGTGCTCGGGCGTGATCTCCTTGCGGTCGCGTCCGGTGTACTCGGGGACCAGCCAGACCTCGCCGAAGGCCTCCGACCGCAGGCACACCTCGACGTTGAGCTCCTTGAAGCTGTCGATGTCCTCGGTGGTCAGGCCGCGGAGAGGGCGCTGCTCTAATTGCTCGTCGCTCGACGGACGGGCAGCAGCGGGTGGCGGTGGCTGAGCGGGTCTCGCCGGGGGCTCGGGATCAGGTACGGGGTTCCCGAAGAGGTCGGTGCCCGCCCTCGGCTGCGGGCTGGTCTCGGCGACGCGGGTTGAGTCGGGGCCCGAGGGCTGGTCGGCCGGCGGCACGACGTGCCCGTTGGCCTTCAGCCACTCGGTGCACATGAACTCGTCGGGGCGGGAGCAGGCGCCGTTCTTCAGGTAGTGGCGGCATCGCTTCTCACCGGCCGGCGCGTCGTAGTGCGGGCACGTGATCTCCGACGTGTCGGCCACGGCACCCTTGCGGGAGAGGTCGGCGATGCTCATGCCGCGCCTCCCGCCGTTCTGTCCTGGGTCCGAGCTCCCATGCGTTCGTCCTCCGGCTCGTGCCGAGATGGAGGCCCTCGACTGGAACGGGGGCCTTCTGCTGAGGAAACGCGGTCAGGGAGGCCGACCTGGGACACCCCTCCGGCAGGAAGGCGTCCGAGGCGATGGCGCCGAGGGTCTCGTGCTGGTCGCTTCGGCCCGGCGGGACGGAGAACGGGTCAGAAGGGACGCGCCGGGACAGGATGCTGTCCTGGGATTTCTCCAGGCGCCACGGGCAGTTGAGCCCTGGGGGACAGACAGGACAGATCTATTCTTGTAGGTCTATCTATGAGGAGAGAGATTTCTTTCGGCGACGAGGACGAGAAAACAAAACGTCTCCTGAAACGGCAGGTATGTCGCGCAAACCTGTCCCGCTGTCCCGTTGCTCGTAACGCCTTGTGATTGAAGGCGGAATCGCAGGACGGCGTGTTGGCCCACGCCCGTCCTGGAGCCCTTGGTCCTGTCCCGGACCTGGGATGACCGCGACGACGACGACCGCAAGGCGGCCGGCTCAGATCAGGAAGGCGTCCCCGTCCGGAAGCCCGACCGCGTCCGCGACAACGTCCGCCACCGCTCCCTCGACCTCATCGACGGTCGCGAAGTGCGCCGCGAGCTCGGGGAGATCTCCACTGATGCCTGCGTTCGCGTATGCAGCCAGGACGCCACGGGCGAGAGATGCTGCTGCGGCGTCAGACCGTTGAACCGCACCGGCAGCACCGGAGGCCGCCTTCGAGATGCGCCGGAGTAGCACGCTGACCGCACCGTCCAGCGACCCGCTCGGTCTTGGGCCCTTGCCGCGGTCCACCACGAGTCCTGGTAGGTCGAGCGAGCCACGCCGCGACACCAGGGCTGCGCTGAACTCGGCACCGCCCTTGTCGTCGTTCACGCCGCAGTAGGCACATGTGCGGTAATCGAGGTTGCACCGCTTCTCGTGGTGCTTGACGAAGTCGACCTGTGTGCTGAGCGCCAGGTCGAGATCGTCCTCGACCATCACTTCCAAGCAGTACTCGCCGTTCCAGTAGTGCTCGCCAGTCGGTGACAGCCACCATGGACCGTCGCCGACCGTCGGATCGTAGTCGTCCAGCTTTCCCGAGTAGTCGGTTGTCGTGAGCAGGATCCGGCACGCCTTGATTCCGTATGCGATGCTCTCGACCCAGTAGCTCCGCTTGCCTTTGACCAGGGTCGCCCAATCGAAGTGGAACCTGACATTCCCGTACCGGAAGCCGCCTGCGCCACCCCAGTCGTTGGGAGAGAGCCAGACTACCCGGATGCGCTCGGTGTTCAGCTTGCTCTTGTCGAAGACGAGGTCCGCGCGAAGTTGGCCATCCTCGACGATCCTGATGGACGTCGGGACGTGCGCCACGTGAGCCACCGACGTGAGGTGCTGGCAGTCGGGCTCGACCCAGTTGGGATTGGTGCTCGGGCTACCTACCTTGAACCTGTACCAGGGAGGCTTGCTCATGCCGCCAAGATACGGGCAGAGCCGCCAATCTGAACAGCATCAATCTCCGTACCGCCGCCCCCAGCCCCCGAAGCCACCGATGCTGTCCTCCTCGGGGTCGTTGCTCGGGAAGTGCTCCTCGGAGACCAGCTCGGTCTTCGACAGGTTGATGCCGACGGCGC
>CAYFPX010000403.1:0-2632 GCA_964344945.1 uncultured Enterobacterales bacterium
ATGGCCTGATCCAGCTCTACGACGGCGAGTGCTGGTTCTGCCACGACGACGGCACCGTCGGGCCGTTGATGACCGCGGACCTCTGGGCCGACGACCTGTCCAGCGGCGCCGGGTACTGGTTCGTGGCCGGGGACAGCGCCAGCAGCCTGGTCTGGCGGCGCCTGACCGACGTGAAGGCCCCGATGCCCGAGAGCGGCCAGCTGCCCGCGGAGGACATCGCCGGCATCCAGGCATGGATCGACGGCGGCGCCGAGGTGCCGGTCTTCAACACCTACACCTCGGACTGGCAGGGGGTCCAGGACCTCTACGCTGCGGCGTGTGCCCGCTGCCACGACGCAGGCGACAACAACGCCCCGGTCATGAAGCTCGACGACTGGATCCTCGACGTGGCCTACGGCGGCGGCCAGTACATCGTGCCCGGCGACGCTGACGCCTCCCCGGTCTGGCAGCGCCTGACCCACGAGACCGACCCCATGCCCAAGGACGGGCGGCTGCCCGACGAAGACATCCTCCACGTCCAGGACTGGATCAACGCGGGAGCCTTGTTTTGATCAGCACCAGCCTCCTCCTGCTCACCGCCCCCGCCTGGGCCACCGTGGACCCGGAGTGCGAGGGACTCCCCCAGCCCACCGACTACGACGAGCAGGTCCAGGGTGACTTCCTCAACAACTACGCGGCGCTGTCCACCACCCTGAGCCCGATCCACGGGCCCATCCCCCACGCCCCCGGCAACGCCGCGATCGGCGTGGACGCGCTGATCATCCCGCCGCTGTCCTGCGAGCAGCGCTTCGTCCTGAACTGGACCAAGACCGAGGACACCAACAAGACCCCGGTGGCCCCTCGCCTCCGCGCCACCTTCGCGATGCACGCCCTGCTCGGCGACAAGCTCGTGCCCTACGCCGGCCTCGCCTACATCCCGCCGATCACCGTGGCCGGGGTGCGCAGCGTGATCATGAGCGTGGAGCTGGGCGCCGGCTACCAGGCCCACGACAAGGTCCAGGTCGGCCTGCGGTACCACGCCACCATGCAGAAGACCGTCGGCGACACCGCCGGTGGCTTCACCGAGGACAGCCCGGTCTACGACGACCTCTTCGTCGGCTCCACCATGGGCCTGGACCTGATGCTCGGCGCGTCCCTCGGCGAGCTGGGCGGCGGCGACACCCCCCTGATCAACAGCCTGACCCCGTACCTGGCCATCGGCCTGCTCGATGCGTCGACCTTCTACTGGATCGGCGACGACGGCTACGTGGCCAACAACCTGCACCCGTACTTCGGCAGCGCCTTCAGCCTGGGCGTGGACCTGCTCGCCAAGGAGCACCTGCGCTTCGGCGCCGAGTTCTACGGCGCCCCGGGCGGCTACCGGGTGCCCGAGGCGGCTGGCGAGATCGAGAGCGTGGACAAGGCCAGCCGCTACGGGAAGATCTACACGGGGCGGTTCCGGCTCGGGGTGGAGTGGTAGCGCTTCAGTCGCACTGATCGTTGTCGGCACCCGGCGTGCCGAAGTCACTGCCCAGCGCAGTGGTCTGCAGGCACCAGTTCCCCGCCAGGTCGTTCCCGGTCGGGTTCGCCTTGTCCGGATCGACACCCCAGGCCGCGCCACTGGTGATCTCCCAGCCGGTCATGTCGACGGCGTCGAAGATGGTGCCGTGGGCATTCAGGCTCACCTCGGCCGGGGTGTTGTTCAGGGTCAGCCCGAACTCGACGCCCTCGTGCCCATAGCAGGGGCTGGGGCTCTCGCGGACGAAGAGGAGGTAGCCATCGGCGGGCGCGACCGCGTGCTCCTCGAAGGTCTTCACGGTCTCGCCGTAGCCGACCTCGAGGCCGTAGAGGTCCAGGTCCACACCGGAGTTGTTGTAGACCTCGAAGTACTCGTCGTCGCCATCTGAGCACTCGCTGCCCGGATCGATCATGAGCTCGGTGAGCACCAGGGCGCCGGGGCCGACGGTGTCGAGGGCGGCGACGGTGGAGCTGTACCCCACCAGGTCGTCCGAGGTCCGCGGCACGATCTTCCAGGTGTCGTAGGTGTAGTCGAGCACGCCGGTGACGCTGGTGAAGGTGTCGCCCGCGTACACCGGGTCCAAGGGGTAGAGGCACTTGTCGTCCACCCGGACGTCCCCCGCGCCCCACTCGCCGAAGCCCAGGTCGCCGTCGGTGACGGTCAGGTCGTTGACCGTGATGAGCACGCCCTCGTAGGTCTCGAGGGTGGCCGAGTCGGAGAAGACAGTGGCCTCCAGCTCGGTGGCGGGCACGTCGGCGCCGTCGCCCTCGGCGGCGGCGACCCAGCTGTCCTCCAGGTAGTCGCCCACGTCGATCTCGGTGACGCTGGACTCCCAGCTGCCCTCGCCGTCGTACTCGACGTAGCGGCCGTGCACGTCGACCCGGTCGCCCAGGCTGAAGGCCTCGGCGCCCTCGGCGGTGTAGACCCACAGGCCGCTCCAGCCGCCGCCCTCGTCCTCGCTGACGAACAGGCCATAGCCCACGCCGTCTGCGTTCAGGGCCACGCCGGTGACGGTCACGCCCTGGATGTCGATCAGCTCGCCCTCGGTGACCAGGCCACCCTGGACGTCGAAGATGCTGGTGTCGGTGTCCGTGTCGGTGTCCGTGTCGGTGTCCGTGTCGGTGTCCGTGTCGG
>CAYFPX010000404.1:0-2613 GCA_964344945.1 uncultured Enterobacterales bacterium
CCAGCGCCCTGGATCCGCGGCCGCAGTAGGATTCTCGTGACCGATGCGGGTTAGGCCCCGCGCCATGTCCCGGGCCCTGACCGTCACCCTGGCGAGCTTCGGCACCCGAGGCGACGTGCAGCCCTTCCTGGCTCTGGGCCGCGCCCTGCGGGCCTCCGGGCACCAGGTGACCCTGTGCGCCCCGCCGGACTACACCGCCCAGGCCGCGGCCCAGGACCTGGCCTTCGTGCCCGCCGGCGATCCCTACGCGGCGCTGATGGCCGAGCTCCGGTCCAGCCCGACGCGCATTGCGGCGCTGATGGCCCGGCAGATCCCGGCCCAGCTCACCGCCCTGGAGCCCCTGGTCCAGGCCAGCGACGCCGTGATCTCCGGCTCCCTGGAATTCGCCACGCCCACGCTGTGCGAGCAGCACGGCGTCGCCCGCCGAGCGGTGCTCCTGTCCCCCTGCATGGTGCCCTCTGGCGGGTGGCCGATGCCTGTGGTCCCGGCCTATGGCCTGCCCCGCTGGATGAATCGGCTGACCTGGTGGCTGAGCGACCTGATCACCGGCGGCACGATGCTCGGGCCCTTGGTGGCCGAGCGGAAGCGCCGTGGCCTCCCACCCCTCGGTCGAGCGGCGGCTCACGTCTGCGGCGAGGAGATCTGGCTGCCCTTCCCGGGGTCCATCGCGGGCTTCGGCGACCCCCTGGCCGCCGAGGTCCGCCAGCTGCCGCCGTGGTTCCTGCCCGACGAGTCGCCGCTTCCGAGCAACGTCGCCGCGTTCCTCGAGGCCGGCGACCCGCCGATCTTCTTCGGCCTGGGATGCATGCCCGGCGACCGCACCTGGCCCGCGGTCTTCGCCGCCGGGGCGGCGGCGGCGGGCCACAGGGCACTCATCGCGACCGCCCACCCTTGCGAGCTCGACCCCGCCCAGGCCCTGGCGGTGTCGACACCGCTGAACCACGGCGCCCTCTTCCCAGGCTGTGCGGCCCTCGTCCACCACGGCGGTGCTGGCACCTTCTTGCAGGCCACGCTCGCTGCCCGTCCCCAGCTGGTCCTGCCGAAGATCGCCGACCAGCACTTCCACGGCTGGCGGGCCGAGGGGCTGGGGCTGGGCCGGCGGCTGGCGAGGAAGCGCGTGAGCGCCGAGGCGATCGCCGCCGCGCTCACGGAGGTCCTGGCCCTGCCCGGTGACACCCTGGAGGCCGTGGCTGCCTCCATCCCCACCGATGGCGCTCTCCGGAGCACCGCCCTGGTCGCCCGGCTCCCGAAGTGAGGAACCCCGGCCTGCTGGTCCGTCAGCGGCCGGGGTTCCATGAGGCATCTCTGCCCGTCCTTCCACACACTGAGACGCGCGAGGCAGGCGGTTCCATCGTCCCGGGATGTCACCGGGCGTCGTCGGCCGTCAGCCGGTTACCCCAGGCGCACGGGGTGTAGCGCAGTCTGGTAGCGCATCGGCTTTGGGAGCCGAGGGCCGGAGGTTCGAATCCTCTCACCCCGACCATTCTGTACAAGCCCCTCCGGGTTCGCCTGGAGGGGCTTCGTCGTTCGGGCTCCCGGTCGGCCTAAGTGCCAGTAGATCGAAGGGATTCCGCCAGGTGACCTCCAGCGTGTCCCCCGTCAGGATGGAGTTCGAGCAGAGCACTTCCAGCAGCTCGCGCTGCTGCAGGGGCTCTCGCGAAGAAAGCAGGTCGTAGGCCGAGTTCGCGAGTTCGAGCACGAGCAGCCCCGTGTCGAGGTTCTTGGCGCTCACGCGAGTCAACCGCTCGATCTCCCGGGCGGTCTGGGAACGGAGGCGCTCCCACTCGGTCCGCTTCTCGTGGAAGAACTCGTCGGTGACCTTGCCCTCCAGCTTGTCCTCGTAGGCCTTGTCGATCAGGCGGCCGTAGCGCTCGACGCGGCCCTGGGCGTCGGCCATGCGGGCGCGGATGTCGTCCTCGACGTCGCCGCGCTGCTCCTTGAGGGCGCGGACGACCGCCTGGTACAGCGAGGGCCCCATGTGCAAGGCGCGGACCTGCTCGAGGTAGAGCGCGGCGACCTTCTCCTCGCGCAGGTACTGGCCCCCGGCGCAAGACCGCGCGCAGCGGTAGTAGATGTACTTCTTCTTCTTCAGCTCGGCGGTGATGGCGGCGCCGCAGTGGCCGCAGGCCATCATCCCGGTGAAGGCGAAGGTGAGGCGCTGGGGGCGGGTGTAGGGGAAGCCGTCAAGGCGGGCCTGAACGCGCTCGAAGGTCTCCCAGGCGATGAGCTTGGGGTCGCGGCCCTCGTACTGCTCGCCGCCCCACCAGAAGCGGCCAGCGTAGAGCGGGTTCCGCAGGATGTTGTGGACCTGGCTGGGGGAGATCCGGCCGCCCCGCTTGCCGCGCAGGCCCTGCTCCTCGCAGTAGTCGGCGAGCCGCTTCACCGACCAGTCGCCGGTGTCGTACAGCTCGAAGAGGTTGCGGACCATCAGCGCCCGCTCGGGGTCGGCGACGATGACGCTGCGGCCGCCCACACGGTGGTTGAGGTACCCGATGGGCGCCGAGCTGGGCCAGTGGCCCTCGGCGGCCTTCTGGTTCATGCCCTTGCGGACCTCCTCGGAGAGGTTGTCGACGTAGTTCTTGGCCATCAGCACCTTGATGCCGTGGACGAACT
>CAYFPX010000405.1:0-2600 GCA_964344945.1 uncultured Enterobacterales bacterium
CGCAAGGTGGGATCCCTGGCCACCCCAGTGGGATGGGAGCGTGGGACTGGACACCTCACAGACCGCACCGGCGACTACGACGGCACCTTCACCGGTGCGAGCTACACCTACAACCGCCGGAACGGCTGGAGCTGGGACAGCGCCGGAAACCTCACCCACGACGGCACCACCTCCTTCACCTGGACCCCCACTGGGCAGCTGAGGGCGGCCAGCGACGGCAGCACGCTGGTGCTGGTCGCCTACGACGCCTCGGGGCGACGCATCGCCTGGCAGGAGCAGGACACCACCGGGATCTCTCGCTCCCACTTCGCGCTCTACGACCCCCAGGGAACCCTGCTCGCCAGGCTCTCCGCACTCGGCTCATCCTGGCAGCTCGACGAGCTCTACCTCCAGGTCGCTGGACGGCCCATCGCCGTCTTCTCCGGTGGCACCAGCTCCGAGCTCCGCTGGCTACACCTCGACCTGGCGGGCTCGACCCGCATGGTCACGACAGCCACCGGCCACACCATCGGGACCCGGGAGTTCCTGCCCTACGGGACCGAGAGGGCCTCCACCGGCTCGCTGGTCGGCGATGCCTTCGCCCATGCGGGGCACGAGGACTTCAACTCGCTGGGCGTGGCCGACTACGGCCTGCGGTCCATGCACCGGGAGCTGCCCCGGTTCCTGAGTCCGGACCGGGTGGCGCTGGGGTCGTTGGGGGACGCGCAGTCGTTCAATCGGTATGCGTATGGGGCGAACAACCCGGTCAGCTTCGTCGATCCGGATGGGGACATTCCGATTCCGCTGCTCATCTGGGGGGCGATGAAGGCCTACGACCTGGCCAGCACAGCGGTCGACGTGCACAAGGTCGCGACCGGGAAGATGTCGGTCACGGAGTTCGCGGTCAATGCGGCTGTGGGGTTGGTGGTCGGGAAGGCGGTGGCGGGGGCGGCGGCGGTGGCGGGGGGGGCCATTGCCCTAGGCGTACGAGCAGCAGGTAGTCGTCGGGTGCACAGGAAGGCTGCGGACCTTCTTGCAAGTCCAAGGTCCTCCCGCAAGGCCCTGATCGACAGAGCCGCCTCCCTCCGGGTGTCCATCGGGGGCCGATTCAGCCGTGGACAGGGAAACATCGGCTTCGCGATTGGTGGAGTCGACGGGAGAGCGATTGATCTGGCCGCAACCAGCGGCCGGGCGACCCCGCCTGGCACCGTTGGCAACCCGGCCTCCCGGAGATTCCAAACGGTGGCTTCTGGGGCGATGACACGGGACTTTGACACAGAGGCCCTCCTGCTAGAGAACATCGCCTCTGGTCTCTCCCCAAGCACCAAAGGAACAATCCGGCTATTCACTGAGAAGGCCCCTTGCCGAAGCTGTCAAGGTGTTATCCGTCAGTTCCAGGAGGCGTTCCCCAACGTGAAACTCGAGATTGTCAGCGGGGGTTGACCATGGACTTGTGGCAGGAGAGAGTTGAGAAGGCAACTGCGACGATTAGGCAGTCATCAACGACTCCCGTTGAGGGCTGTAGCATTGAGGAAGTACTACAATTCCAGCAAGATTTGGGATTTCAAATTCCAGCAGCCTACACACACTATCTTCTCGCAGTGGGCAAGGACTGTGGCGACTTCTTGACTGGGAGCGACCGACTATTCACTGAGCTGGATTCGATCCATCAGAGTGCCTTGGCCCTCTTGAGCGACGACTGTGGACCCACATTGCCAGACGGAGCTTTTGTGTTCTGTTCTCATCAAGGCTACCAGTTTCTGTTCCTCCGTGCTGGGACTGACGACCCGCCTGTCGAATATTACTTGGAGGGCGGGGTGGGATTCCGAATTGTCTCCACCTCCTTCTCTGAATGGCTTCGAGACTCTGTTGCGACAGAGTACGGCTAATGCAGGCTAATGGCAATGCCAGTCACTTAGGCTGATCCTCCAGGTTTGCCGATCGGTTTCGTCGACTGTCGGCGACCTCGGTTGCGGGGGTAGTTGCTCATCTTGATCTTCACATGGCGCGCATAGCGCCGCCGGGACCGACGTGGAGGGAGGACGAGGACGTTGAGTGAGGACCTGAGCTTTCCGAGATGGCGCGGCAGCGTGCCTGGGGCAGTCTTCCAGGCGGTCAGCCAGAAGGTGCGGATCCAGTGGAGGGACGGGACGAATGCAATGCGGTTCGGCGCCAGCTCGAACTCCTTGGCCGCCAGAAGCATCTCTCGTCTGATGAGATTGTAGGTGAGCAGGAGTCCCCAGATCTCCTGGACGACGCCTTCGGACTTCTTGCTACGCAGTGCCTCTTTCCCGTGTTCCGCACCAAGTAGGCCAACGAGCGCCACCGTCAGATGTTCGATGCCCGTTCCATGCGGATCGAGCTCTGGGTGAAGCCCCAGATCGGCCGAAATGTGTAGGCACACGACTTGTGAACTACCTTGTTGACAGACAACGTAGACAGCGTGATAGAAGTAGGCATGTACATCCGGAAGATCACCCGCAAGAACAAGCTCGGCCCGCCTGTCAGCTACATCCAGCTCGCCCACAACTTCCGCGACCCCGACAGCGGCAAGCCCCGCGCCAAGGCATCGGTGTTCGGCGTAGCAGCATGAACCCGCACAGTTGGCTGAACCGGGGAGG
>CAYFPX010000406.1:0-2590 GCA_964344945.1 uncultured Enterobacterales bacterium
ACGGACACGGACACGGACACCGACACCGACACGGACACGGACACCGACGTCGACACCGACACGGACACGGACACCGACACCGCCGACACCGCCGACACCGCCGACACCGGCCTGACCTCGGACACCGGTGGCGACGACGGCACCTCCGGCGGCTTCCCGCCCGAGGACGACAAGGGCTGCGACTGCAGCACGGTCGACGCACGCTCGAGCGGCTCGCCGCTGGCGCTGCTGCTGGTGTGGGGGCTGGTGAACGTGCGGCGGCGCCGGGCGACGCCCGACTAGCGACGTCTCTCAAGGGTTGCGTTGACCTGTCAACAAGGTTGTCCACGGCTGTGGACAACTCGGGGATCCAGGAGATCCTTGCGGACCCGGAGCGGACGGGTCACGGTCTCTCGTGGCCGCACCCCATCCCCCCGGCGAACCCGGGCCCCCGACCTCCCAGCGAGCGATCACGCGGCGGCTGATCGCGCTGGCCTGGCCGATCATCGGGGTCAACGTGCTGGCGGTGCTGGCCCTCGCGGTGGACACCGCGATGATCGGACGGACCGTCGGCGCCGACGACGCGCTGACCGGCATGGGCTACGGCAGCCAGCTGATCTTCCTGCTCATGGTCGGCATGATCGGCCTCACCGTGGGCACGGTGGCCTTCGTGGCCCGGGCCCACGGCGCTGGCCACCACGAGCGGGTCGACCACATCCTGCACCAGTCGACCCAGCTGACCCTGATGCTGGGGCTGGGCGTGGCCGTGGTGGGCAACCTCTTCGCCGAGCCCTTGCTGTGGCTGCTCGGCGCCGACGCGGCCACGATGGACGCGGGCCTGGACTACCTGCGGCCGATGCTGGCGGGCTCGGCCTTCGTGTACCTGAACCTGCTCTACGGGGCGGTCCTGAGGGGGGTCGGCAACACCCGGCTGGCCTTCTACGTGGCGCTGTTCGGCAACGGCCTGAACGTGGTGTTCAACTACGGGCTCATCCTGGGGCACTATGGCCTGCCGGCCCTCGGCATCCAGGGCGCGGCCTTCGGCACGGTGCTCTCCCAGCTGTGCGCGGCGGTCCTGATGTTCGTGCTGCTGTCCCGCGGGGCGGTGCCGGGCCTGCGGCCGGTGCTCGGGGTGCGTCCGATCGACCGACCCCTCGCCAGCGACCTGATCCGCGTGGGCTGGCCCGCGGGGGCCGACATGATCGTGCTCAACGCCGGCTTCCTCACCATCGTCGGGCTCCTGGCCCGGGTCGACGAAGTCGCCGTCGCCGCCCACACCGTGGGCATCCGGGTCCAGGCGATCGCCTTCGTGCCCGGCATGAGCATCTCCCAGGCGACCGGCGCGATGGTCGGCATGGCCCTGGGCGCCGGCAGCGTGGCCGAGGCCCGCCAGGTGGTGCGGGCCTCGCTGGTGCTGTGCACCGGGGTGATGACCACCCTGGGCCTGTTGTTCATCGCCTGGGCGGGCCCGCTGGTGGCCGTGTTCGACGTGGCGCCGGGCACCGACCTGTTCGACTACTCGGTCCTGTGGATGAAGATGCTCGGCTACTGCATGCCGGTGGTCGGGGTGTACATCAGCTTCGGCGGCATGCTCTCGGGCTCCGGCGCCACCCGCACGACCCTGCGCATCAACAGCTGGATCACCGGGGTCTTCCAGATCCCCGCGAGCTGGGTGCTGGGCTTCCCGCTGGGCCTCGGGATCTTCGGCATCTGGGTGGCCTTTCCGGTGGCCTTCGCGATCAAGGCGGTCTGGGGGTGGTGGGAGTACCGGCGAGGGGCCTGGGCCAAGGTCGGCGCTCGGGCCTGACAGCGGTAGACTGAGCACCCTCCCCTCTGCCCCCCCCCGGGAACGATGCGCTGCCTCCTGGCCCCGGCGCTCCTGGTCGCGACCTGGCTCGTGGCCTGTGACGGCGGCACCACCACCGCACCAACCGTGGACTCGGACTCCGGGCTCTGCGACACGCCCCAGACCTGGTACGCCGACGCGGACGGCGACCAGCTATGCGGCCGAGGCGGGGGACTGCGACGACGCCGACGACACGGTGCATCCGGGGGTCACCGAGCTCTGCGACGACAGGGACGACGACTGCGACGGCCAGGTGGACGAGGGGGACGCCTCGCCGGTGGCCTGGTTCGAGGACGCCGACTTCGACGGCTTCGGTGACCCCGCCACCGAGGTGGTGCACTGCGAGCGGCCAGCTGCCCACGTGCGCAACGACCGCGACTGCGACGACGACGATCCGGCGGCCTTTCCCGGGGCCAGCGAGACGTGCAACGGGGGCGACGACGACTGCGACGACGTGGTCGACGAGGACCCCACCGACGGCGAGACCCTGTTCCTGGACGCCGACGGAGACGGGGTCGGGCTGCAGGCCTTTCCTCTGGTCGCCTGCGAGGAGACCGAGGGCTATGCCGCGGACTTCGGCGACTGCGACGACGACGACCCCACCGCCTACCCAGGGGCCGACGAGCTCTGCGGGGGCGCCGACGAGGACTGCGACGGCAGCGTCGACGAGAAGGGCGCCGCCGATGCGTCCACCTGGTACTGGGACGGCGACAGCGACGGCTACGGCGACCCCGGCACCACCGAGACCACCTGCAGCGCCCCCCC
>CAYFPX010000407.1:0-2560 GCA_964344945.1 uncultured Enterobacterales bacterium
TCCACCTCATCGAGCGTGCCGCGGACCTCGCCGGTCCCATCGACGGCGAGCACTATGTAGTCAGCGCCCAGAACCCGCACTCATCCGGCGCTCATCGAGTCCACACCCCCGCCCACGCCGGTGCTCTCCGACCCCAGCTTGAGCTCCAGCGCCGCCCGCAGGAGCGCAGCGACGAGGACGGCGCTCCTGTCGCGGACGGACTGCCGGGGTAGTTGGCGGGGCCCCGAAGAGGTGGAGGCCCGGTGTAGCAGCACCGGACCTCCTGGGCGCACCACCCACGATCGAGAGATGGCGTTCCCAACGGGAGGCTGACCGGTCCGGGCGGTGTGATCCAGGCCGAAGGGGCCGGAGCCCCACGATCGAGGACAGCCACCGGACGTTCAGTTGCGCTCGATGTCGGCGCCTGGTGCGGATCTGCACGCGGTGCGACCGCGGCAACGTCTACTGCGCCGGGTCCTGCTCCAAGGTGCGGCGCCGGGAGTCGCTGCGCAGGGCGGGCGCCAGGTACCAGCGCACCCTGCGTGGAGGCCGCAAGCACGCGGCGCGGCAGGCCCGCTACAGGGAGCGCCATCGGCAGGAAGTGACGCATCAGGGTTCCCCGCCCACCCTGGGGCTGGCGAGGCTCCCGCCCGCCGGGTTCGAGGCCGTGTTGGCCTCCTCGAGCTGCCCGGCGAAGGAGACCCTCGATGACCCTGTCCACCCGCGCTGCACGTTCTGCGGCGGGCCCTGTTCACCCCTGTCGCGCCTCGGCCCGCTGCGCCGTTGTCGTCGACGTCGACCCGGTCGAGGCCGTTGGGAGGTCCCATGATCTCCGCTGAGACCGAGGCCCTGATCCTGCGGCTGCACCACGCCGAGCGCTGGCCGCCGACGACCATCGCCCGGCAGGTCGGCGTGCACTACACGACCGTGCGGCGCGTGCTGGCCCAGGCCGGCCAGCCGGAGCCTCGCAAGGTCCGGAAGCCGTCCATCGCCGACCCGTACCTGCCGTTCATCCGGGAGACCCTGGCGAAGTACCCGGAGCTGCCGGCGAGCCGGCTGCATCAGATGGTGGTGGAGCGCGGCTACCCGGGCGGTCCCGACCACTTCCGGTCCATCGTGTCCCGCCTGCGTCCCCGGAAGCCGGCCGAGGCCTTCCTGAAGCTGCGGACCCTGCCCGGTGAGCAGGCCCAGGTGGACTGGGGCCACTTCGGCCGCCTCGAGGTGGGCCGGTCCAGCCGCCCGCTGATGGCCTTCGTGATGGTCCTGTCCTGGTCCCGGTGGCTGTTCGTGCAGTTCAGCCTGGACGCCCGGATGGGCAGCTTCCTGCGGGGTCACGAGGCCGCCTTCCGGTTCTTCGGCGGGGTGCCAAGGGTGCTGCTGTACGACAACCTCAAGAGCGTCGTGCTGGAGCGGAGGGCGGACGCGACCCGCTTCAACCCGACCCTGGTGGCCTCCGCGGGACACCACCGGTTCGAGCCTCGCCCCGTGGCCCCGTACAGGGGCAACGAGAAGGCCCGGGTGGAGCGGGCGATCCGCTACCTGAGGACCAGCTTCTTCACCGCCCGGGAGTTCGACGACGTCGAGGACCTGAACCGCCAGGCCCGGCAGTGGTGCCAGCTGGTCGCAGGTCGGCGTCGCTGCCCGGAGGACCGCACCCTGACGGTCGAGGAGGCGGGCCTGCAGGAGAAGGACAAGCTGCTGGCCCTGCCCGACGACGCCTTCCCCACCCACGACAGGGTCGAGGCCCGGGTGGGCAAGGTCCCGTACGTCCGGTTCGACGGAAACGACTACACGGTCCCCCACGACCGGGTCCGCAGGACCGTCGTGGTCCTGGCCGACCACGACACCGTGCGCGTCCTGGACGGCACCGTCGAGGTCGCCCGGCACCGGAGGAGCTGGAGCAGGGGCGAGCAGGTCGAGGACCCGGCCCACATCGCCACCCTGGTCGCCGAGAAGCGCCGGGCCCGACAGCACCGCGGCCTGGACCGCCTGACCGTAGCCGCCCCCTCCAGTCCCGCGCTGATGCAGGCCGTCGCCGAGCGCGGCGGCAATCTGGGCAGCGTGACCGCCCAGCTGCTGCGGCTGCTGGAGTCCCACGGCGCAGCCGAGCTGGAGGCGGCCATCGCCGAGGCCCTCGCCGACGGGGCTCCCCACGTCCAGGGCGTCCGCCAGGTCCTGCAGCGCCGTCGCACCGAGCGGCAGCAGCCCCCGGCTGTGGCCGTGCGTCTGCCCGATGACGAGCGGGTCCGCGGCCTGGTCGTCCACCCGCACAGGCTGTCCACCTACGACGCCATCGACCACGAGGGAGGACCGGCATGAGCGACATCAAGGACCTGACCAACGCCCTGGGCCTGTACGGCCTGCTGGCCCGCTGGGACGAGCTGACGGAGCAGGACCTCGAGGTCGTCCGGCGTGTGGTGGCCTGGGAGGAGACTGAACGCCAGCGACGGAGCCTCGAGCGGCGGCTGCGAAACGCCCGCATCGGCCGCTTCAAGCCGATGGCGGACTTCGACTGGAGCTGGCCCGTGTACTGGTCCAGCGTGAACCTGACTCTGGGGTGATCTCGTAACGGACAAGGTTG
>CAYFPX010000408.1:0-2554 GCA_964344945.1 uncultured Enterobacterales bacterium
AGATGGGGAGAAGTAGTTGTCGTCAGGGGGGAGAAGTAATTGTCGTTGCGCACCAGGAGAAGCTCGAGCACTTCCGCTCCGAGCCTCGAGCGCTGGGCGTCCAGGTACTCCCGGAGGTCTCCAGGTGCGTCCAGGGCAGACCAGGCCCTGAGCTGTCTGGCTTCCTCGAGTAGGGACAGGAGATGGTCTTCGCTCCGACTGCGCTCCTCGTCGAGGCACACGGCGAGCTGATCCGACACCTCAGGGGAGTCGGCGGTCGCGGGCTCGTTGTGGGACGGCTTCTTCATGGTGCAGGACGCGCTCCTCCCACCCTACTCGCCGGCAACCGTGCAAGGGGAGCCCTCCTGAGCCCCGAGGCCCCTCCGAGCTGGGCCAGCTTCTCAGGTGCCCTCCAAGGGCTCGACGACGTCCTGCACGAGCCGGAGCCCTGCGAACCGAATCTCATCCGGCGTGCACGGGCGACTCACCAGGATCCCCCCATTCAGCGTGACCAGGGCCTCCTCCAGGTCGTTGGGACTGTCGAGGAGCGCTCGGAGGCCCGCGCCCGCGCGAGCCGCGAGCTCGGCCCGGCGGGTCGGGAAGGCCGTCTCCAGCGCCGCTCGCCACTGGTCGAGCCACCCTTCGACCGCATCCGGACCCGCCAGGTGGGCAATGCCCAGGACGCGGCCGAGGTCCTTGTTGCTCCGCTTGATCTCGCGGCCGGCGATGGGGGTGCTCATCGTCTCCCGCCCAATCGTCGGATGCGCGAGGGCATTGGCCAGCGCCATCATCGACGGTCGCGCGTAGAACAGGCCGAAGGGCGTCGGGAGGGGATGAAGCGCGGTGACAGCCAGGTACTCGAAGCTCGGCAGGCCGTAGTAGCCGTCGTCCAAGAGCACCGGCTGCCAGGTCTTGCCCCGCTCGTCCTCGGAGCCAGGCACGGTGAGGAACTCGATGAACCAGCCCAGCTCTTCCGGCGGCCGGAGCCGAATCGCGGCGAGCTCGCTGGTGGGCTCGGGCGTCTGCCGAGCTGTGAATCCACCAAACCGATGGTGCTCCCACTCGTCGCTCAGGAGCGAGAGGGCGATCTCCCGACCCGCTTCGACGGCACCATCACGAGGAGCAAGCATGCAGTCGATGTCCTTGGTGCGGACTTCACGCTCGCTGTCGTGGCCGAAGAAGTGGTAGCCGACTGCCACGCTGCCGATCACCACCACGCGCCCCTTCACGTCATCCGACAGCCTCCCAGCGATGCGCTCGAGGACCTGGGCAGGCGACAAGTCGCTCATGGCGTGGCACTCCTCTCCAGGTGTTCGAGGAGCTGGTCGGCCTGCGCGCCCAGGCGCGCCTCGTAGAGGTCGAGCAGGCACTCCACCTCGTCGGCTCTCGGCACGCCGTCCCGCCGGGGTTCGAAGAGCGGTAGGTGGCGTCGGATGGGGTGAACCACCACCCGAGCGGGGGCGGTCGGGTCGTCGGTGCGCACGAGGGCGGGATCGAGCTCCTCGACGAAGCCGAGGTCCAGCGTGTCTCCCGGGGCGTGTACGCACAGGTCCAAGCGCGGCACGCCCACGATGTCCAGCTCCGGACACGAGAGCTGAGCGCCGACGGTGCCCCCCACTGCAACGTGCTTCCAGGCTCGTTGGTCGAGTCGCCGCAAGAGAGACTGCGGTGAGCGCGGCTGGCCGGACCTGTCCTCGAATCGAATCGAGGCGCGGAGGCGTGCCCCGCCGGCCACGAGCTCCGTCCAGGGCTCCTTGGGAAACCGGGCAAGCTCGACCCGCCGATCCGAGTGTCGGGTGAGGACCGGAGCCAGACGGTCCAAGGCGCGACGCGCTGTGGGGTAGGAGCAGCCGATGGTCTCGCACAGCCAGCGCGTGGTCGCTGGCCCCAGTTGTCGAACGCGGCGGATCAGGAGGAGCTTCAGCACTTCCGTGAGGTAGTCCGGGCGGGGAAGCCTCTCAGCGCTGGGCTCTGACTGGTCGATGTGCTCGGCCAACGCGTTCCGGAGCTTCCTTGGGAGTTCACCCAACTCTCGTGCATCGCCTTGCTCGAGCAGCACGAGCTGGAGCCTGTCGGCGATGTCAGGGAGTAGCACCGTGCGCAACTCGCCCATCAGCTGGTCCACTCGGTGAGAAGACATCGATGGCTGGACCAGTACGAGGTAGGCCCCACTCTCCGGATGCCGGGCCAAGACGTACGCCATGCGAAGAACGAGGTCCCGGAGCTCCCTGGCGGCCGGTAGCCGGTGCTTGACCTCTACGAGGTGAGGCACCCCGTCCTGCGTGAAGCGGAAGTCGGGTCTCCGGTCGCTCTTTGTTCCACTGGCAGTCGGTTCCACATGCTCAACTTGCAGGCTCAATGTTCACCTGTCAAGTTGACTCTAATGCTGCAAGTTGATCGGCCGTCGCGGTCGCGAGGCCTCGAGCCGCGCAGATCTCCGCTCCCGACCTACCGTCGACGAAACCGAACCCAACCCGCCGCCTGGCTGACCTGGTCGACCTCGTAGCCCGCCTCGACCCATGACCTTGCGTCGATTTGACGGACCACTTCGTTGGGTAGATGCGACTTCGCTCCC
>CAYFPX010000409.1:0-2477 GCA_964344945.1 uncultured Enterobacterales bacterium
CGCGTTCGGTCCGAACCTGTCGTTCTTCTTCTCCAACGGCCTGGACCCCGAGTACACGGTCATCGGCCGGGTCGCACGGCGCATCTGGAGCGTGGTCATGCGCGAGCGCTACGGCGCCTCGGAGCGGGCCCAGAAGCTCAAGTACCACGTCCAGACCAGCGGTCGGTCACTGCACTCCCGCGAGATCCAGTTCAACGACATCCGCACCACCATCCAGGCGCTGCTGGCCCTGCAGGACAACTGCAACAGCCTGCACACCAACGCCTACGACGAGGCCGTCACCACCCCCACCGAGGAGTCGGTCCGCCGTGCCATGGCCATCCAGCTCATCCTGGCCAAGGAGATGGGCCTGCTGAAGAACGAGAACCCGCTCCAGGGCAGCTACATCGTCGATGAGCTGACGGACCTCGTGGAAGAGGCGGTCTTGCAGGAGTTCGAGCGCCTCGACTCCCGCGGGGGGGTCCTGGGCGCCATGGAGCGGCAGTACCAGCGCTCCCGGATCCAGGAGGAGTCGATGCACTACGAGCACCTGAAGCACTCCGGAGAGCTGCCGCTGGTGGGCATCAACACCTTCGAGGACCCCGAGACCCTGGCCGACGACTGGGAGCCCGAGCCCATCGAGCTGCGCCGCTCCACCAACAGCGAGAAAGACGACCAGGTCGAGAGCGTGCGGCGCTTTCAGCAGGCCCACGCCGACACCTCCGCCGAAGCGCTCGACAGGCTGCAGCAGGTCGCTCTGGACGGCGGCAACCTCTTCGGCGAGCTGATGTCCACCGTCCGCGTCGCGACCCTCGGCCAGATCACCCAGGCCCTCTACGCAGTCGGCGGGCGCTACCGCCGGAACTTGTAATTCTCATCACGTTGACGGCTGCTTGACGGTACACTGATGGTCGGACCTGCCTGGACCCGAAATGCCTGAGTCCGGACGTCGCATCGGCGCGTACAAGCTCGAAGAACGCCTCGAAGCGTTCAACGGGACGGAGCTCTGGCGGGCTCGGCGGGTCGATCCGGATCTCTCCGGACCCACGTTGGTGCGCATCCGGTGCCTGGCGGATCCCGACGACGCGGCGGCCCTCGACCGCATCCGCCGGGAACACGACGACAACCGCGTCCTCGGGGACTCCCGCATCCCCAAGGTCCTGGGCTTCTACGAGTCCCGAGGGGCCCTGGTCCTCGAGGACGTGCCGGGGGCCTCCCTGGACCTGGTGCTGCAGGCCGTCGCGCACGGCGAGCTGTCGATGGACGCCACCACCGCCGTGGACATCATCCTCGAGGTCGCCCACGGTCTGCGCCACGCCCACTCGATCGTGCGGCCCGAGGGCAAGATCGTGCACGGCCACCTGGAGCCCGGCCGGATCGTGCTCACCCCGGAGGGCGACGTCCGCATCCTGGGCATCGGCGCCCAGCCGGACGACCTGGACCCGCGCTACATGCCCCAGGAGCTCGCGAACCGAACCGGTCGCGACGAGCGCACCGACCAGTGGCAGGTGGGGGCCCTGCTCTACGAGCTGATCACCCGGCAGCCGCTCTACCGGGGGTCCTACAGCGAGACCTGGCACGCCGCGACCCGGGGCGACATCTCCCAGCCTCTCGACCGACTCGAGCACCGCTACCCGGCCTTGACCCAGGTGCTTCGAAAGGTGCTCGCCACCCAGCCTTCGGGCCGGTACCAGGTCGAGTCCACCTTCCTGCGGGCCCTGCTGACCGCCAGCCGCTCCGTGGCTGGCAAGAGCCGTCGTCGGGTGCTCGGCCAGGAGGCCGCTCGCATCGAGCCGGTGAAGCGCCCCGCCAACACCGCCGACGAAGCCGACACGGTCATCGCCACCGGGTGGTCCCGGATCGGCGCCACGGCCGAGGCCAGCGGGCCTCTGGTCTTCGATCCCGGCGACACCGGTGAGCAGTCGGACTACGAGCTCGCCGAGCAGCACGCCACCGAGCTCGACGACTCCTCGATTCCGTGGGTCGACCTGCCCGACCAGGATCGCACCCCGCTGCCGGATCTGTTCGCCCGGCCGAAGCCCGCCACGGTCCGCATTCCCGAGGGCCCAGGCCTCTCGCCGGCGGCGGCGGTGAACCGACCGCGGGCCCCGGTCCGCCGCCCCCCGCAGGTGGCGGTCTCTCGCCTGGCCTCGGAGCCCACCCCCACCCCCGGCATCCAGGTCGTGGACAACCTGAACCTGCGGGCCGACGCCGTCACCGTGCGCACCGTCGACGACCTGTCCGACGCACGGGTCGACGACCTGCGGGCGATCCTCGGCGGCGGACCCCCGCCGGCGCCTCGCGCCGGGGCGAGCGTCAAGCTCTCCCTGCTCCAGGTCGAGCCCGAGGGCAGCGAGCCGCCGCGCCACAGCCTGCCGACCCTGAACGACACCGACGACCTCCCCGCCCTCGACGCCATCTCCGTGCACGACCAGCCCCTGCCGCCGGATCTACAGCCGACCGTGTTCGCCCAGCGCCCGCCCGACCTGGAGCCGACC
>CAYFPX010000410.1:0-2440 GCA_964344945.1 uncultured Enterobacterales bacterium
GATCGCCACCCCGGTACCCGTCGGGTTCTCCGATGCTCGAGGGTGCTGCAGGTGGTGACAGACGCGCAGGTGAAGAAGCTGATGAGTGAAGTCGACAAGGGTGCCGGTGTGGGCGTGGCAGCGCTCCGCGCAGGCATGGATCGCAAGACGGCCAGGAAGTACCTGGAGGCGGGTAAGTTCCCGTCGGAGCTGAAGAAGCCGCGGACCTGGAGGACGCGGCTGGACCCCTTCTCCGAGGACTGGCCCGGTATCGTGGCGATGCTGGAGGCGGCCCCGGAGCTGGAGGCCAAGGCCCTGTTCGAGGACCTGATGGGTCGTCGTCCCGGGGTGTACGAGCCGGGCCAGCTGAGGACGTTGCAGCGCCGGGTGCGGCACTGGCGGGCGCAGCACGGGCCGGACAAGGAGGTGTTCTTCGCGCAGGTCCACCGGCCGGGCGAGGCGGCGCAGACCGACTTCACCTGGGCGACGGAGCTGGGCATCACGCTGGCCGGGGAGCTCTTCCCGCACATGCTCTGCCACGTGGTGCTGCCGTACTCGAACTGGTCCTGGGCGACGGTGTGCCGGTCGGAGTCGCTGGCGGCGCTGAAGTCCGGGGTCCAGGAGGCGCTGTTCCGGCTGGGCCGGCGGCCGGAGTGGCACCAGACGGACAACTCGACGGCGGCCACCCATGACGTGCCGGGCGGGAAGCGGGGCTTCAACAAGGCCTACGAGGACTTCATCCACCACCTGGGCATGAAGCCCCGGACGATCGGGGTGGGCAAGAAGGAGCAGAACGGGGACATCGAGGCGGCCAACGGGGCCTTGAAGCGGCGGCTGGAGCAGCACCTGCTGCTGCGGGGCAGCCGGGACTTCCCCTCGCTGGAGGCCTACCAGGCCTGGCTCTGCGAGGTGCTGGTCAAGGCCAACACCCTGAGGGAGACCCGGCTGAAGGAGGAGCTCGCGGCGATGAAGCCGCTCACTGCGAGCCGGGTGCCGGCCTTCACCACGGAGCGGGTCAAGGTCACCACCTGGAGCACGATCCGGGTGAAGAAGAACACCTACTCCGTGCCGTCTCGACTGATCGGTGAGGAGGTCGTCGTCCGGGTCTACGAGGACCGCATCGAGGTCCGGTACCGAGGCGTCCTGCAGCTGGTGACCGAGCGGCTGCTGGGCCGCAACGGCCACCGGGTCGACTACCGCCACATCATCTGGTCGCTGGTGAGGAAGCCCGGGGCCTTCGCCCGCTACCGGTACCGAGAAGAGCTGTTCCCGACCCTGGCGTTCCGGCGGACCTACGACGCGCTGACCCAGGCCCTGAGCCCGCGGAAGGCGGACATCTCCTACCTGCGGGTGCTGCACCTGGCGGCCTCGACGATGGAGTCCGAGGTGGAGGCCGCGCTGGACTGCCTGCTGGAGGCCGGCCAGGTCCCGCTGCCCGAGGAGGTCAAGGCGCTGGTGTGCCCCCGCACGCCGGAGGTCCCGGCGCTGAAGGCCTACGTGCCCGACCTGGTCGGCTACGACGCCCTGATCGGCCAGGAGGTGGCCCTGTGAGCACGTCACCCCCGAGCCTCGAGGACAGCCTGCGCGTCCTGCTGAAGGCCCTGAAGCTTCCCGGCTTCCTGGACCACTACGCCGACCTCGCCGTCCAGGCGGAGAAGGACGGCACCGCCTACGGCCAGTACCTGCACGCCCTCGCAGAGTACGAGCTGCGTGAGCGGCGCGACCGCCGGATCCAGCGGGCCCTGAAGGCCTCAGCGCTGCCCCTGGAGAAGACCCTCGCCACCCTGGACCTGGGCCGACTGCCGCCCAAGGTCCGCAAGCAGGTGCCCGCCCTGTGCGACGGAGGCTTCATCCAGCGGGCGGAGAACGTCCTGGCCTTCGGCCTGCCCGGCCGAGGCAAGACCCACCTCTGCTGCGCCATCGGCCACGAGCTGATCCGTCGGGGGCATCGGGTCCTGTTCACCCCGACCTACCAGCTGGTCCAGCGCCTGCTGGTCGCCAAGCGAGAGCTGGCCCTGGAGAGGCTGCTGAAGCGCCTGGACCGGTTCGACGCCGTCATCCTGGACGACCTCGGCTACGTCCAGCAAGACCGGGAGGAGATGGAGGTGCTGTTCACCTTCCTCGCCGAGCGGTACGAGCGCAGGAGCGTCGTGATCACCAGCAACCTGGTGTTCTCGGAGTGGGACCGGATCTTCAAGGACCCGATGACGACGGCCTGCGCCATCGACAGGTTGGTCCACCACTCGGTGATCCTGGAGCTGACGGGACCCAGCGTGCGTGCCGAGCAGGCGAAGGCGGCTCGGTCCGGACAGCTGCGGTGAGCACGGGGGCCATGGACACCACCGCGGCTGCCGAGGGCCATGGACAGGCCATGGACGACTCCGTCGCCCACAACCTGCCCACAGCCCTCTTGGACAAGCCTGACGGCTTGCCCACAGCCGCTTGGACAGGCCCTGTGGGC
>CAYFPX010000411.1:0-1123 GCA_964344945.1 uncultured Enterobacterales bacterium
GTCCTCGCGCTCGAATTCCTCGGTGATGATCTCGTTGCAGAGCTCGACGCACTCGTCGCAGATGTAGACCGACGGCCCCGCGATGAGCTTGCGCACTTCCTTCTGGCTCTTGCCACAGAACGAGCAGCAGAGATCCCGCCCGTCGCTTCCCTTCTTGCTCAAGCCGTCTCCTGGCATCTCGGACCTTGGTAGAGGCGGATCCCCTGGACGGCAGGGTACCCCGCGTTCTTGAGAGGGATCAGGCCGCGGAGTCGGCCGGCTCCGGCTTGGTGATGACCTCGTCGATGAGGCCGTAGGACTGGGCCTCTTCAGGGCTCATGAAGTTGTCGCGCTCGGTGTCGCGCTGGACGGTCCCGATGTCCTGGCCGGTGTGGTGGCTCAGCAGGCGATTGAGCTCGGCCTTGACCCGGAGCATCTCCTTGGCGTGGATCTCGATGTCCGTGACCTGGCCGCCGACGCCGCCGAGGGGCTGGTGGATCATGATCCGCGAGTGCGGCAGGGCACGCCGCTTGCCCTTGGCCCCCGCGGCCAGCAGGAAGGCGCCCATCGACGCCGCCTGGCCCATGCAGATGGTCGCCACGTCGGGGCGCACGAACTGCATGGTGTCGTAGATCGCCATGCCAGCGGTCACCGAGCCGCCGGGGCTGTTGACGTAGAGGTAGATGTCGCGCTCGGGATCCTCGGACTCCAGGAAGAGCATCTGGGCCACGATGACGTTGGCCACCTCGTCGGTCACCTGGGTGCGCAGGAAGATGATCCGGTCCTTGAGCAGCCGGCTGTAGATGTCCCACGCCCGCTCGCCGCGGTGGCTGGACTCGATGACGGTGGGGATCAGGTAGTTCTGCAGCGGATCGAAGGACATCGCGGGGGGTGCTCCGAGGGAGGGAATGAAGTGCGGTAACCACGCCGATCGGCGGGGGCCATGTGGGTCTCAACCCTTTCTGATGGGGCCCATTTCCGTCTCCTCCCCATCCGGGCAGGCTCTCAGGACCGCTCCCGCTCCCGGGCCGCGCTCAGCTGCCCCGCCTCGGTCCCCTCCGCCACGGCCAGCTCCCCGCCCTCGCCCCCCACCTCGCTCCCCTGCAGCATGCCCGCCGACGCCCCCACGACCCGCCCCTGGATT
>CAYFPX010000411.1:1194-2428 GCA_964344945.1 uncultured Enterobacterales bacterium
GCCAGGAGCTGCAGCAGCGCGGGTGCGCGGGTGCGGGGCGCCTCTGGCAGGGCGGCGTCGACCAGGCCGACCACGTCGTCGGCGCGGCGGATCACGTTCACCGCCCGCAGCCACGACGAGCCTTCGCTCGCCGGGTTCACGACCAGCTCGACCAGGGCCTCGGGCTCGCTCTCCCCCAGGGCCAGCGCAGCCTCCAGGCGCACCTCGTGGTCGGCGTGGGCCAGCAGCGGCCGAGCCAGGCCCCGGGCCTCGCCGCCCTCCCGCTCGAACAGCGCCTCGATCCGCCGACCGCGCACGTCGCCGAGCAGCTTCTCCACCCCCTGCGACCCCCGGCCGTGCTCCCGGACCCGGCCGTCCACGGTCGCTCGCACCCAGCCGCTGAAGGGCGGCAGGTACACGTGCACCTCCACCCCGCCCAGGCGGTTCGTCCTAGTTCGGGACCCCAGCAGCAGGTCCCGGAGCCGGGTGAAGGGGTTCCAGCGCCAGGTGTCGGTCGAGGTCTCGGGGGCGACCGTGCACGGCTTCCACGGCCTGGGACTGCGGGTGGGCGGGCGGGGCTCTCTGAAGGTCGAAGACACGATGCTCGAGCTGGGGGACATCGGCCTGGTCTTCGGGATCCTGGCCACCGGGGCCGCCGAGCTGGAGGTGGGCCCCGGGAGCCGGATCCTCGGCGGCAACTACGGGATCTACGCCGACGAGGGCGCCGCGGTCACCGTGCGAGGCGACGTCGTGATCTCAGGCACCGCCATCGACGAGCTCGGGAGCGGGGGCACGGCGGTGGCGGGGCTCGGCGCCCAGCTGACCCTGGAGCCCGGACTGCGCATCTCGGACATCGACACCGACGCGGTCTGGGTCTACGACACCGTGCTCGAGGCCCGCGGCCTGGTCATCGAGGACGCCTGCCAGGTCGACGAGCCGGTCGCGGCGATCGTGGTGTTCGAGGCCGAGGCGACGCTGCTGGACACCCGGATCCAGGGCGTCGACTGTGCGGGGGTGGACTTCCTCTACGCTTCGGGCGCGCTGGTGGACGTGGCGATCGACGACGCTCTGGGGGTGTGGCTGGAGGTCGACCGGAGCAGCGTCTACCTCCAGGACGTGACGGTGGCCGCGACCCGCGCCGGAGGCGGAGAGAAGCTGCGCGGAGAACGAGAATGGATGACAGGCCTCAGCCCAACGGCCTTACCCCTCGTCCGCCTCGGTCTCCTCCGCCTTCTTCTTCTTGGCGGTGGTCTTC
>CAYFPX010000412.1:0-2416 GCA_964344945.1 uncultured Enterobacterales bacterium
GGTCATTGACTCCATAGGGCCCGCGGAGCTGGGTGGTGTCGCGGCCTCGTTCAACAGAGGCCAAGAGCGGACAAGGGGGTGGGCGTGCTGGTGGGCCGTGCAGATCCGCTCCTGGCCTACCAGTTGTTCGTCAATCAGAAAGCATCCGAACATCGCGACCCAGGTCGATCGCGAATTCCATCAACTCGACCAGACTATTCAAAATCATGTACCAGTCATCGGCCTTGAGTCTCGGCTTCAGCCAAGACTCCTCCCATCCCTCAAGCTCCCCAGGTCTCAGACCGATTTGGGCCCGGACCTCTTGTTCCTGATGTGCTCGCGCTGCGGTTAGCGCGGCGAGCACGGGCTGCTTCTCTTCCTCTTGCACGGCCAGGTCACGGTATGGGTCTAGCCTCGCTAGACACCCGCCGGTCCGGAAAACATCGACCAAGGCGCTGTGGTGACTGTCGGGTATCACCACAGCTAGTTCATTGGAGCCCAGAATCCAATTCACTCTACATCCTCTGTCTCTTGATCCGGATCCTGCGCCATCATGGCTGCTCCGACAGAAGTCTCCAACAGTTCGTAGAGTTGATTCCGTTCATCCTGATCGAGTGTGCGTTGCTCTTCAGCCTCTACTTCAACGAGCATTTCATTAAATAGAGTCCAAGTGATCTCTCTCGCTCTTAGGATTTCGTCCTCACCCTCGTTAGCCGTGCTGACTCCAAACCCAAGGGGCATTGCAAGGTCAATGATGAACTCTGCCCAGTCAAATGGCTTGTTCTCCTCCGCCATCACAGTCGCTTCAACGTCGTCCTGTAGCAACTCGCCGGCCTCCGCTGCCTTGGCATCGAAGGTGGCCATAGCCGCCGCACTGAGCCCCAGGGCTCCGAGTCGTTCAACCGGATAGGCAGTGACGATGCGACCGGATTCGTCGACGATGATCTTCAGGATCTTCTCGCCTTTGGTGCCGATGGCGTTCTTGAATTCCTTCTCGATTACCCACCGGAACTTCCCAGGAGTGCCCGTTGTCTGCCTAGCCATCCTGACGCCGCCGCCCTCTATGACCTCATCAGCAGCCTTTCCGGAGTTGGCCTTCGCCAGCGCGAGAGCGTCATCAGCGGCTTTCGTCACAAGAGACTTGATCTTGTTTGGGTTCTTGAAGACAGAGTGTACCGCCTTGCCTGCGATGTTCCGTCCGTGCTTGGCCACGTGTTTTGAGACTTGCTTCTGAACATTCGGGCGTCCGACCCATCGACGGAGCCGTTTAGCGACTGTCTTAGCTGCCTTGACCTTACTCCGATTCAGCTCTGCCGGGGCAGCCCCAATCTCTGGGGCGGTCATTCCGCCGGCGACACCGGCGGCTACACGATCCGCCTCCTTCTCGGCGGCATCGTCAGGGGTAGTCATTCCGCCCGACATCCTTGCGCCATTGCCGCCGTGATTCCGTGCCTGAACAACGTGAGTAAGCTCGTGAGCGACTAGCTCGACGGAAGGTGACGTCTCAGCGAAGGCCGCGTGTTCTCCCATTGCGGCGCCATCAGCGTCCATGGCCGCGAGCGAACTCCCCTCACCAAGGTGGGCCTGAACCTCCCCAAAGTCCTCTCCAAACATGGTCTCCATTAGTGCGCGGTGGGGAATCTCCTCTCCAGGCGCGGAGGCCAAGGCTGCCATTTGCTCCCCTCCGCCGCGTTGCTCCGAGGGCCTCCCGCGGACAGACCTCGCAACGAGTTCTTGGACGTGGGCGTTGCCATTCGTCCCTTGTTGGGCATCGGCTTTGTGCTGTCCTCGACCGGCCCAGTTTGCGGGAGCTCCAGCAGAGGGGGAGCCACCTCCCAGCCAATCGGCCTCGTCTGATGGTCTGTCGTGGCTCTGTCCTGCCTTCGATCCCATGTTCCGCAAGTTAGCTCATGGCTTGGTTTCCCACCAGCAGATCATGTGGCCACTGCGGTTCGCTTCTGGTCCCCGGGACCCCACGGCGCCTAACTGGTAGGCCAGGAGCGGATCTGCGCATGTGTGATCGGACAAGGGCGTGGCGTAGGTGCTATGCGGCATTTCGCCAGCTTCTGAGCACTCTCCTCGAGCTTGGTCGCCCCCGGTTCGGGTCTCCGAGTAGTCGTAGCAGGTCAGGTGTCGTCACCTTTCTGTGGGCCTCGACGAGGCCAGCCAGCAGCCATGGAAGCCGCTGATTCCACCATCGTTGCCACAGGTTGGGATTGATCTCTGAGACCACGTCGACGTCGGCCTCCACCAGGGTCTGGAGGTTGGCCCTCGCCTGCATACTGACGGCCGCCCTGATGAGTGAGGCGTAGACCAACGCAAGGACGATGTGCGGCTTGCTGCTCGGCAGCTCGTTCAGCCCGGAGCCGCTCTTCGCCGTCTTGAAGAAGTGCTCCACCTCCCAGCGGAGCCGGTACATGCGGGCGACGAGCTCCGG
>CAYFPX010000413.1:0-2373 GCA_964344945.1 uncultured Enterobacterales bacterium
GGCATCCGCTTCTCCAGCTACGCCCAGTACTGGATCCGGGCGATGATCCTCCGCTTCCTGATGGACAATTTCCGCATGGTGCGGCTGGGCTCCACCCGGGCGGGTCGCAAGCTCTTCTTCCAGCTCCAGAAGGAGCGCGAGCGCATGCTCAAGGAGGGCCTCGAGGTCTCCACCAAGCTCCTGGCGGAGCGGCTGGAGGTCAAGGAGAGCGAGGTGATCGCCGTCGATCAGCACATGCGCGCGCCGGCCATGTCCATCGATGCGCCGGTCGGGGACCCGTCCGAGGGCCGGGCCCTGTCCGACATGATCTCCGACGACCACGCCACCGGCCCCGAGGAGCTGGCGGCCAAGGTCGAGCTCGGCGGCCAGGTCCGGCAGCACCTCGGCGACTTCCGCGCCCGGCTGACCGACGAGCGGGAGCAGGCGATCTGGGACGAGCGGCTGCTCAGCCCCGATCCTCTGCCCTTGTCCGCCCTGGGTGAGCGCTTCGGGGTTTCCAAGGAGCGCATCCGCCAGATCGAGGCCCGCATGCGCCGTCGCCTCAAGGTCCACCTGCGCGACCGCATGCCGGGCGACGTCGACCTGGAGATCATGCTGCCGGACGGGGAGCGCTGAGCATGCCTTCGCTCCTGTCCCGCGCCGCGCAGGCCGTGCGTGGCGTGCTGGAGGGCCCGCGGCCCGTCGCCGATGCCCCCTGCGCCCCCGTGGACACCCGCTGGGGGCCGTGCCCGGTGCCGGGACCGGCGGTGCCCTGGTCGGGCGCGGCGGCCCTCGGTGCGGACACCGCCGCCGCCCTCTCTGGCGTGGCCTGGGATCGTTGCCCCGAGACGGGTGCGGTCCTGCCCGACGCCCCTTGGGACCAGGTGATCGGCGGCCCCCAGGCCTGGGCGGCGGCCCGGGCGCAGCACGCCCACCGCTGGTTCTCGACCCTGGCGCGCGCGGCCCACGAGACCGGCGACCGCGCCTTCGCGACCACCGCCTGCGGCGCCCTTGGCGACTGGCTCCTGCGGGACGTTCCGGGACACGGCGTGGCCTGGGTGCATGCGTCAGATGCTGCGGTGCGGCTCATCCACTGGGCCCTCGGGGCCGGCTGGCTCGGCGAAGACCTGGATCCCGACCTGCGCCGTCGCATCGCCGGCGCGGTCGAGGCCCACGGCGCTTGGCTGGAGTCCGGGCTCAGCCACGGGGCCACCGATCACCGGCTGGTCCTGCAGGCCGCTGGGCTGGTCGTGGCCGGCCTGGCCTGGCCCGAGCTCCCCGATGCTCGGCGTCGTTGGAGCCGGGGTCTCGCGCTGCTGGGTCGCACCCTGCCCCGCACGCTGGGCGACGACGGCGCGCCGGTGCTCGGGGTGCCGTCGCTGGTGGACCGCGCGGTCGCGGCCGCGCTCGTCGCGCGGGCCTTCTGCCGCGAGTCAGGCGTGGCCTTCCCGGCCAGCGCCGACGCCGCCCTCGCCCGGGTGGCCTGGGTCCAGCGGGTCCTGGCCGAGGGTCCTGGCGGAGCGCCCCCCATCGGCGCCTGCCACCAGGGTCCCCTGCTGGCGGCCTGGGGCGCCCCCGCGGCCTTCTGCCACTGGAACGCCGTGGTCGGCCTCGGCGTGGCTCCCGGCGAGGGCACCGTCGGGGCGGACACCGACGGCACGGCCGCCTGGCTGGCCGGCGCCACCGTGCCCCCCGGTGGGCCGCTCCAGGGCGGCAACGAGTGGGCGATGTGGGCCTTCCGCAGCGCGGGCACGGTGGTCCTGCTCAACCGTGTGCGCAGGCAGCCGCTGCGGCTGGTGGTCTGGGGTGGTGGGACCGGCACGGTGAAGCCCGCGCCCATGTGCCACGGCGACGCCTTCCAGGTCCTCCTCGACGTCGGCGATGTGCCGGTGTTGGTGGATCCCGGGTCGACCTCGGAGCACCTGGAGCTCGGCGCGAACGACGCCCACAGCGCCTGCACCTTCGACGGCCGTGGTGTGCCGCGGCGACAGGGGCCGGGCTGGGGGACCCACCACACCTTCCTCGAGCGCGCCCGGGTCGACGGTCGTCAGGCCGCCGTGGTGTTGGGCCACGACGGCTTCGGCGCCGGCGTCTATCGGCGGGACCTGCGGGCCGAGGGCACCAAGTTCGTGGTGAGCGAGCGCTTCGAGGGCGTGTCCGAGGGTGAGCTCGAGGTGCGCTGGGTCCTGGGCCCGGGCTTCGAGCCGGAGCAGGGCAAGCACGGCTGGACGGCGAAGCACGCCGGCGTGACCCTGGCCATCAAGCTCGACGAGCTGCTGGACTGGCGCTTCGAGCGGGGGCTGGTGGTGCACCGGGGTGAGCCGACCGAGACCTGCGTGATCGTGGGGCGGGGGGTGGTGTCGGGGGACCGGCGGGGGCGGGGCACGTTCGAGG
>CAYFPX010000414.1:0-2371 GCA_964344945.1 uncultured Enterobacterales bacterium
GCGTTGGCAGGATGGTCCTGGTGGATGGGGACCAGGTCGAGGCCACCAACGTCAGCCGGATCATCGGCGCGACCGTCGAGGACGTCGGCCTGGACAAGACGGGAGTAGCGGCTCGCTACGTCGAAGGCGTGGGCCTCGGCACCCAGGTGGTCGCACGCCCAGGCCACCTCGGTGGCACGGTGGATGTTGAGGCTCTCGATGGCTGTGATGTCGTCTTCTCGTGCGTCGACCGCCACACTCCTCGAGCACTGCTGAACCGCTTGGCGTACGACCGGCTCATCCCGCTGATCGACATGGGCAGCGCGTTCCGCGTCGATGGTGCCGGGAGCATCGTCAGCAGCGGCGGCCGCGTCGTCGTCGTCGGACCCGGGCGACCGTGCCTGGGGTGCTGGGGTCACCTGGATCCCCGCCGCCTTCGCCTCGAAGCACTGCCGGAAGAGGATCGCGCTCGCGAGGTCGCCGACGGCTACATCCAGGGCGCGGACGTTGCGCAACCGAGCGTCGTGGCCTTCAACACCTCGATCGCCGGCGCCAGCGTCGTCGAGCTCCTACGGCTCGTGACAGCCTTTGCCGGAGCGGATGCTCCTCCCCGCCGGCTCAGCTTCGCGTTCTCCAGCGGTGAGGTACGACGCAATCGGCTCGCCTCCGGCGCCGCCTGCCGGCTCTGCGGAGCCAGTCCGTCTTCGGCGACTACCTGTTGAGCATCCGGCAAGAACCTCACAGGACGCGCCTTGCCGATCAGGTCCGCGGCGACGAGATCCGAGGTCCCGCCTCTCCTCTGCCCTCCTGCGCCCGCCCCTCCGCCAGCCTGTCGAGCCCCGCCATGCAGCTCCCCCACGTGCACCTCGACGCCGCCGTGATCGAGGAGATCTCCCTGCCGCTGTGGCGGCAGCTCCTCGATGTCGTCGGCGCCCCGCCCTCCCTGTCGGCCTGGCCGTTCGACCATGTGCAGCTGCTCGCGGCTCTGCAGCAGGACCCACCGTCGGCCTCCCTGCTGGAAGCCCTGGAGACCATCTTCCTGATCGGCACCGAGGAGGGCCGCGAGGCTGTCGCCGAGGCGATGTCCGACCAGCGCGTCGACGGCTCTTGCCTTCCCTCCAGCGTCGGCGAGCGCGAGCTCGCGGTGCACCTGTACCTGGGCAAGCGTGACGACGCGGCACTGGCCGACGTGTTCGCCCGTGCGCGTCTGCGGGTCCAGCAGGGCAGCAGCTCGCGCGGCTATTACGAGTTCGCGGGCATCAAGGCTGCCCCAGTCGCGAACGCGAAGGCGAAGGCCGGCCAGCTCGAGAAGGCGATGCTCGACCACTGCATCGCCAACGACCTTGGCGACCACGTCGAGGCTCGAGGCTTCGAGGACGACGGCGTCGTGGTCTTCCACGTGCTCCACACCTACCGGCAGCGCAGCCCCCTGGCCGTTCCCAGCGGCGGCAGCGGCCGCTCCGTCTTGTCCTTCCGCCCGGTGCACGGCGACGTGGTTCGGTTCGACGGACGGACCGGACGCCTGCGGGTCGCGGCTCGCGCCCCCTCGCTGGTCTCCGTCTACCGCAGCGTGATGGGCGAGGTCCTGTTCAACGACGCGGAGTTCTTCTCCGGCGACCCGGTCTGCTCGCTCGCCAGGCTGCAGCGTGACCGGCAGGACGCGCTTGACGACCACCAGCTCCCGGGCATCCACAAGGTCCGCATGACCGAGTGCACGTGGCGGCGCGGTGACCGGCGCAACGTGGACTTCCGTGCTCCCGACTGCTTCGCCGAGATCGACGAGCTCCAACTGCCGTTCAGCGAGGGCGACCTTGTCGCGGCCAAGCTCAAGCTCTGGGTGGCGGGAGCCACGACGCGACCGATCACGGCGACCATCCGGGCGCCCAACCACGTGAAGGTCCGCTCGGAGCACCAGGAGCTCGTCAACGACTACCTCGAGCAGATCGGCGTCCGGACGCTGGACCGACTGGACTCCGACCGTGACCTGTGGAGCCTGGGGCCGGGGCCGCACGCGAAGGACACCTGGGCGGACATCTTCGGGAGAGACACGGATGCGCTGGTGGCAGCTGGGGCCTTGCGGCCGGCGCCGCGTGGTTCCGTCCCTCACACCGATCACCTAGCCGCTGGCCCGGCCCTGATCGCGGAGTCGGTGCCGCCCGACGGGCTCTACGGTGTCAGCTTGGACCCAAGGGTCCCGTCTCGATCCCTGAGCCCGACGGATGTTGACGGGCTCGAGCTCGATCCCGGAACACTTGGAGCCTTCCTTCGCCGCCGGTACGAGACCTCTGGGGTCGCCCAGAGAGCGCCGAGAGGGATCGTGGACGTTGGCACCCTCGAGCTGGCCGACGTGCGCTTCAGGCTGTTCTTCGCCTACTCGGAGCCGCCGCCGGAT
>CAYFPX010000415.1:0-2348 GCA_964344945.1 uncultured Enterobacterales bacterium
GCCGCTGTAGTCGGTCTCGACCTCGAGCGCCTCGATGGCGTGCTCCAGGTCCGGCAGGGTCTCGTTGTCCAGGTAGGCGAGCCACTTGGAGTGCACCACCGAGACCACCCCGCCGATGGACACCTGGTCCAGGGGCCGCCACGCCGCACCAACCAGGCCGTAGTAGGCCTCGGACGCCCCGGTGCGCATGTGGTAGCGGCCGGCCCCCTCGTCGCCGTCGTAGATCGACACGCCGCCCCGCCCAAAGGGCACGGCGAAGGCGGCCCCCAGCCCGAAGCGCTCCTGGTTCAGGTCGTGGGTCACGCCCACGAAGGGGATCACGGCCCGGGTGTGGTACTCGTCGACTCCGCCGAAGGGGTCGTCGCGCTGGTAGTGCACGCCACCCAGGAAAGGCGCGGCCTCGGCGTGGACCTGGAGGCCCTCCGAGGTGGCGAAGCCCGCGGGGTTCCACCAGGCCGCGGTGCCGCCCTCGGTGTTGGGGGTGCCGTAGACCCCGCCCACCTCGATCAGGTCCAGGCTGGCGGCGCCGACGGTCGCGATCAGGGCGAGGATCACGGCAGCTCCTCCAGCTTGCCCAGCAGCTCCTCGAGGATCGGCCCCGCGCCCTCGGTCGCCGAGAGCAACCACAGCATGTACCGCACGTCCACGTGCACCGACCGGGCGACGTCGTCCTCGTAGGCCCAGTCCGATGCGATGGACTCCCAGGTGACGTCGTGCACGACCCCCACGAATTCGCCGTCGGCGTTCAGGGTGGCCGAGCCGCTGTTCCCACCCGTCGCCTCGAGGGTCGAGAGGAAGGCCACCGGCACGTCGCCCAGGGCCGGGTCGACGAAGCGGCTCTCCGTCGAGGTCTCGGCGGCGGCGAGCAGCCAGTCCGGGGCGTCGAAGGGCGCAGCGCCCGCCTTGGCGACCATGCCGCCCACGGTGGTCTGGGGCAGGTACATCAGCCCGTCCCGGGGAACCGCCCCCTCGACCGACCCGAAGGTCAGGCGCAGGGTGCTGTCGGCGTCCGGGTAGACCGCGCCCTGGTGCATGGCCAGCTGGGCGGCCATGATCCGGGGCCGCAGGCGGAGCAGGGTCCCGCTGCGAAGCTCCGCGGCCTCGCGCTCCCGGGCCAGGTGGGTCTCCAGGGCTCGGGCGAGGGTCATCCACGGGTCGGTGGAGGCGGCGAGGGTGGCCCGATCGGCGTCCAGCAGGGCGAGGCTGGCGTCGAGGTCGGTCAGCACAGGCTCGGCGTAGAGGCGCTCCAGGGCAGCATCGACCCCACCCTGCTCCGCGAGCCAGGCCGTGACCTCGGGGACACGCTCGGCTCGGGGCAGGGCCTCGTGTCGGGCGAAGAGGTGGGCGGCCAGCGCGCGGTCGCTGATCGGCTCGTGGGTCTTCGCCAGGCGCTGGATGCTGCCCTCGTGGCGGACCCGGTCGCGGGCCTGGAAGCCGGCGTCCCGCTCCAGGTCGGGTTTGTCGCCCTCCACCGACCACCGCCACGCGGCGTGGGCGACCCGCAGCCCGTCCAGGGAGACGCCGAGGTGACCGGCGATGAGGTCCCGCTCGGGGTGGGCCTGGCCCTCGGCGAGCACCGCGTTCGCCTGGGTGAGGGCGCCACCGAAGGCCTCGAGCCGCGCCTCGTCCTCGGCGATCCAGCCCACCAGAGCGCCCTCCTCGGCCCGCTTCGCGGCCACGGCCTCGCCGTCGCCCAGCCGGGCGATCAGGCCCTCGCCGTACTTCACGGAGTTGCTGAGCCAGTCGATGGGGGCCGAGAGCACCGGGGCGGCGTCGGGCCGGGCAGCAGCGTGCTCCTCGAGGATGTGCAGCAGCTCCCGCCGCAGGTCGGTCTTCAGCGGCGTCACCACGCCTACGTGGTGCCGCAGCTCGGTGGCCAGCCGCAGGCGATGGGTCCGACCGGGGAAGCCCGCCATCCACACCAGCTCGCCGGGCTTCACCCCGTCGGTGTCGAGCATCAGGTGGTTGGGGGTCTGCAGCGGCACGTTGTCGGCCGAGAGGGGGGCCGAGGTGCCGTCGGGGGCGACGTAGGCCCGCAAGAGCGCGAAGTCCCCGGCGTGTCGCGGCCACATCCAGTTGTCCTCCTCACCGCCGTAGCCGCCGACGCTCGCCGGAGGCGCGTAGACCAGGCGCACGTCCTGGACCTCGCGCTTGACCTCGAGCACGTACCGCAGGCCACCGTACTGCTCGACCACGCGACAGCGCCGGGAGCCCCCGGCCTCGCACCGCTCCACCAAGGCCTTGCTCGCGGTGTCGATGAGCTCCCGGCGCCGGGCGTCCGGGGTGGCGCGGCGGCCCGTGCGGATCTCCGCCGTGACCTGGTCCGTGACGTCGTCGAGCCGCTCGGT
>CAYFPX010000416.1:0-2289 GCA_964344945.1 uncultured Enterobacterales bacterium
TGTCAAGCGCCACGTTCATGGGACCACCCCCGCGCCACCAACTAGGGACCACCCCAGATCGCGGCTCGAGCGCAGGTTGACAGGCGTCGTGTAGGCCTGTCACGAGACGCCGCTCTTCCACTGGCGGCGGACTCTTGGAGGGTCCTGATGACCACGCTCGCCATCCTCTTCCCGAGCCCCCTGGGCTTCCACCTCTTCGTGCGCTGGCCACGCGACCGGCTGCGCCGCTGCTCGACGCTCATTGACCCCAGCGACCTCGCCGAGGTGCTCGGACCGCTGGGGCACCCGCTCGTCGTGGGCCTTGTCGGCACTCGCCACGCCGAGCTCGTCGCGGACCAGGTGCTCGACTTCGCCGACCTGGTCGCCATCCCTGCTTCCTGGCTTCGGCGCGTGCCAAGGACCGACCTCCGGCAGCGCGCAACCGTCGCTGCGCAGGTGCTCACCGCGCATCGGGCGGCTCCCCTCAGAGACTACCTCGGGCGGGAGGGCTCGACCCTGCCAGAGCTGCCCTTCTGACCCACCCTCAGTCGGCCGGGCCCAGCCTCGGCTTCTGCCGCTTCCGGTACGATTCGCCCTCGATCACCAGGTCGTAGGCGTTGTTGGTGAAGCGGTCGACCAGGGCCTGGGCCAGCAGCGGATCGGCCAGGATGGACAGCCACTCCGAGGGGTCCCGGTTCGAGGTCATCACCATCGATCCGGCCTGGTGACGGGCCGTGATCAGCTCGTAGATGTCCGCCGTCTCCAGCTCGTCCATCGTGCGCAGCCCGAAGTCGTCGATGATGAGGAGGTCGACCCGGGTCAGGCGGCGCAGCTCGGCGGTGTGGGTCTCGTCCAGGCGAGCCCCCTTCAGCCGCCGAAACAGCTTCTCCGCCGACTCGCAGTGCACCGAGTGCCCTCGGCGGATCGCCAGGTGGCCCAGCGCGTGCGCCAGCATCGTCTTGCCGACGCCCACCGGCCCCATGACCAGCACGTGGTGGCGGCGCTCGAGGAAGCCCAGGAGCCGCAGCTCGTCCAGGAGCCGACGGTCGTAGGTGATGTTGGCGCCAAGGTCCCACTCATCGAAGACCATGGACGGGTCCAGGTGGGCCCGGTGCGCCCGGGCCACCAGCCGGTTGCGGTCCCTCCGCTGCACCTCGTCGGACAGGACCAGCAGCAGCACGTCTTCGGGGTCCATGCCGCGCTCGCGCGCCTGACGGAGGCGCTCCGGCAGGGTCGGCAGCAGCTTGCCCAGCTTCAGGCTCTTCAGGGCGCGGACCAGGTCCTTGGACAGCTCACGCGGAGGCATCGGGACCTCCCAGCCGGAACTCGCTGGCGTCGCGGGCGAAGCGAAGGACCTTGCCTCCCTCCGGAGGGGGCGGTGGTGCGCACGACGACAGCAGCTTCCGTCGCACCAGACCCTTCTCCAGCATCCGCTGGATACGCATCACGTCCACCACATCCAGCTCCAGGGCGCGTGCGCAGGCCTCGTCGGTCGCTGCTCCGCCGAAGCGTCGTGCCAGGCCCAGCAGCCGGTAGACGTGCCGGACGCGGCTCCAGGGCAGCGGGCCCGCGGCCAGACGCCGTGCGTACTCGCCGACGTGAGGCCCGAAGCCGTCGCCCTGCTCGCAGAGCGTCGTCGCATCTCGGGTGGCCAGGGCGGCCTTGCCCGGCGGCAGGTCGGCGGCGTCGATGCTGGTCCCACCCTGGGGCTTGCGGGGGTGCACCTTCACCAGCTTTGCGCCCCGGTAGAACTTCACCGTCGTGCGGTCCCGGCGCACGCGAAGGTCGCACTCCCCCAGCGTGTAGGGCACCGAGTACAGTGCGTAGTCCACCACCACCGCGTGGTCGCGGCCCACGTGGTAGTCCGCCCAGACCGGCTGGTCGTAGGGCGCCGTCGGAGCGGGAAGCAGCACCGACTTCTCCTCGGCCTCGAAGACCTCGACGGGCCGCCGCCTCGTGCGGCCGTGCGTCCGCTCGCCGGCGAGCCGCAGCGACCAGTCCTTTGCCGCGATCCGAGCGTCCTCGACCGACCGGAAGCGCTCGCCGCGGAAGAAATCGTCTCGGACGAAGCGCACCTGGCGCTCCACCCTGGCCTTGTCGCGCGGCTTCCGCACTCGCGCGGGGTCGGTCTCGAAGCCTCGGGCCTGGGCGTACTCCAGGAAGCCCTCGGTGACCAGCGGCGCGATGGGGTCTGCCCGCTTCACGATCGGACTGCAGTTGTCCGGGACGATGAACGGGAAGACGCCGCCGAAGAAGACCCAGGCCGCCTCAAGCCCCTCGATGAGGTTCCTCCGGGTCACCCCCAGGCAG
>CAYFPX010000417.1:0-2288 GCA_964344945.1 uncultured Enterobacterales bacterium
AGCACGACGTCATCCGCGGCAAGTACGCCTACATGAGCCCCGAGCAGGTCGAGGGCCGCGCCCTGACCGGCCGCAGCGACCTGTTCTCCCTGAGCATCGTGCTCTACGAGATGCTGACCGGCCGCCGACTGTTCAAGGCCCGCAACCGGGAGGAGACCCTCGCCCGGGTCCGCCGCGCCGAGGTGCCCAGCGCCCGCGGCTACCGCCCGGAGATCAGCGAGGACCTCGAGGACATCCTGCTCAAGGGCCTCGCCAGGCGCCCCGAGGACCGCTTCCGCACCGCCCAGGACATGCTCGAGGCCCTGAGCAACCTGATGGTGCGCGAGGGCCACCGGGTCTCCAACAGCGACCTGTCCGGCTTCATGAAGCAGGTGCTCGAAGCGGCCAAGGACGCCCAGCGCAAGGCCGACGGCACCCCGCGCACGGTCAAGCCCAGCCGGTCCCTGCCGCCGTCGGCGGTGGTGGTGCTCGCCGGCGAGGCCTCGCCCCCACCCCGCAGCATCGCCGCACCCCGCGCCACCCTGGCGGCCCTGACCCTGGAGTGGGAGGGCATCATCGCCGAGTCCGGCGGCGAGGTCTGGGAGCGCGGCGAGGGCTCGATGCTCGTCATCTGGATCGCTCGCGGCGGCCTCAAGGAAGCGCTGAAGCGGGCGGTCCGCACCGCGGAGACCCTCCAGGCGGTCACGACCCGAGCGGGCTTCCGGCTCTCGGCCGGCGTCGCCCCCGGGGTCGCCCGGCTGTCCCCGGACACCCGCCGCCCGGCCGAGGGCTGGGACCTGGCGGGCCCGTTCTACCTGGCCCGCTGGATGATGAACCTCTCCGCCCACCGAGGCCGGGTGCTGCTGACCGACGTGGCCGCGCGACAGGTGGATCGGAACGCGAACCTGCTGGGGCGGATCCCGATCCAGGGGAACCGGTACATCAACGTGCACGAGCTGGCGCGGGGGGTGTAGCGGGCCTGGGGCCCGCGGCCACGGGCTGCGGACTGCGGGCTACGGGTCAGAGGGAGAGGCCCATGACGGCCAGCTCGCTCGCGCTGCGCAGGGCGACCAGCACCGTGCCTGCGCTGCTGACCACGATGTCGCCGTCGATCACGGCGCCGGTGAAGCCCGGGTCCAGGGGGACCTCGGTGAACACGCCCGAGAGCGGGGCCCCGTGCACCAGCCAGGCGTCGCCGCTGGAGTCGACGCCGACCACCAGGACCGACTGGTCGTTCAGGGCCACCTGGACCTTGCGCAGATCCGTCGACAGGTACGCCGTGCTCTCGCTGGTGCTGCGGGCCACCGCCAGGGTCGTGCCGGTGGTCGCGGCGAAGGCGAACTCGCCGCCCTCGTAGTGGTGGTCGATGTCGTACCAGGCGTCGCTGCCGGTCTCGATGGCCGCCAGGCTCTCCGAGCTGTCGCTGTAGCGGTAGCCGTAGGAGACGCCCTCGTCCTGGTCGCTGACCAGGACCTTGTCCGAGGCGACCCGGGCCGAGCAGGCGGCGCCGCCCCCGGACTCGGTCCAGGCGTAGACGCCGTCGCCGTCGAAGAGCCCGCTCATGGACCCGAACAGGTAGAGCACGAAGTCGTCGGCGTCGTTGCACGAGGTGATGCCGACCGTGGCGCCGTCGTAGACCACGGTCACGCCGTCGGGATCCGGGATGCCGCCGCCCACCGAGTAGGCACCGTAGGCCCCGGAGGTCAGATCGGTGCCCAGGGCGACCACGTACAGCACCGGGTAGTCCGTCACGACGGTGGCCTCCATGACCATGTCGCCGGAACCCACCAGGTCGTAGCCGCTGCCGAGCACGTAGCCGGGCAGGGTCCAGCCGCTGGCGTCGACGAAGGAGGTCCAGGGCTGGGTCTCGTCGTAGAACCACCAGGTGGCGCCGGGATCCCCGCCGCCGGTGCTGTCCTGGAGCAGGCCCACCACCAGGCCGTCGTTGGTCTCGGCCAGTCGGGGCCCCTGGAGGCCCGTGCCCGGGACGGCGACCGACGAGAAGGGGGCGGTGTCGTCGTGGCCGTCGCAGTCGCCGTCCAGGCCGTCGCTGAACACCTCGATGGCGTCGGGGTTGATGGTCGGGTCGTCGTCGGCACAGTCGTCGCCGCTGTGGTCGGCGGACTCGAAGCCGTCCCGGTCGAGGTCGTAGTCGTTCTCGCCGCCGCAGTCCTGGTCGATGCCGTCGTACCAGATCTCCGAGGCGTCGGGGTTCACCGTGGGGTCGGTGTCGTCGCAGTCCGAGCGGTGGTCGAAGCCGTCGAGGTCCTGGTCGGTGTCGTTGCCGTCGCAGTCCTGGTCGATGCCGT
>CAYFPX010000418.1:0-2288 GCA_964344945.1 uncultured Enterobacterales bacterium
TACTTCTGCGCTTGTTCGCCACGAGCGGAATGCGTCGCCTGGTGCTCTTGCCGGGGTTCGCGTCGAACTGGCCGACCGATGCCGACAGCCTCGCAAAGCACGCGGGGCACCTCGGAGCCGACATCCTGTTCGAGGAGTGCCTGGGCACCTACGGGATCTGGCGATCGGCGTCCGCAGCCGGAAGCCTGCCAGACTGGCGCATCGCCCAGCGCTTCGGGAGCTCGGCGGAAGCCAACCGCGATGCCGCTCTCGTGCGAGATCTCGTCGCGGCATGCCGTCCGGGTGGCGAGCGTCGCCTGGACCTCGCCGGCTGCGACGTGGGGCTGCTCTGCTGTGGCGAGAACAACGTGCTCCAGAACGCCCAGGCCGATGGGAACGCCGTCTCGGTCCGCCACGACGTCTCCGACGCCTTGCTGGAGGGCGCTCGTATCGTGTTCAACGGTGCTCACTCGAACATGGGGAACTGGGGCAAGCTCAACCGCCGATTCGAGTGGCTGAGCGCCGGGCCTCGGCTCGCCCTATATGCCACCAACAACGGCAGGCGAAGCTGGACCAGCAGCCTCGGCGCCTGGTGGGGAGGCGAGCGGCTGGCGAGCGGGTCCGAGGTGCTACCCGCGGGCCGAGAACGAGGCGTTCGCCTGGTCGAGGACGCGAAGGACCACGCTCGGGCCGTCGTCGTTCGTCTCGCCCGAGGCCAGGGCGTGTCATGACTCCGGCGTCGCTGTCCCATCTCGGGCGGACGGTGTCCCACCCTCCCTACGCCCGCCGCGCCACCACGGCCGTGGGGTGGATCCGGTAGCCCTGGCCCGCCACGTTCTGCACGACGGCATCCTCCTCGAGTGTGACACCGGTGGCCTCCAGGTAGCGGCGCACGATGCCGGCCCGCAGGCGGCTCACCTGGCGACGCGCGGTGGCGGGGCTGTCCGTCGCGGAGGCCCCGGTGTCCCGCACTCCGGCGAGCATGTCCTCCGGGCTCCAGGTGCAGTGGGCGTCTGGGGCCTTGGCGTCGGCGATGTCTTCCCGCCAGCGGTCGACGAGGAACCCGAGCAGGGGCAGAACCCCGCGGGCGTCCCGGCCGAGGACCTCCACGCCGTCGACGGTGGCTCGGGTCTCCTCGACCACGAGGACCCGCGCGCCCATCGGTTCCGCCACCACCAACGGCTCCGGCGATCGCACACGCGCCCACGGACGCAGGCCCGGTTCGCAGACGAACAACGGCCGTCCCGCTGCCTGTCGCTCTGCCTCCAGAAGCACCGAGTCCCCGCGGACGAGCCAGTCCGCCAGGCGCAGCACCACCACGTTCGGCTCGTCTCGGAATCGGGCCGACCACATCCGCGGCTCGGTGGTGACGTACACCGTCGTCTGGGCGGCCCCGAAGGCCCGCGTCGTGGCGCGGCTGTCCTGGCTCTGGTCGAGCCACACCAAGGCGACCTCGTCGTCGTCGAGGAGCAGCCGCCAACCGATCGCGCCTCGCAGGGGACGAGCCTCCGGATCGAGCGCGGAGAGTCGCTCGTCCATCCAGGTCCGAACGGCGTCGACCTGGAGCCGCTTGGAGACGAGGTCGTGGACCGTCCGCGGGTAGCGGTCGACCTGGTGGATGCGGCCACAGCGATGACACTCGAGGTCGACCTCCCGAGCGAGCCAAGCGTCGAAGGCATCATCCTCGGGGGAGGGCTCGTCTTCGGGCCAGCCGTCTGGGACGTCGACCCATCCACCGCACGCGCCGTAGTCGGGCCGGTCTGGGTCAACATCTTCGCCGGGGGCGTGGCACGGGAAGCCGCGTGACCACTCCGCCTCGACCAGCCCAGCACCCTCGACAGCAGCGAGCGCGACGCGGTGCGCTCGGTCCGGCTGCCGCAGTTCTCCACCGTCTTCGAGGCAGCGCGCGACCGCGCCACAGGATGCTCACCGAGGCCGAAGTGGGCGGCGACGACAGCGCGGAAGGCCTGGGCGTCGAGGCGGGGCAGGCGGCCGTCGCAGAACCGGACGAGGGGCTGGCCGTTCTCGGGCGGGAACTCGATGAGGACCTCACGCTTCCCGAAGGCCAGCGTCACCGTGCGGATGCGGCACGGCTCCTCGAGGAGGGGGCCGGACGTGGCCTCGAAGTTCTCGATGGCCGGGCGCAGGTCGGGGAACCGGGCGGATGCGCGCAGGATGAGGTCGGGATGGCCGGCGAGGGGAGCGTCGCGCACCTCGATCTGGACGAGGCGGAGTCCCGGTGCGGGGCCGGCCACCAGGGCGGCCACCTTGCGCTTCACTGCGGCAGGGTGCGCCGAGAGAAGGTCCTC
>CAYFPX010000419.1:0-2284 GCA_964344945.1 uncultured Enterobacterales bacterium
ACGGGGACGCCGGCGGCGCCCGCGCGATGGCGCGCAAGGCCGACCAGCTGCGCGTAGTCGCACCGCCGGATCGCCCCGGGCTGGTGCTTCTTCAGCCAGTCCACCAGCTCCCCCTGGCCGCTCAGCACGGCGATGTCGTACTGGCAGTCGTCGGTGACCTCTTCCTCGGGCACCTCGAAGGCGGGCAGGACCAGCGGGTCCAGGGGCTCGCCGCTGGCCATGCGATCGGTGTCGAGCAGCTCGCCGATGGAGTTGGCCGACGCGATGCGCCGGGTCCACGGCTCGATCCCGAAGCGGTCGCACACGTACCGCAACACGCTGGCATGGCTCAGCACGGTCTTGTGGACGCCCGGCTTGACCCATGGGCCGACCACCAGGGCCGGGATGCGGAAGCCCAGCCGGTCGAAGCCATCGTCGGCGAACTCGTCGTCGGTGGTGGGCGGCGCCACGTGGTCGTAGAAGCCGCCGTGCTCGTCGTAGGTGATCACCAGCAGGCAACGATCCCAGATCGGGCTGCGGGCCAGGGCCTCGTAGACCGAAGCCAGGAACATCTGTCCCAGCCCGGGGTGGTGAGGCGGGTGATCGTCGGCGGCGCCGAAGGCGGGGTCGACCCAGGTGAAGGCGGGCAGGTCGCCCCGCTCCACCCGGTAGAAGAACTCCTCGACATAGTGGACCCGGGTGTCGTCCCAGTGGCCCTCGAAGAGCCCCATCCAGGGCAGGTCCGAGTAGCAGTAGAGCCAGTCCTCGCCCACCTCGGTGAGGGCCTCGTAGACGGTCTTCATGGTGAAGCCGCCGCTGGGCGGGAAGGTGTTGTCGGTCTGGCCGTTGGAGGTGCCGCAGTGACCATAGAGGCGGTTGGGCCAGGTGGGGCCCAGCACGGCACAGAAGAACTGGTCCGGCAGGGCGTAGGCGTCGGCGAGGGCGTAGTGGACCGGGAGCTGCTCGCGGCTGTGGTAGCCCATGACCCAGTCGCCCTGCTCGCTGCCGACCCGGGCCTCGTGCTCGGTGACGAAGCCGGTGTTCTCTCCGTCGGCGAACTGGTCGTGACAGGAACCCCAGCCGTGGGGCGGGTCCTCGACGCAGTTCTCGGCCAGGTGAAAGACCCCGACGGGCTCGCCGGCGAGGTTCGGGTTGGTCTCCGCGCCGGTCAGGCCGTCGACGTCCGTGCGGCCCTCCTCCAGAGTGAGAGCGCCCAGGTAGTGGTCGAAGGACCGGTTCTCCATCATCACCACGATCACGTGGTCGATGCGGCCGGGCTCGACGGTCTCTTCGCCGTCGGAGCAGCCAGGCAGGCTCGCGGCGACGAGGCCCGCGGCCCCTCCCTCGAGCAGCTGGCGTCGGGTGGGGCGGGCCATGGGTCTCCTCCTACTGCTCGACCAGATCGTCCGCGCTTCGCGGAGCCACCTTGTACCCGTAGTACTGGTTGATGATGCCGGTCACGTCGTAGCTGGCACCCGTGGTGGTCTCCACGGGGGTGTAGAAGAGGTCGTCGATGTTGATCGACCAGTCGGTGGCGGACTCACCGTAGCCGGCGTCGTTGTCGGTGACCTCGGCGCCCTGCAGGGTCACGAGCACGCCCTCCCAGGGCCCCCAGTCCGCCGGCGCTTCGGTGAGCGCGACGGGGTCGGGCAGCGCTCCCGTGCCGGTGACCTCGATGCTGTCCGGGTAGAAGTTGGAGATCGGGGTGCCGTCCTCGTCGCCGTCGTAGTCACCGGCCGAGCCGACCAGGGTCACAGTGGCGCCCTGGACCACGTCGGAGGGCACGCCCTCGCTGCCCACGTAGACGAAGAGGCCGTTGTACTCGGAGGTCGTGGCCGTCGGGTCCGCCACGTAGAAGCCGTTGTCGAAGGTCGTGGCCGGCGAGGTGACCACCACGTCGGTGAGGGTCAGCCCGCACTCCGGCGCGGTGCCGGACTGGATGTCCACCACGCTCACGGCGCTACCGCCACCCTCGCCGGCTTCGTACCCGACGAGGTCTTCTGCGGTCCGGGGGTAGATCTTCCAGGCGCCGTAGGCGTAGCTGATGGCCCCGATCACGCTGGTCCAGGAGCCGCCGGGCTCGGCTTCGAACTCGATGAAGCGGTCGTCGACGCTCAGGTCGTCGGAGATGGGGGCCTCGCCGTACTCGATGCAGCCGGTGATGGTGGCGTCGTCGACCTGGACCAGGGTGCCCTCCCAGGCCTCCCACTCGGTGACGGTCTCCGGGTCGATCACGTCGACGACCACGTCGGCCTGACCGGTCACCTCGATCGAGGCGGGGCTGGCGACGGTGAGCTCGGTGAGG
>CAYFPX010000420.1:0-2264 GCA_964344945.1 uncultured Enterobacterales bacterium
CCACGCGCGAGATCCGCGACCGGGGCTCGGTCCGGGTCTCACCGCACGCTCCTAGTGAGGCGGCGTGCAGGCCCTGTCCCGGCACCGCTGGCTCGTCGCTGCCCTGGTCGTGGGCGCGGTGCTGCGCATCCTGCCGCTGCTGCTCTGGCCCGGCAGCACTCCGATCCGCGACGAGGCCATCTACGTCCAGCTGGCTCACGGCATCCTGGCGGGCGAGGGCCTGATCACCCCGAAGCAGTGGCTCTGGGCGCCCGGCTACCCCTACCTGCTGGCGGCCTTCATGGGGGCCTTCGACGCCGAGCCGCTGCGGACCCTGCCCTGGTTCCAGGCCGGGGTCGCGACCGTGGGCACCTGGCTGATGTACGCCCTGGGCTGTCGAGCCGCGGGCCAGCGGGCCGGCCTGATCGCCGCCTGGCTCTACGCCCTGCACCCGACCCTGGTCTTCTTCTCGACGCGGCTGTGGAGCGAGGCCATCTACTCGCCGCTGCTGCTGGGGGCGCTGCTGGCGCTGCTCTGGACCCGGGAGGGCGGGTCCCGGAGAGGACTGGTGCCGGGTGCCCTGGTGGGGCTCTGCGTGCTGCTGCGGGGGGTCGCGACCTACATGGCGCCGATCTTCGTCGTGGGCCTGGTCTGGCCACGGTCCGGCGAAGGACCCCTGGACGGCATGCGCCGCCGCTGGGCCCACGCCGGGCTCTTCCTCGCCGGCCTCCTGCTGGTGGTCGCCCCCTACTCCCAGCACGCCAGCGCCCGTCACGGCGGCTTCATCCTGTCCGACGCCACCCTCGGCCAGATGATGTACCTGGGCAACAACGACTTCCCGCCGGTCAGCTTCGACCTGGGCAACGGCCTCACCCGCAACCACGTCAAGGACGACTGGTTCGACACCGGCCGGGACCACTGCGATCCCGCCCTCTCTCCCGCCGCCTGGGACGCCTGCGAGGTCGCCCTGGGCAAGGCCTGGATCCGCGACAACCCCGGAGAATTCCTGCGCCGAGTGCCCCTGCGGGTCAGCCAGCTGGTCCACCCTCACAGCTTCCTCAGCCGGCACCTGCGCTGGGGCTACTGGCGGAGGCTGCCCTGGGCCGTGAAGGAGGGGATCTGCCTGCTCGTGCCCCTGTGGAGCTTCCTGGTGCTGGTGGGGGGGACGCTCGCGGTCTCGGCACGGGCACGGGGCGCTCTGGGCCTCACCAGTGTGGGCATCGTGGCCTACCACGTGGCCGCGATCGCGCTCCTGGCCGGGCTGAGCCGGTATCGGCTGCCCCTGGAGCCCCTGTGGATGGTCTGGCTGGCGGTCGCCCTGGCGGAGCCCCGGCTGAGCCTGCAGGCACTCCGGTCGACACCCTGGCGCTGGCTCGGCGCCGCCGTCACCACCCCGATCCTGGTCGTGTTGATGTGGCGCTTCCTGCCGGCCGGCTTCCCTGGCTTCTGGTAGGCGACGGCCCGGCCGGGCTGGCTACCCTGGTCCCGATGCTGCTCCCGCTCCTCGGCCTCGGCTGCGCGCCCCCCGACTACCAGGGCGTGCTGGAGACCGCGCTGGAGGACTGGGGCTTCCCCGGCGCCACCGCGGTGGTGGTCGAGGGGGGCGAGGCGGTGTTCGAGGGTGCCGCCGGGGTCTCGGACCTGGAGACCGCCGAGCCGATGGTGGTCGAGGACCGCTTCCGCACCGGCTCGCTCACCAAGCCCTTCACCGCCGTGGTCGTGCACCAGCTCGACCAGGACGGGCTCTTGTCCTTCGACGACCCCATCGCGACCTGGGTCGACGACGTCCCGGGGGGCGAGGACATCACCCTGTCCCACCTGATCGCGCACACCAGCGGGCTCGGGGACTTCGTCGATCACGCCAGCTACTGGAACAACGCCGAGGACCTGTGGGACCGCGACGAGCTGCTGGCCCTGGCCTACTCCGAGATCAAGGGCGAGCCCGGGGAGCGCGGGGCCTACAGCAACGCCGGCTACATCCTGCTGGGGCTGGCGATCGAGGCCGCTCTGGGGGTGAGCTGGGAGGAGGCGGTTCACGAGCGCATCGTGGCGCCTCTGGACCTGGCCTACACCGGCGCCTTGGTCACCTCCGCGCCGGACATGGCCACCTTCGTCGAGGCCTTGTGGTCTGGCGAGCTGCTGGACGACGAGCACCTCGACCTGATCCTGGTGCCCCTCCCCAACACCGGCGGCCAGGACTGGTACCGCACCCTCGGCCTGCGCATCGTGCTGGACGACGGCGACGTGACCATCGGCCACAAGGGGCGGAGCATCGGCTATCGCTC
>CAYFPX010000421.1:0-2261 GCA_964344945.1 uncultured Enterobacterales bacterium
GTCGGCGTCGGTGTCCGCGTCGGTCTCGGTCACGGTCGCCGTGGCCGTGTCGCCATTGGTGGTGGTGTCGTCGCCGCAGGCGCCGAGGAGGGACAGGAGGAGGAAGGTGAGGAACGGAGACATAGGCGGATGCTACCCCCGGGAGACGACACCAGCCGGGGTCGACTGTCCGGTTCCCGACACCAGATGGGGTTCAATGTCCGCTCAAGCCGCAGCTGGGCCGCTGAGACGCCTCCGAAGCGGCGAAATTCGGCTCATCGCGCCTCCCGAAGCCAGCAGACCGGACATCGAAGGGCGGTTGGTGTCCGAGACCGGACATTCGACCCCAGTTGGTGTACCCGACAACCTCCCTTCGAGGATCCGCTTCAGGTTCGCCAGGTCCTTGGTGTTCGCCCTGGGCATGGCCGGGACCATCATCGGGGCCATGAGCTTGCAGAAGCCCGCCGGCTCTCCGGGGTTAGGCGGCGACGGCCTCGCGGGACTCAGTCCACCGTGCTCGCCCGCTGCAGCGCCCACCGCGCATCCGCGGTCCGGCCCGCGGCCTCGTAGGCCTCGGCCAGCAGCGCCAGCGCCTCGGCGTTGGGGCGCAGCTCGGCGTTGGACTCGGCCAGGGCCACGGCCCTGACCACGGAGTCACCGGCCTCGAGGTAGTGGCCCAGGGCGTGGCCGGCAGCGGCTTCGGGGAACAGGGCCAGCTGCCGCTCGTAGACGGACCGGGCCCTCAGGCGCCAGGTGCGGGCGCCGTCGTCGTCGCCCTTGGCCTCCAGGACCCCCGCGATGGCGTCCATGAACTCGGGCAGGCCCGTGCGGGCGACGATGTCCTCGTACATCGCCACGGCCTGGTCACCCCGGCCCTGGAGCACGTGGATCTCGGCGACGTGCTCCTCCGCCAGCCACCAGCCGGGCATGATGGCCAGGGCGTCCTCGTAGTGGGCCAGGGCCTCGTCCAGCCGGTCCCGCTCCAGGTCGAAGATGCCCCTGTGCAGGGTGATCCAGGCCAGGGGCTCCACGGACCGGCCGTGGTAGCTGGCCTCGGCGGCGTCCAGAGAGGCCTCGGCCTCGGTCCACTTGCCCTGGCGCAGCTGGGCCATCGCCAGGGATCCATGGCCGCTGGAGGTCTCGTCCAGGTCCTGGGCCTGCTCGTAGAGCGCCGCGGCGCCGCCGGCGAAGCCCCGCTGGAGCAACAGGCCAGCCCGCAGTCGGAGGATGGCCGCCCGGGTGTCGTCGGAGACCAGGATCGCCCGCTCGGCCCGGACCAGGTCCCCCTCGACCCGGTCGAGCCGGTGCAGGGTGTAGTTGAGGGACGCCCGAGCCAGGAAGGGGCCGGAGCCCTCCGGCGCGATGGCGAAGGCCCGGTCGATGGCCGCCTGGGCGTCGACGTAGTCGTCCAGGTCGCCGGTCAGCCGTGCCCGCTGGAGCAGGCCCTGGGCGAGCTGGGACTCCAGCAGCCACTGGGGCGACCGCTGGTCGATGCGCCGCTCCAGGCCAGCGAGCTCGGCGTCGAGCGCGGCCAGGGTGTCGGCGAAGGGGCGGGAGCGCTCGGGGGCTGGGGGGGTGGCCTCGACAGCCGCGGGGAGCGGCTCGGAGACGACGGGGGCCGGAGCCGGGGCACAGGCGAGCTGGAGCAGGGTGACGAGGAACATCGCGAAGCCTCCAGGCCGGGACGTCCCGGCGAACCGGGACGTCCCCGACACAGGGAAGGACCTACTGGGCCGCAGCCACGTAGGGGAAGCTGGGGGAGTTGGGGACGTCGTTGCTCGTGGGGTTGAGCACGCCCACGAGCGTGTCGGCAGCGTGGGTGCCGTCGGCAAGCTCGAGGAGCACGACCGCCAGCGTGACGTCCATCACGGGATCGTCGAGATCACGGCCGTTGGGGAAGCCCCCGTCGGCGGTGGCGTCGATCTTCAGGGTGTCCGGCAGCACCAGCGGCGCGGCGGCGGCCACGCAGCTCCCGGTACCGTCGCCCGCGACCGTGCAGGGCGTGAGGCCGAGAGAGGTCAGGTCGTCGTCCAGAGCGGCGTGCAGGAAGTCCAGGCTGGCGATGATCTCGCCGACGAAGTCACCGGCCGCATCGTGGGTCGGATCCGCCGCGTTGTAGGCGTCCTTGGACGCGATCACCGCGGTGTTGATCGCCGGCATGCCCGCCCGGTCGACCCGGGTGTAGTCGCTCGGGGGCGACGTGGAGAAGGCGTAGGGATCGTCCGGGATCCCGGTGTCGGTGTCGGTGTCGGCATCCGCGTCGGCGTCGGTGTCGGTGTCGG
>CAYFPX010000422.1:0-2243 GCA_964344945.1 uncultured Enterobacterales bacterium
TCATGAAGATCGAGGGCACCCACTCCTCGAACTCGGACGGCGGTGGCGCGACCATGCCCAAGGGCGGCACCCTCTCCAAGACCGACTTCGACACGCTGTTCCTCTGGATCAACGACGGCGCAAACAAGTAGCTCCGCCGACCGTCCTTCCCGGGGCCGACCTCGCCGCATGGCGACGGTCGGCCCTGCTGCTTCGAGGGCCCTCGACGATCAGACGTACCGCTGGGCCTTGAACCAGGCGTAGGCGCTCTGCACGGCGTCTTCGATCGACGTGCGCGGCACGCCCAGCTCGTCCCAGGACCGCTGGCCCGTGCGGTACCGCTCCTGGGCCATCGATCTCAGCACCATCGGGTCCAGGCCGGCGAAGCGGTGGGTGTCGAGGCGGTGCAGGACCCGCCCGACCCGGCCCAGGGCGCGGTTGGCGCGGCCGGGGATGGGCCCCAGGGGCGGCCGGCGGCCGACCACCCGGGCCACGATGCCCATGAACTCGGCGTAGCTCAGGTTGTGGTTGCCGAGCAGGTAGCGCTGCCCGGGGGTGCCCTTCTCCATGGCCAACAGGTGCCCCTTCGCGCAGTCCACGGCGTCGATGAAGCACTTGCCGCCGGCGGGGTGGAAGGGAATCCAGCGCCTGGCCATCGCCACGATCAAGGCGCCCGAGGTGGGCTTGATGTCCCAGGGGCCGATGACGTAGTCGGGGTTCACCGTGACCGTGTCCAGCCCCCGGGAGACGTAGCTGGCGACCAGCGCCTCGCCCGCCTGCTTGGAGTCGTGGTACGCCCGCAGCGCGGTGCCGCGCCCGTAGAAGTCGTCGAGTGGCGGCAAGGGGGTGTCCTCGTCACCCGGCGCGTCCCGCGGCCCGAAGCCGACGGTCACCGAGGAGGAGCAGTAGAGCAGCCGGCCCACACCGACGGCGAGGCTGGCGTCGCACAGGGTCCGGGCCACGTCGACGTGGACCCTCCGCATGAGCTTCGCGCCGTCGGGACTCGGGTCGAAGATCCCGGCCAGGTGGTAGACCTCGTCGACCCCACGCAGGGCACGGGCGACGGCGTCCGGGTCGCCGAGATCCAGCCGCAGGCGCTTCACCGGCAGCCCGGCGAGGCCCAGCCCCGGGGAGCTGGCCCGCACGGTGCACGTCACCCGGTCGCCTCGGGCCACCAGCAGGCGCACCACGTTCGCGCCGACGAAGCCGGTGCCGCCGGTGACCAGGACCTTGCGGCCGGTGCCGCTCTGCTTGCGCTCGAAGCTCGGGCGGGCCAAGTCGGCTCTACCGATTCCGCACGAAGATCTCGCGGGAGATGATCAGCCGCTGGATCTGGCTCGTGCCCTCGTAGATCTGGAAGATCTTGGCGTCGCGCATGAGCTTCTCCACCGGGTACTCCTGGGAGTAGCCGTAGCCGCCGAAGACCTGGACCGCGTCGGTGGCGACCTTCATGGCCATGTCGGCGCAGAAAGCCTTGGCCATCGAGGACTGCATGGTGTTGCGCAGGCCCTGGTCCTTGCGGTGGGCGGCGTTCCAGACGAGCCAGCGGCCGGCCTCGATGTTGGTCGCCATGTCGGCGATCATGAAGGCGATGGACTGGTGGGCCGCGATGGGCTTGCCGAAGGTCTTGCGCTCCATGGCGTACCGGGCGCTGTGCTCGTAGGCGGCGCGGGCCAGGCCGACTGCGGCGCTCGCGACCGCGGCCCGGGTGTAGTCGAAGGCGGCCATGGCGAGCTTCCAGCCGTCGCCCTCGGACCCGACCATGTTCGCGTGGGGGACCTCGACGTCTTCGAAGGTGATGCCGCGGGTGTCCGAGCACCGCTGGCCCATGTTGTACTCCTTCTTGCCGACCGTGACTCCGGGGGAGTCCGCGTCGACGACGAAGGCGGTCATGCCGCCACGGGCCTTGCGCTCGGGGTCGCTCAGGGCGACGACGAAGAACCACTTCGCCACGCCGGCGTTGGTGATCCACATCTTGTTGCCGTTGAGCACCCACTTGTCGCCCTTGCGGACGGCGGTGGTCTTCATGGCCTGCACGTCGGAGCCGGCGCCGGGCTCGGTCACGGCGTAGGCGCAGAGCTGGAGCTCGTCCATCATCGGGGCGAGGTACTGGGCCTTCAGGGCATCGGAGCCGCCGAGGATGACCGGCTGCTGGGCCAGCCCGTTGGCCTCCATCGCCGTGCCGATGCCGGTGCAGCCCCAGGCCAGCTCCTCGCCGATCAGGCAGCCGTCCAGGCAGCTCAGGTCCAGGCCGCCATTGGCCT
>CAYFPX010000423.1:0-2199 GCA_964344945.1 uncultured Enterobacterales bacterium
GCTCCGCCGCAACCACAGGAGCCCTCCGATCAACATGATTCCGCAGGGGTGTATATGCTATGGTCCCAACTCTCATCCTGAGGAATGCAATCATGAGGCTCTTCTCCATCACCGTCTTCGACGGCGTGGTCGCCGGAACCACTGAGCGGTTCTCCTCCGTGGAGTTCAACGCTTGGCTTGCACGCGCAGACGTACTTCGATTCCAGATGGTGGTTAGCGATTCTAGCGGCACAACGCCGAAGTTGACCGTCAAGTACTACACCAGTGGAGACGGTGTACTCTGGGATCCGCGTGCCACGCTGATGAATCAGGTTGATGTCACCTCGCTGCCCTTTGCCGGATTCGGCGTCTTTGGCTCGCCCTCGGACCCAAACGGCGCCAATGGTCGGGTGGGTCTCGTGATGGACACTGCGTCGAACAAGGCCAATGTCAAGGTGATTGCCACGGGCCGGTCCTACTAGACTCACGGTAGTCTGCAGGTACAGAGGAGCGCGAATGGCACGCCAAACGCTGGCCTCGGCACGATCAATCAACGCGCGACGCCGCGGACTCTTGAGCGACAGAGACATTGAGCGCATTCTTGCACATGGTCGACGTTCAGCCGCTTCTGCGCCAGTGAACCGAGCAGTACCTATTGCACAACATGTCGCTGCTACCATCGCGAGTGCTGCTGCCCCGGTGTTGAAGGAAAGTGCAACCAGCATCCACCAGGGATTGTCACCGGAACGATTGGCCGACCCTGCGGTCTTCGACCGTGCCGCGGCGTCTGTTCTGCTTGAAGTGCAGACGGGGCTCTCAGCTGGGGTGGCAGCCCTTGCAGATCAGGGTAATTTCAGCTCCTGGATGTCAGATGCTGTCAGCAGCATTGTTTCAGACTCAGACTCCGACCAAGACACGGCGTCCGGGGGCCGCCTGGGCTCCCAGGAGCTGCTCTTCGTCGCCGTAGAGGACTTGTTGAGCCAACTAGTTGGGGGAATAGGGAGCTCTTCTGAACCTGGCGTTGGGGCGGAAGAGTACACAGTCGTCGAAGACAGGCCATTCCGCGAGAAGGTGGCAGACTTCAACGACTGGGCAGTTGACAAGATCGGGGATTGGATGGACCAGTACCCATTCGTCAAGTGGACACTGTATGCTCTGACAGCGGCCGTGGGGGCCACGCTTTTCGCCTTGATGGAAGCTGCGGCCCTTGCTGTGATTGCAGCGGCGGGACTGACAGGTGGCTGGGCCGCTTTGATCTTCGCATTGTTCACTGTCACAGCATTTCTCATGGCTCTCGCTATCATGGGGGTCGTGTTCATACTTCTCTGGTTTATCACCCACTCAGATTGGTTTGAGGGGTTCCTGGAGTGGATTGACGACATCAAGGAGGCCGTAAAGGGCTTCCTGGCGAGAATATGTCCAAGACTGTTCGATGACAGTGGGGACTCAAGTGGTATCACCACTGGAAGCGAGAGTCCCGAGCTTCCCCCGTTCCCCAACTTCGACGGGATGTTGCTGGATAATTACATGGTTGAGGTCTTTGACTGGCTCTTGGACTTCATGATCAGCGGACGCATGATCGAATTCGTGACGGGCGGATGGTACTATCAGGACACATACTCCTTCTCCTAGTCGGGGCACCTCGCGCTGAGCGGCCCATCTCCTGTTTGGATGTTGGTCTGCCTAGTCGCAGCATGCCGGCGTCGGCGAGGCCGAGTAGCCAAGGAGCCTTCCTATGGCCTCCGATAGGTGAGTCGCTGCCCACCAGCCCGGCTGGGTATTCCCTCAACCCATCACCTTCGGTTGGTCACACGGTGGGGTGGCAGTGGACGGGGCTGACGACTCAGCTCGAGCTGGAGACCTCTCCGGGCAATATTGCCAGGATCGCTATTGGCGTTGGAGCAGTTGTGGTTGGTTCTGCCTTGGCGGCGCCGTGTGTAGCCGGCCGTGAATCCGGGCTGCCGGGGTCATGCCCGGGGGACGACTCACCAGTTCCCATTTGGTTCGTCAGCTCCACTGCCCTTGCGTCTACCGGTGTGTTGCTTACTGGTCTGGGGCTTGTTGAGCTATGGGTAACTCGCGGTCGCGACTAAGTGGGACGCGTGTCGTCTCGCTGGACTTTTCACTATGGTGATTCAGCCATGGCGTCATGGGCAGGCTCCGCAACGTGACCCATCAGCGAGACTCGGAGGCCCGCTGACCGCCATCGTGTGATCTCGA
>CAYFPX010000424.1:0-1823 GCA_964344945.1 uncultured Enterobacterales bacterium
AGGAGCGCGAGGCAAAGGCCAGGGGTGAGCCCCGCGCCTGAGCACGATGCAGGACATGTCGGCGTTCGTGCTCTATAGTTGAAACTGCGATCGCAGATCGCCCTTATGGACCCGTCGAGGGTCCTCAGGGGCGCTCTCGGATTCATAAGGCTTCCAACGCTTCGAGGTGGAGGAGGTTCTTGTGGAAGAAGATCGTATGGCCGACATGGTTGAGGCCATCTGGCAGCGGGCCGGAAGACAACTTCAGGAAGCCGGTTTCACGCCCATACAGGCAAGGGAGGTCATCCACATCATGGAATACATCCTGCCCCAGTCGGTGCGTGAGCAGACCCGTTTGATGGCGAAGGACATTGCGGAAGAAAGCACGAAGACCCTTCGTGCAGAGATCCGCAACGACATTGCCGCCTTCGAAGCCAGGATGATCGAGAAGCTCAGCGATCGCACGCTGACAGACTTCCGATTCTGGCGGGGGCTGCTGATCGGCGGGCTGGTCACCTTCATCGTGACAGTCTCCGCCGCGGCTCTTAAGGGTGTCTTCGGCTGAGCCGACCACAAAATGGACGGCTGTGCCAAAGGGCGGTGGTCTCCACCGCCCTTGTTTTATGCACCATAGGATCGAGCAATCCAGATGCCTCACGCTCATTCCTAGGTCACTCGTTCTCTAGCAGCGCGTCGAGATGGTAATGCTCTGCCGCCATGTGGCCTCCGGCGATCGCGGCGATGTGCTCGGCGGAAAGATCCTTGGTCGCAAAGGAACGCTGCATGAGGTGCTTGTAGCGTTGCAGTTCCTCATACTCGACAGGCGACACGAAATAGCCTGTCGTGCGGCCATGGCTGGTCACGGCCACAGGCTCACGCTGGACGATCTCGCGGTACTGGCCAAAATTCCGAGCAAACTCGGTAGCGGACACTTCGCGCATGGAGCCTCCCTTTCAATTGCAGATTTTACGCAATATGCGGATTTTGTCAGGTCTGCGTGCTATCGATGCTCCTGTAATCATGCAGATGCTGCTGCCGTGACAGCCTTTGCAGCGATCGCCTCGGTCTCCGGAATGCGGATCGGCTGCACCCGGACCAGGCTGGCGGTCCGCTCCGGCTGGAACAGCACGGCATGGCTCCGGGGCAGGGTCAGGATGGTGTTGGCGTGGATCAGCGGTTCTTCGATCTCGCCCACGGTTCGGCCGTCTTCCCAACGCTCGCCGCCATAGGCGCCCACCTCCGTGCGCTCCATGCGGGTGACCCGCTTGGGCCTGGTGCCGGAGGCAGCCTGGACCCATTCGGCGGTCTCGACATCTGAGCCGCCGAAGAACAGCTTCACCTGACAGTTGGTCAGGACAGCCTGGAGCACGGCGCGGCCGTCGAGGCTTTCGTCATCGGGCTTGAGCAGGTCGGCGAAGGACTGGAAGGCGAGATTGAGGTTGAGGCCGGTATAGGCGGCCGCGGCCAGGACGCGGAGGATGACCGCCGAGGCCATGAATTTCAGCTCGTCGACGAAGAGGCTGAGCGGGGCCGTGCGTTCATGGCGGAGTCTCCGGGCGAGCTGCGCCACCTCGACCAGCAGTGTGCGGGCCGCAAGCCGGATCTCGTCGTCATCGATGTCGCCGATGACATAGAGCACGGCGTTCGAGCGGATCACCCGGTCGAGATCGAGGCCACGGCCGGCCCTGGGCGTGAGGGCGGGACGCCGGGCCAGGCGTTTCAGTTTCTCACGCGGGGAGAGCAGGGCCTTCCATTCCCCCTCTGACAGGTCGCGCCGTTCAAGGGCGTCGGCGATTGCGCCGAGGCTGGTACGCGGCAGCTCCGCCATCACCTCGCGGATGACG
>CAYFPX010000424.1:1833-2187 GCA_964344945.1 uncultured Enterobacterales bacterium
CATCCGGATGATCCGCTCCTCAAGGGGGCCGTGTTCAAGAGGGGCCCAGCGGCCGGCGCCGGTCTCGCGCAGATCGACCAGGAGAAATTCCCGGCCCATGGCTTCAGCCCGGCTCCGCAGGATCACAGGCAGGAAGTCATCGCCCTTGGGATCGACGAAGATCACGCAATCGCCGCGCTGGACCGCCTGATCCGCCCAGACCTGGAAGGTGACGCCCTTGCCGAAGCGGGTGGCGCCAATGACGCATTTCATGGTCTCGAGCGCGGTCTTGACCGGAATTGAAACCGGCTGGCCGTCGGGGGCGAGGCCGGTGAAGACGAGGCCCGGGCGGTAGTGGTTGCGGGGCTCAAACCC
>CAYFPX010000425.1:0-2173 GCA_964344945.1 uncultured Enterobacterales bacterium
AAGGTCCACGCCGGCCTGGTGGTGCAGGGACTCACCGACACGGAGCTGGGCTGGCTGCAAGCCACGGACCTCCGCGCATGGCACACCGACCCCTACCGGCGCTCCCGGGTCCTGCAGAGCCTGATCGAGGAGTACCCCTGCACCACGGCGCTGGTGGTCTGGGGCGGCAGCGTGAAGCGGGTCGACGCCTTCATGAGCGATCCGGCCTTCCACGACGCCATCCAGGAGCGGCGGAGCCTGGCGCTGGCCTTCGGCGACTGGCTGCTGCCCAGGGCCGAGGGCGTGGCGGCCTTCGAGCGGGCAGTCGCCGCCGCCCGGCGCTGGCGACGCCCCCGGGGGGAGGGCCTGGCCCTGGCCACCGGCGCCTGCCCGGTCGCGCTGCCCGAAGGCACCCTGGCGCGCTGGCAGCACGTGCGGAGCCGCCTGGGCGCCGAGCCGCTGGCCCGGCTGGTGACCGGGGACTGCGACCTGGCGCCAGTGCCACCGCTGGGCGACGCGCTCGAGCACTGGGTCGTGGTGCAGGAGCCCGACGGCTCGACGGGCCTGGTGGGCAGCTCGCCGGGGACGCATGCGCTGCTCGAAGGCGTGACCGAGGTGCGCCCCCGCAGCGACTGGATGGCGACGCTGGCGGACCTGGGCGCGGAGCCGGACGTGGCGGAGGCGCTGCTGGCGGAGCTGGCGGGGGATGGGGTGCTGGCCTGACGTCCGCGTCGTCCCCGCGGGCAACGACAGGATCTCCGCGTGCAAGAAGCGGGAGAAGAGGGCCGCCAGGGGCCGGTAGGAGCGGCAGCCCCCGGTCGAATGTCAGGGCCTGGGGGGCAGCCCCGAGGTGAATGTCATCCGCGGGCGAGGACTGGTGCCCCGCACACCGACCAACGTCCGTACTTCGGACGTTCGTCCGCGCTCAGCTCCCCTGGGAAGCCGCCACGACAACGAGGCTGACATCCACCCCGGGGCTGCCCCACGGCACTGACATTCACCCCGGGGCTGGCCGGCGCAACTCCGAAGCCCCGGTGACTGGGGCACGCGCACCCCCGCCCGACACCCCCCTGGGGGGCCGGGCGCCGTAGCTTTGCCGTCCTCAGGGGTGGCACCACCCTTGCGCCGCCACAGCACCAGGCACCGCGCGACGCCCGATGCGCTCCCTCCTCCCCCTCCTGCTCCTGGCCGCACCGGCCCACGCCGAGGACTGCAACCCCGAGCCCCCGTGGTCGCCGGCGTCGCCGCCGCCATCTTCCAGTCCCCCGCCGACGCCAGCAAGGTCAAGGTGGTCGAGGTCCCCTCCTTCGGCGCCGAGCTCAGTGAAGTCGATGGCCCGCCAGCGGCCTCAACCAAGGCCAGTCCACCCGCCGCGCCCGGTACAGCGCCGCGTCCTCGACGGTCAGTGACCAGACCTCCGCACCATCGGGCGCGACCTCGGTGATCACCGCCGGCGCGTCCCGGGCCTCGGGACCGCCGGCGGTCACCAGCAGGTGCCCTCCCTCCAACCGGTCCGCGTCCCCCAGCCGGGGCGTGTAGGCCTCGGACTCCCAGGCCCACCACTGGGACAGGGTCCGACCCTCGACGTCCAGCCCGTAGACCACGGCGCGGCTCCGGTCCCGGGAGAGGCCGTTGTCGTAGAGCACCAACGCCCCGTCGCCGTGCCACTCGGGCGCGTGCTGCCCGTCGAACCAGCCGCCGGACACCAGCTCGAAGTCACCGCCTTCCCCCAGCTGCCAGAGCACCTCGGAGCTGGCGTGGTCGATGGCGATGAGCCGGTCCTGGGCCCGGGCCGACAGCAGGATCACCCCGTCCCGCTCCACCAGGGCGTTGGCGTGGATCCAGTCGTGGGCCTGGTCAGCGGCGATGGCCCCGGTGTCCAGGTGGTCGAAGGGGGACCAGGTCCAGAGCACCTCGCCGGCTGGCGAGAGCTGCACGATGGCGTCCCCCTCGACGTCCTGCTCGACCCCCTCCACCACCAGCGAGCGCCCCTCGGCCACCAGGGTGAGCACGCTGCCGTCGTCGAGGACCCAGGCGTCGTGGTGGAAGGCCTCGAGCCCCAGGGCCTCGCCCCGCAGCCGCCAGGCGGCCTCATGACCCCAACCGAGCAGGGTGAGCTGGTCGTGCTGGGCCACCACCAGCTGGTCGTTGCCTCGCTCCACGAGGAAGGGATGCGCATGGGAGATGTCACCCT
>CAYFPX010000426.1:0-2122 GCA_964344945.1 uncultured Enterobacterales bacterium
GCCGAGCCGGAGAGGCCGGGCAGCAGCGGTGCGCTCCCGGAGGGAGCTACTCCACATAGCCCAGGGGACAGGTGATTTCAGCTGGTTGGCGCCATGTACCCCGCGCGCTGTACCCGGAAGGCCCCAGGTGTCGACCTGAGCATGCGAGTGCTGGAGAATGGCCCCTGCACTCAGAAGTTCCGGGCCATCGCCGTTCGCCAGGGAGAACGCGGCCCGCCATGAAGCGGATCGACGCCGCCCTCGGGCGCATGCGGGCCGACCGGCGGGTTCCGGCCCTGCGTGAGCAATGGGGCATGCTGGCGCCCGATGCGCCGTGATGGTCTGAACATTCATCAGGACCGGCTGCGGTGCTTTCAAGCCCCTGGGCCGGGGGATGCTTCGCGCAGTGCTTCGAGGAGCGCCTTCAGGGTCTCCTGGGGGTCCCGCCCGTGCAGCGCCGCGTCCTGGAGCACGAAGCCGACTGCACAGCTCACGAGGGGAAGGCCGAGCGCGAGCACCGTCATCGGCCCGCCTCCGCCGCGCCGTGAGCGGTCCGCCGGGTGCGCTCATAGGCATCGTTGGCGAGCAAAGCGCCCAGGAGGAAGCCTCCGAGGCTGCTGAGGAAGAGCACGGTGGGGTTCAGGGACATGGGGTTCTCCGTGTGGATGGGACTCCATCTTCCTCACCCGGCCGTAGAAATCACTATGATTCATCATGTGAAGAGTCTGGTACGGTGCCTGCATGACCCAACAGAGCCACTTCGTGCTGCCGGAGGGCGCCAGGGGGATCTGGGAGCGCGAGCTGGCTGCCCGGTTGCCGCGAGGAGAGGCCACCCGCATCGCGGAGAAGTGGCCGGACGGTCTGGGCCCGCAGAGCCGTGGCAGTCGCCTGAACCTGCTTACCGGACTCAAGCGGGGAGATGCCCGGGTCCTGGCCCAGCTCCTGTCGTCGAACCGGGCTCTTGGGGAGCAGCTCTCCGTGCTGTTGGTCGGCGACGGCGGGTATCTGCGTCGTCTTTGGGAGGAGGTCAGCCAGGAGCTTCCGGCGTGGCACAACGGGGGCGTCGAACCGGGGGACCACCTGGAGGCCCGCATTTTCTCGCCCGAGCTGCCACGGGTCCCGGTCCGAGAGCTGATGCCGGACTGGCGAAACCGTCCGGTGCTGGTGCAGGCCGAGGACGAGGGGACCGGACGGGCCGCGCTGAAGGTGCTGCGGGCAGCGGGGGCCCCGCACGTCGGGGACCTGGGTTGGCTGGGGCCGCCCGACACCCCCGAGGCCGCCCGGGTGCTGTGGGCGCTGCTGACCCAGCTATCTGCCCAGGACGCCGCGCCGTGGATGCTCGCTTGCTCGAACCCGACGCCACTCGAGGCCTTCTTCGAAATCCGGCGACACTTCCCGCGGCTGGGCAGCCGAGTGGCCCACGGGCTCTCGATGCTGATGGAAGGGCGCCCCCGCGAAGCGGAGCCGTTGCCCGCGACCCTGCGGGTCGCGGCGGTGCACGACTCCCTGTCCCAAGATGACCGGGCCCGTTTGGTGCAGGGCTTCCCGAAGCTCGTGACTAGCTTCCAGTCGCAGCCGGGGACGGGGAGCCTGTCGTGGCCTGGCACTTGGTGGGGGCTGGGCCACATCCGGGGCGACCGGACTCCTACGGAGGGGTTCGTCCAAGCGGTAGCACAAGGGCTCCTGCGCCAGGGCAGACCGGAGCAGGCCCGGCGCTTCGCCTCCCATGGCGCAGAGATCCTGGCGCGGTTGCTGGCCCAGAGCCTCGGCCGCTGGGGGCCGCTGCGCCTCACGGGGCCGGATCTCGCCCGGGTAGGCGAGACCTTCGCGGAGGATCTGGCCGCGGTCTCACCGGCGCTCCGACCGTGGCTGGGCCAGGCGGTCGGCGCCGAGCTCGTGGACACCCTGACCGCCTCCGGCGCCCTGCGGAAAGGGAGCGGGTTCTGGGTGCCCGCCGATCCGCGTTGGCTGGGTGCTGGGTGGAAGCCAGAGGGGGCGGTGCCGCCGGCGCAGCTCGCCGTCCTGCTGGCCCACACCGACCGGCAGGGGGCGCTGGAGTCCCTGGGATGGCATGCACCCCGGGAGAGTCTGGAGACCCTCGCGGGACTTCCCCCAGCGGCGATCGCGGAGGGGATCCTTGGCG
>CAYFPX010000427.1:0-2118 GCA_964344945.1 uncultured Enterobacterales bacterium
TCTTCCGGCAGCGAAATTGTGATGCGATGCATACTTCATACTACATCATCGTCTGTGGAGAGGCAAGTCGCCACCACCGAGGGCAGCAACCAGTCCGGGCGCCAGGGAACTGCCAACGGCGTCCGGGGCGTCCCGCAGGGCACGCAGGCGGATCGCCCTCAGGCGCGGTCCCTCACCGGGCTCGAGACGCTCGATGCGCATGGGACTGTTCCCCCTGTCAGGAGTCGGATCTGTCACCTGCCGCGGACCGGGGCGCCAGGGTATGGATCCACCAAGCCCAAGGAGCCCCGATGACCGCTGCCAAGACCGCCCTGCAGGCCATCCGCGACCACGCGGGCCCCCGCGAGACCGTGGGCCTGGACGACGCGACCGTCGACCGCTTCCTCCAGAGCGATCCGACCCTGGCCGAGGCGATCCTGGCGGCCCAGGCCGCCCACAGGGCCCTGGCCGGCGAGTACGGCGAGCTGCTGACCGCAGACGAGGCCTCCTTCGCGGCCGCCCTGCAGACCGAGTACGTCAACTTCTACCCGCCGGAGACCATCAACCCCTACGTGGCCCTGGCGGCCCGGGGCCCCTGGATCGTCACCAGCCACGGCGCGGTCATCCACGACAACGGCGGCTACGGCATGCTCGGCATGGGCCACGCGCCCGCCGAGATCCTGGCGGTCATGGCCGAGCCCCACGTCATGGCCAACGTCATGACCCCCAACGCCAGCCAGAAGCGCTTCGCCGCCGCGCTGCGGGCCGAGGCCGGCCAGACCCGGGCCGACGGCTGCCCCTACACCCGCTTCATCTGCATGAACAGCGGCTCCGAGTCGGTGACCGTGGCCTGCCGCATCAGCGACACCAACGCGCTCATCCAGACCCGCGAGGGCGGCCGCCACCACGGCCGGACCATCCAATTCCTGACCCTCGAAGGCAGCTTCCACGGCCGCACCGACCGGCCCGCACAGGCGTCGGACAGCTGCGTCGGCACCTACCGGAAGCACCTGGCCAGCCACCACGACAACACCAACCTGGTCACCGTGCCGATCAACGACCTCGACGCGCTGCGGGCCGCCTTCGCCCAGGCCGAGACCGACGGCGTGTTCTTCGAGCTCTTCCTGATGGAGCCCGTCATGGGCGAGGGCAACCCGGGCGAAGGCATCACCCCCGAGTTCTACGCCCTGGCCCGCGAGCTCACCCAGGCCCACGGCGGGCTGCTCCTGGTCGACAGCATCCAGGCCGGCATCCGCGGCACCGGCTACCTCTCGGTGGTCGCCGAATCAATAAACAAAGTCGCGTCGCTGTACGGCTACAGCTCGAGCCGCGGCGCGGTCGTGCCGCTGGACATCACCACCGTCTACAAGTGCGCCGCCAAGACCGGCAAGTGCACCTGCAAGAAGGGCTGGATCGGCGACAAGTGCGACAAGCAGGTCAAGTAGGGCGCATCGCCCTCGCCGCCCTGCTGTGGGCGGCGCCGCTGGCGCTCAGCGCCGGTTGCAGCAGCCAGGATTCGAGCGGCTCGGAGGTCGATGCGGCCTCCGAGCCCGCCTCGCTGCGCGTCATCACCTTCAACGTCTTGTGCTCCTTCTGCGCCAAGGCCGACCACGACCCGTGGAAGGACCGCGTGCCCCACCTGCAGGGGTTGATCAAGGACTACGACGCCGACATCGTCGGCCTGCAGGAGCTCACCCCGAGCAGCTTCGCACAGGCGCCCGACGGCGATGAGGCCGCGCTGCTGATGGCGACCCACCCCGAGTACGTGGCGCTCTACTACAAGGCCACGGCGACGGACGCCGCCTTCCCCGACTACCCCGACGCGACGCTCTACTTCCGCAAGGGACGTTTCGACATCCTCGAGCACGGCTACTACTGGCTCGGGCCGCAGCCGGACGTTCCCTTCTCGGGCAGCTTCAAGGCGACCTCCTTTCACCGCATCGTCGGCTGGGCGCGGGTGCGCGACGCCGAGACCGGCAAGACCCTCTACGTCGCCAACACCCACTTCGACGCCGCCAACCCCAACCAGGAGAAGAGCGCCCCGCTGGTCATGGAGCGCCTGCCTGCCGACGCCGACGAGCGCGACCGGGCGCTGGTGATGGGGGACTTCAACGCCGATCCGGGCCACAAGGCCGTCGC
>CAYFPX010000428.1:0-2116 GCA_964344945.1 uncultured Enterobacterales bacterium
GCATGCCCCAGATCGAGGTCACCTTCGACATCGACGCCAACGGCATCCTCAACGTCAAGGCCAAGGACAAGGCCACCGGCAAGGAGCAGCAGATCACGATCACCTCCTCCAGTGGTCTGTCCAAGGACGAGGTCGAGCGGCTGGTCAAGGACGCCGAAGCCCACGCCGACAGCGACAAGGCCGCCCGCGAGATCATCGAGGCCCGCAACAACCTGGACAACCAGGTCTACCAGGTCGAGAAGCTGCTCAACGAGAACCGGGACAAGATCCCCGAGGACAAGGCGACGGAGCTCGAAGAGGCCCTGGCCGAGGCCCGCGGCGTCCTGGACAGCGACGACGCCGCCGCGCTCAAGGGCGCCTTCGACACGCTCATGGCCAAGGCCCAGGCCATCGGCCAGATGATGTACCAGGGCGGCGCCGAGGGCGCGGACCCCGGCGCCGGCCCCGAGGCCGACGCGGGCAGCCCCCCGCCGAGCGACGGTGGGGACGACGTCATCGACGCCGAGTTCGAAGAGGCCTGAGCCGTCCCGTTAGACACCGGCCGGGCTCCCGCGAGGGGGTCCGGCCGTTGGTGTGTCTGGAGAGTCCATGAGCAAGCGCGACTACTACGAGGTGCTCGGCGTCCCCAAGGACGCCGACGAGAAGGTGCTGAAGAAGTCCTTCCGCAAGCTCGCGATGCAGTACCACCCGGACCGCAACCCGGGCGACGCCGCCGCCGAGACGAAGTTCAAGGAGGCCAGCGAGGCCTACGACGTGCTGAGCGATCCCCAGAAGCGGGCGGCCTACGATCGCTTCGGCCACGAGGGCATGCGCAGCGCCGGCTTCAACCCCGGCTTCGGCGGCGCCGAGGACATCTTCAGCCACTTCAGCGACATCTTCTCCGACCTGTTCGGGGGCGGCGGGGGCTTCGGCGGCGGTGCTCGCGGCGGCCGTGGCGGTCCCAGGGTCCGGCGCGGCGCCGACCTGGAGTACGTGCTCCGACTGGACTTCATGGACGCCATCCAGGGCTCCGAGCAGGAGATCGAATTCCCCCGCCAGGTGGGCTGCAGTCCCTGCAACGGCTCCGGCGCCAAGGCGGGCACCGGCAAGAAGACCTGCGGCACCTGCCGCGGCACCGGCCAGGTGGTCCAACAGCAGCTCTTCATCCACATCCGCACGGCCTGTCCGGCCTGCGGTGGCCAGGGCCAGGTGGTCGAGTCCCCTTGCCCCACCTGCGACGGCCGCGGCCGGAACCGCGAGTCCGCCAAGCTCGCCGTCACCGTGCCCCCGGGCGTGGACAGCGGCATGCAGCTGCGCCTTGGGGGCAAGGGCGACGACGGCGATCCCGGGGCGCCCGCCGGCGACCTGTACGTGACCCTGCGGGTGCGCGAGCACGAGTTCTTCAAGCGCGAGGGCTACGACATCTACTGCACGGTGCCGGTCAGCTACCCCCAGGCCTGCCTGGGCGCCGAGATCGAGATCCCCACGGTCTACGGCACCGAGATGCTCGCCGTGCCGCGGGGCACCCCGTCGGGCAAGGTCTTCGATCTCCGTGGCCAGGGCATCGTGCACGTCAACTCGGCCAACCGCCGGGGAAACCAGCACGTGCAGGTCGTGGTCGAGGTCCCCAAGGACCTGAGCAAGGAGGAGGAGGAGCTGCTGCGCCAGCTGGCGGAGCTCCAGGACGCCAAGGTCTCGGACCGGGGTTGGTTCCGGGACCTGGTGGATCGCTTCTCGTCCTGAAGAAACCAGCAGCAGCAGCGGGAGACAGCGCATGAGCGCGCAGATGGAGATGCTCGAGGCCGAGGTCGCGGCCCTCACCCCCTGGCTCACGTCCCTCCGCGAGTAGGTGGGCAAGGTCATCGTCGGCCAGCGCTACCTGGTGGACCGGTTGCTCATCGGGCTCATGGCCGGCGGTCACCTGCTGCTGGAAGGCGTGCCCGGGCTGGCCAAGACCACCGCCGTGCGAACCCTGGCCCACGCCCTGGACCTGCGCTTCAGCCGCATCCAGTTCACCCCGGACCTGCTGCCGGCCGATGTCCTGGGCACCCAGATCTACAACCCGCGCGAGGCCAGCTTCAAGACCCACAAGGGGCCGGTCTTCGCGCACCTGGTGCTCGCCGACGAGATCAACCGC
>CAYFPX010000429.1:0-132 GCA_964344945.1 uncultured Enterobacterales bacterium
CTCCCCGGTTTAGCCAACCGTGCGGGTTCATGCTGCTACGCCGAACACCGATGCGACGACCCGAGGGCCGCGCGTCCGGAAGACGATGGTGGGGACGGCAGGACTCGAACTCCTGCGGCCGTTCGACTGCGG
>CAYFPX010000429.1:232-2103 GCA_964344945.1 uncultured Enterobacterales bacterium
CCCCCTCCGCTGCCGCTGCGGGGGAAGACGATGGTGGGGACGGCAGGACTCGAACTCCTGCGGCCGTTCGACTGCGGCTCACTGACAACAGGAAGGGACCTGCTGACGGCGCACCGCAGCTTCCCCCTCCGCTGCCGCTGCGGGGGAAGACGATGGTGGGGACGGCAGGACTCGAACCTGCACCCTCCCGATTCGTAGTCGGGCATTCAGCCATTTGAACTTCGCCCCCAGAGGACGGTTGTGTGTGATGATCTCCGTGTCTTGTGTTCGTTCTTGTGTTCGGTCTCCAGCGCGAGACGAAGGTCTCCCAGGCCGTCTCGGTGTCGAACCGAGCCTTCTTGGTTTTGGAGCCCAGGACGTGTCCCAACGCACACGGCCTTCGGAGACCCCCAGAGACGACAAAGCCCCGGGTCCTTCGCAGGGCCCGGGGCTTCGCTGTAGAGCTGGTGTAGAACCGCCTACATGAAGCCTCCGAGCCAAGGGCCCATCTGCTGCTGATCCGCTTCGCGCTTCACGACGCACTGGCCCGGCCCGAACCCGAGGGTCCTGGAGAGGATGGCATTTGTGATGGCGGCGTAGCGGGACATCGAAGGGGTCGCTCCTGGTGGAGTTCGGTTGATTCGACTGAAACGTAGGGGTTCTATTCGGCACCGTCAACAAAAAACTTCAGACTTTCTTGAGTCTGTCGTAATTCCGCGCACTTCTGCACCCACTCAGGCACCTCGTTAGACCCTGCAGACCTTCCGACCCTGGCCCTGGAGGGCCCATGAACAAGGTCCGCACCACCGCCACCGACGCCATCTCCGACCTGACCGACGGCATCACCCTGCTGGTCGGCGGCTTCGGCCTGAGCGGGAACCCCGAGAACCTGATCACCGCCCTGCACGACAAGGGCTGCTCCGGCCTCACCCTGGTCAGCAACAACGCCGGCACCGACAACTGCGGCCTCGGTGTGCTGCTCCAGGCTCACCAGGTCCACACGATGATCGGGAGCTACGTGGGCGAGAACAAGGAATTCGAGCGGCAGTTCCTCAGCGGCGAGCTCGACGTGGAGCTGTGCCCACAGGGCACCCTGGCCGAGCGCCTGCGGGCGGCGGGCGCCGGCGTCCCCGCCTTCTACACGCCCACGGGCGTGGGCACGCTGCGGGCCGAGGGCAAGGAGACCCGGGACTTCGACGGCCGGACCTACCTGCTGGAGCACGCCCTGCACGGAGACTTCGCCTTCGTGAAGGCCTGGCGTGGCGACACCCACGGCAACCTGGTCTTCCGCCGGACCGCCCGCAACTTCAACCCGCTGGTCGCCAAGGCCGCGAGGATCACCATCGCCGAGGTCGAGGAGCTGGTCCCCGCCGGCGAGCTCGACCCGGACAGCATCCACCTGCCCGGCATCTACGTGCAGCGCATCCTCCAGGGCACCGACTACCAGAAGTGGATCGAGCAGCGCACCACCCGCCCCCGGCCGGAGGCCTAGCCCATGCCCCTCTCCCGCGACCAGATCGCCGCCCGCGTCGCCCGCGAGCTCCACGACGGCGCCTACGTCAACCTGGGCATCGGCATGCCCACCCTGGTGGCCAACCACGTGCCCGACGGCATCGAGGTGGTGCTCCAGAGCGAGAACGGACTGCTGGGCATCGGCCCCTTCCCCTACGAAGGCGACGAGGACCCGGACCTGATCAACGCCGGCAAGCAGACCGTGACCACCATCCCGGGGTCGGTGTTCTTCGACTCCGCCGAGTCCTTCGCCATGATCCGCGGCGGACACATCGACCTGGCCATCCTCGGCGCCATGCAGGTCGCCGACAACGGCGACCTCGCCAACTGGATGATCCCCGGCAAGATGGTCAAGGGCATGGGCGGCGCGATGGACCTCG
>CAYFPX010000430.1:0-2096 GCA_964344945.1 uncultured Enterobacterales bacterium
GGTGGCCAGGTCCGTCAGGTCGACGCCGGTCTCGGTCACCGCCAGGCCGGGTGCGGGGACCGCGGGGGTCGGGGTGGTGTCGGTGTCGGGGTCGCAGGCCAGGAGCGTGGCGAGGAGCAGGGTGGACATCGTGCAACCAGGTGCAGGAGGGGAGACGACTGGGGCAGGTCTACCGCGAGGACTGGGGGAGCTGCAATGCCCATCCTGGTCCTCACCTCCTCTGCGGAAGACCTGCATCTGCGGGACCTTCCGCCGGATCCGCCGCCGCTGGTGGGCTCGGTGGTGCGACCCGGGTCTCGATCCGCCTGAGGGGGGAATCCCGCCGCGGCCGACAATCGTGGAAGCCGGCTTCAGGACCGCCTCTCTGGATCCGATGGACCGGACAGACCCTCGGGGGAGATCCATCATGGGCGCAGTCATGCAGATGCCAGGGAGTCAGGGCGGTGTGTCCTGGCAGGATCTGCTGAGTGCGGACTGGAGCGGCATCGATCCTGCGGACATCGATCGCTTTGCGGAGTGGGATCCGGAGCTGTCGGAGACCATTCGTCTGGCGGCCAGCTCGTCGCTCATCGGCCAGGGACGCGAGGTGGCCGAGGCGGGACATGCGCTCAAGCTGCTGGGTGCGGCCCGGGTGCGTCACATCGCCTTGTGGCATCGGATGCGCGAGTTCTTCGCCGTGGGTGGTGATGGTGCGGCGGAGTGCGTGACCATCGCCGCGGCGGCCTATGTGGTGGCCAAGGCCCAGGGGATTCCGCCCTACGGTGCCATCACCGCCGGCTTCGCTGCGCGGCTGGGGCAGCGGCTCCTGGTGCCGGATCCGGAAGACCAGGCCGTGCTCGGTGCCTTGCTGGAGCAGGTGCACCCGGCTCGTCGGGAGAGGCTCGAGGAGCGTCTCTTCGGGACCACGGCGCTGCAGAGGCTCGAGGACGCCACGTCTGGCTGGCCGCTTCCGAGGGACCTGGCCGAGCTGCTCAACCCGCCCCGTCGGTCTGCGGCTCGGCGGGTCATCGATGGTTGCCTGGCGTTGTTGGCCAACGAGGAGCCTCGGGATCAGTTCGGTGAGATGCCCGAGGTGGCCAAGGAGCGGGCTGGGGTCCTGCGGGTCGAGGGTGTGCCGTGGCGGAAGCCTGCGGTGCCGGAGCCCGAGGACGTCCTGCTGCTCATGGCCGATGTCAAGGACGACGCGGAGGAGGCCCGCAAGACCATCGAGGAGAAGGACCGTCACATCGGTCTCTTCCGCGATCTCCTGGATCTGCGGGACAAGGACTTCGTCGAGGACATCCTGCGGCCGACGCAGATGGCTCTGTCGCTGGATGCCGAGGTGTCGCGTGCCTTGCGGTACAAGCGTCGGTTCTCGGCCGTCGCGGTCCGGCTCGACCCGCGCCGGCCGGTGCCGGAGGGTCAGCGGGGTCAGGATCTGCTGGCCGAGATGGCTCGGATGTTGCGTCGGGCGACCCGGTCCGCCGATCACGTCGGCTTCCTGGATGGTCGGACCTTGTTGGTGATGCTGCCCGAGTCGGACCTGGGTGGTGCTCGTCTGTTCGGCGACCGGGCCTGGCGCGGGCTCTCGGCTGCGCGGCAGTCTGGGCAGCCCAAGCCGCTGGTGTACCTGACGTCGCTGGCGCAGGAGGCCGTGCCCGGGGCCGAGGGGTTGATCCGGAGCCTGATGGCTGGGCTGGCGGCGATGGAGCAGGATCCGCAGAAGGTGCGGTTCCGGTGGAATGAGGTTCGGCTGCAGAGGGTGAAGGCGGTTCGTTGACGGGCTGATGTGGCCGCGACGACGCGGCCCGGTGGGCTTTGGAGACCGTGAGAGCTGGGGTTAGGGGCGGGGGACGCCCCCGTAGCTCAGATGGATAGAGCATCGGCCTTCTAAGCCGACGGTCCCTGGTTCGAGTCCAGGCGGGGGTGCTTTCCAACCTTGGTTTTCATCGAGCGGGCAGACCGCGGGTCGTCCCCCTGCCACTTTCGATGTCGACGCCAGCCAGGCAAGACTCGGTCTGGCTATTCCAGACGCCGCCCCACCCAATAGCCGGGCCGCCGACGGCCCTGGGCGACCGCCATCACGACCACGCGACTGCCCTCGACCTCGTAGAAGA
>CAYFPX010000431.1:0-2094 GCA_964344945.1 uncultured Enterobacterales bacterium
TTTCGCTACCTTAGGACCGTTATAGTTACGGCCGCCGTTTACTGGGGCTTCGGTTGGCTGCTTCGGGTTGCCCCTGACAACTCCCCTTAACCTTCCAGCACCGGGCAGGCGTCAGACCCTATACGTCACCTTACGGTTTCGCAGAGTCCTGTGTTTTTGGTAAACAGTCGCTACCGCCGCTTTGTTGCAACCACCGTCAGCTCCAGGAGCTCGTCCCTTCACCTCATAGTGGCACACCTTATTCCGAAGTTACGGTGTCAATTTGCCTAGTTCCTTAACCAGAGTTCTCCCTAGCGCCTTGGTGTTCTCCACCTGCCCACCTGAGTCGGTTTGCGGTACGGTCACCAGCCGGTCAACACAGCCCGCGGCTTTTCTCGGAAGCATGGCATCAATGACTCCCTGCTAATGCAGGTCGTGATCACCTCTCGACATTGCCCTCCCGTTTTCTTCCTGGGAAAGCTGCCTACAAGCTTCAACCGCCATTTCCACACGACGGCTCACCTAGCCTTCTTCGTCCCCGCTCTGCTTTCGACTGGTGGTACGGGAATGTTTGCCCGTTGCCCATCGACTTCGCCTTTCGGCTACGCCTTAGGGGCCGACTGACCCTGCCCGGATGATCCTTGGACAGGAAACCTTGGGCTTCCGGCGAGCGGGTTTTTCACCCGCTTTATCGCTACTCATGTCAGCATTCTCACTTCCATGCAGTCCACGGTCCCTCACAGTCCCGCTTCTCCCCACATGGAACGCTCCCCTACCACTCCATACAAGTATGAAGTCTGTGGCTTCGGTGACGTGCTTAGCCCCGTTATATTTACGGCGCGAGACAACTTGACCAGTGAGCTGTTACGCTTTCTTTCAAGGGTGGCTGCTTCTAAGCCAACCTCCTGGTTGTCTGTGTTCCCTCACATCCTTGACCACTCAGCACGTACTTCGGGACCTTAGCCGACAGTCTGGGCTCTTTCCCTCTCGACTACGAAACTTATCTCCCGCAGTCTCACTGCCGTGCGTCACTCACTGAGATTCGGATTTTGGTTGGGGTTGGTAACCGGGGAAGGCCCCTAGCCCATCCAGTGATCTACCCTCAACGGTGCTACACGACGCTGCACGTAAATGCATTTCGGGGAGAACCAGCTATCTCCAGGTTTGATTAGCCTTTCACTCCGACCCACAGCTCATCCCCTGGATTTTCAACTCCAGTGGGTTCGGTCCTCCACGAAGTTTTACCAACGCTTCAACCTGGCCATGGGTAGCTCACCTGGTTTCGGGTCTGCACCCTGCAACTCGTCGCCCTGTTCAGACTCGGTTTCCCTACGGCTCCGTCTCTCGACTCAACCTTGCTGCAAAGCACAACTCGCTGACTCATTATGCAAAAGGTACGCGGTCACTCCGAAGAGCTCCCACTGTTTGTAGGCACAGGGTTTCAGGATCTGTTTCACCCCCCTCGTCGGGGTGCTTTTCACCTTTCCCTCACGGTACTCGTTCACTATCGGTCACCAGCTAATACTCAGCCTTGGATGATGGTCCACCCAGATTCCCACAGGGTTTCCCGTGCCCCATGGTACTCAGGTACCTGCCCACAGAGTCCAATGGATTTCGCCTACGGGGGTCTCACCCTCTACGCCAGGCCTTCCCAGACCTCTCGGCTATCCATCGGATTGGTAACTCTGCGCCACTCCTGCAGAAGTGGCCAACAGGCCCTACAACCCCACACCAACAACGCCTGCAGGCTTACATTGGCATGGTTTGGGCTCTTCCCCTTTCGCTCGCCGCTACTTGGGGAGTCTCGGTTGATTTCCTTTCCTCCAGGTACTTAGATGTTTCAGTTCCCTGGGTTCGCTCTCCCTAAGGAGTACCACCCCATGACGGGTGGTGGGTTTCCCCATTCGGGCATCCCCGGGTCATCGCTCGCTTGCCAGCTCGCCGAGGCTTATCGCAGGCTCCTACGCCCTTCATCGCTTTCTGGTGCCAAGGCATCCACCTTGTGCCCTTCTCTACTTGTCCACCAAGACGCTGCAAACGCTCTCCAACAGGCACGAAACCCACCGGAGACGTTCGACGTCTACCACCTATCCCTATGCGAAATTTCAATGAACC
>CAYFPX010000432.1:0-2089 GCA_964344945.1 uncultured Enterobacterales bacterium
TCGTGGACCCCGACGGCCAGCGGGCGATCTACATGGCCCGGGGCGCGACCGCGGAGATCACCCCCGACGACGTCGACGGGCGGTTCGCCGACGTGATCGCCAGCGCCCGCTTCGTCACCACCGAGGTCTCCCAGGTCCCCCTCGCCACCGTGTTCCGCGTCCTCCAGCTCGCCCGAGACGCAGGCGCCACCACGGTCCTCGACCTGGACGTCCCCCTCCAGGACACGGTCCCCACCCTGGGCACGGAGGAACAGCTCCACGCCGTCCTCGCCCTCACCGACGTGCTGAAGCCCTCCCTGGCCGCCATCGGCCCCCACCTGGTCCCCGCTGCCGACGTGGCCCGGCAGCTCGCCGACCGGTACGGCTGCCAGCTGGTCGCCGTCACCGACGGCGAGCGAGGCTCGGTCCTGTGGGACGGCACGACCCTTCACGAGGTCCCCTCGGAGCCCATCACCGCCGTGGACACCACCGGCGCCGGCGACGCCTTCCTGGGCGGCCTGGTCGCCGGCCTGGCCCTGGGCCTGGACCCGGTCGCGGCCGCCACCCTGGGCAACGCCTGCGGCGCCACCTGCTGCGAGCGGCTGGGCGCCTTCCCCGAAGACGCCGCGGACTGCCTGGCGGCGGTCCGGGCCCGCAACGCCCGCCTGGTCGCCCCGATGTTCCTCGGCAGTTCCTTGCTCGTGTCATCGCCTACACCAACGAGGGCGGAGAAACCCACCGCGTGATGACATCGCTGCTTGATCCCGACGAATGGCCCGCCGACCAGGTCGTCGGGCTGTACCACGAGCGATGGGAGCTGGAGGTCGGCTACGACGAGTTGAAGACGCACATGCTTCATCGCAAAGAGGCACTGCGTAGCAAGAAGTCCGAAGGCGTCGTCCAGGAGATCTGGGGACTCCTGCTCACCTACAATCTCATCAGACGAGAGATGCTTCTGGCGGCCAAGGAGTTCGAGCTGGCGCCGAACCGCATTGCATTCGTCCCGTCCCTCCACTGGATCCGCACCTTCTGGCTGACCGCCTGGAAGACTGCCCCAGGCACGCTGCCGCGCCATCTCGGAAAGCTCAGGTCCTCACTCAACGTCCTCGTCCTCCCTCCACGTCGGTCCCGGCGGCGCTATGCGCGCCATGTGAAGATCAAGATGAGCAACTACCCCCGCAACCGAGGTCGCCGACAGTCGACGAAACCGATCGGCAAACCTGGAGGATCAGCCTAAGTGACTGGCATTGGCGTTAGGCGACAGACCGCCTCCGGCAGGCCTGCGATGCCCAGGCCTGCCGGAAGCAATCGTCCTGGCCGCCCAGGGCACTAATCTTGGTGCGACGCCGTGCTCTATCCGCCGAAAGTGAGCGATCTCGGGTCCTGCCGAGCATCCCAGAATCTCACAATCTGTACGTGGTCATCCTTGATGACGTAGAAGACCCTGAATGGGCCTTCGACAAGGTGTCGGACTTGTCCGGAGGGGTCAGCGTCGAATGCCACAGCGCCCATCTCCGGGTGGTCGGCCAGGTGGTCCACCTTTCCAACGACATCGGTCAGCAGGCGCTTGGCCGAATCCGGGTTCCGCTCGAGTAGATAGTCAACGGACCTGTCCAGGTCCCTGATGGCCTTGCTGGTCCACCTGATCTTGAGCTGCTTACTCAACGCCCAGCCTGGCGAAGAGCGCGGCCTTGACCTCCTCATGGTCAATCAGATTCCCGGCCTCTCCATCTCGAATGCCCTCTGCTATCGCCTGCTGGAGCTCCAGTGCGTCGAGCCGCTCCTGGAGCTCCTCGTAGGCCTCCAGCGACATGAGCACCGCGATCCCCTTGCCATGCTTGGTCAGAACCACGGGTCTGCCTGTGTCATTGACCTGCTTCACGAGCGTGGGGCCCTGGGACTTCAGGCCCGTGACTGGCTGTAGGTCTTCGGAGAGCTTGGCGGCCTTCATCTGATCATCCAGTAGAGTGGTGGGGCCCTCATCATATCCGGAATTCCGGCCGCTATTAGGTATGAAAAATCGGCCAGATCCATTGACCCGGCGGTCCGTCGCCCAACTGGTAGGCCAGGAGCGGATCTGCGCGGCCCACCAGCACGCCCACCCCCTTGT
>CAYFPX010000433.1:0-2077 GCA_964344945.1 uncultured Enterobacterales bacterium
GGGGTTCTACGGGTGGTTGGATGCGAAGGCGGGGGCGCAGATCTCCGGGCGGATCAAGAGTGCGGAGGCCGCAGCGCTGAAGGCAGCGATCGAGACCTACCCCGCCGACCTGGCCCAGGACCTCGCGGAGTCGGAGCTTCTGCTGAAGAGTGCTGTCGAGTCAGAAGCCGCTCTCGGCGATCTGCACAAGAGCGGGCTCAAGGTCCTGCTCGCTCTCGTCAGCCCGACCAGGTCTGCCCGAACCAAGGCGCTCTCGGAACTCGCAAGCGGCGGGGGGTGGGACGCGGCCGCAGAACAGCTCGCAACGCTCCACCGCATCGACGTGGTCCTGCTGGCTGCCGTCGAGGCCATCGCCAAGGGCGAGTCGCCCACACCAGATGACCTCGTGGCTGTCCTGTGCAAGCTGGCCGCAACAGGCGACGCCACCTCTCACAAGATCACAGGTCTACGCGCGGGCCAGGAAGAGACGCTGCACTTCTACAACCAAGCCTCGCCGGAGACCCTGTCCGCCCTGGCCGCCCCACGCACCGTCGAGTGCCTGCTGGAAGCCCGCGGAACGGACGGCTTCGCCACGGTTGCAGACGTGATCGCTGTGCCTGGCGTGCAGCGCGACCTCCTCATCCCCGGAGCCGCCGGCCTTCACGCTGACTGGCAGCGGCTGCGGCGCACCGAATCACCGCCCACAGAGTGAATTCCTCATGTTCATCGGCTCTCTCGCATGGCTCTTCGCCTGTTCACAGGCAACTCCTCCCCCCACGATGCCGCCGGGCCCGACCACCGTTCGCGGCACAAGCGAATTCGCAAACATCGCCTATGCCTTCACCCACTTCAACAGCCAGCTTCCAAGGGACCCCTTGTTCGCTGTCGGGCCACTGCAAGACCCTCACACCCAGTCGATGCACCTCGTCCAGCTGCTTCGGCTCCATCTCGAGGAAGACTACGTGCTCAAGGACGTCTACCAGATCGGGCCGAGGAAGCGAGAACTCCTCGCCGGCGGCATCAGCCAGCACGGACCCCAGCGCTACACCCTCGCACTGACCCTCTTCGACAAGCCGTCGGCCTCCGAGCACGGGACACTCCACACCCCCTACACCTTCACCGACATCCACCTCCACGCCATCGACGGTGTCCCCCGCTACCGCTACGTCTGGGACGGCGAGTACTACCGACGCGAAGCCGTGGCGCCGCCGGAGGAGACCCCGTCCACCACCCGCGCCGCCAGCGGCGACGGCCGCCCGTAGCTCACCAGCCGCACATCCAGCCCTGGCACCCGCCGCACAGCTCGCACCATCGCCTCGGCGATCCAGCCGTCCGGGTTGCCGAACACCCCGCCGCCCAGGAAGGTCAGGAACACCGGACTCAGCTGGCTCTCCCGGGCGACCAGCAGCGTGGCCTCATACGACGCCTCCAGCACCAGGCGAGCCAGGGGCTCCCAGGCCGCTGTCGGGGGCGCACCGTAGGCCACGGGCATCGCCGAGCCGTAGACCTGGGTGACGACGTGCCCGCGGCCCAGGACCTCCACGTCGTGCTGCACGCCGATCCGCAACAACCCCCGGAGCCGGTCCCGCTCCGCCTCGTCCGCCTCCGCCAGCCGCCGTCCCGCACGCGCGAGACCCTCGGCGTGGGCCAGGGCGTAGCCGTTGCGCATCTCCCAGAGCCCCGGCCCGCCCAGGGCCACGCCCAGCTCCGCCAGGCAGTCCAGCTGCCGAGCCGCGGTCTGCCCGGGTTGTCCGTCCACCTCGACGAAGTAGTTCCGCAGGATCGTGCCGCCCCCGCAAGCCACCGCACAGGCCGGCCCCTGGGTGTGGTCGTGCTCGTAGACCCCCACCCCGCGCTCCGGCGTCACGTGCGGCGCCACCATCTCCAGCAGGTTGAACTGGGAGGCCGCCTGGAAGAGCGCCCCGGCGTGGGCCGGATCCCGGTGCAGCACCCCCACGTCCCCCACCACCTCCCGGACGTGGAGCGGCCCCGGCGCGAGCTCGCCGACCCGCATCCGCAGCTCGGCCAGGCTCGGCACCGCCAGCCGACCACAGCGGACCCGCCGCCCGTTGACCCGGGAGACCAGCTGTTCCCCGCG
>CAYFPX010000434.1:0-2053 GCA_964344945.1 uncultured Enterobacterales bacterium
AGTCGTTGTCCAGGCCGTCGTCGCAGACCTCGGCGAGCCCGGGATGGGCCAGCTCCGTCGTGTCGTCGCAGTCGTCGGGGACGTCGTGGCCGTCGCGGTCGGCGTCGTGATCGCTCCAGCCGTCGCAGTCCTGGTCGACCCCGTCGTACCAGACCTCGGTGGCGCCCGGGTGGACCGTGGCCTCGGCGTCGTCGCAGTCGTCGTCGAACAAGGCACCGTCGCCGTCGGCGTCGTGGTCCGAGTCCCCGGCGCAGTCCTGGTCCACGTCGTCGTACCAGATCTCGGTGGCGCCGGGATTCACCTCGGCGTCGTCGTCCTTGCAGTCCTGGTCGACCGGCCAGCCGTCGCCGTCGGCGTCGAAGTCGTCCGCGCCGTCGCAGTCCTGGTCGAAGCCGTCGTACCAGATCTCCTGGGCGCCGGGGGAGACGGCGGGGTCCGTGGGGTCGCAGTCCTCGGGGGCGTCCCAGCCGTCCCCGTCCCAGTCGGTCGGGTAGTCCGGCCAGCAGGCGAGCAGCCACAGGACGATCACCGGGTGCCCCCCTGCTGCCAGTGGAGCTGGACCGCACCGCCGCCCGGCAGGGGCGTCGCGGTGAGGGAGAGCCGGCGCAGTCCCACCCCGGCGACGGCCGCCGCGGCACCCACACCGCCGACGATCAGGCTGGTCGGCCAGGCCCGGGCCCCCAGCCAGAGGTAGGTCTCCTCGTACTCGGCACAGGTGGCGTAGCGCTCCGGTCCCACCTCGGTCCCGCAGCGCTGACGCAGGGCCCAGCCCCGCTGCCAGACGACCGCCGCGGCCAGGGCGCCGGCCCCGGCCAGGGCGGTGCCGCCCCAGCGCAGGGCCTTCACCGGGGCACGGTCCGGCGGAAGCACGCGCTGCCAGGCCGCGCTCCCGGTCTGTCCGAGCCAGAGGTCCTCGGCGACCAGGTAGAGCGCGGTGTCGGGGCCCAGGTGTTCAGCGAGCCGGTCGGCCACCCAGGTCCGGCCGGCGTCGTCGGTCAGCCAGGCCGGATCCACCTGGAGCACCGGCAGCACCAGCTCGGCCGCGGGCTGGTCCAGGACCAGGGCCAGGGTGTGCACGGCCGCGTCCTCCCACTGGAGGTGGTGGGGACCCGGGGCCAGGCTCAGGGCGTCGGTGCCGGCGGCCACCGGCACGCCGTCGACGCGCAGGGTGAGGGCGGTGGGCGGGGGCGAGAGCCGCAAGCGCACCGGGGCGGGGGCGGCGGTCCGGACCGCGTCGAAGCGCGGCTGGCCCAGGCGAGGGGACAGCCGGGGGTCCCAGACCAGGTCCGGGTCGAAGGCCAGGGCCCGGCGGAAGGCCCGGTCCGCGTCCTGGGGCCGGGCCCGCTGGTGGTGGACCACCCCGGCCAGGAATTGCACCCGGGAAGCCAGGTCCGGGTCCACCGGCTCCGCGAGGCAGGCGAGCACACTGTCGGCCTGGGTCACCAGTGCGGCGGCCTCGTCCAGGCGCACGTAGTTCACGGCGCCCTGGAGCTGGACCTGGAGGGTCTGCAGGGTGGCCAGGTCGGTGCCCGGTCCAGTGCAGGAGGTCAGGGAGCCGCCGACCACCTGCAGGGGCTGGCCTGCCAGGACCTCGGCCAGGTCCCGGCCGTCCAGATCCGCCGGGTGGGTGCCGGTGGCCGCGGCGACGCGCGCCACGGCGGCGTCCACGTCGCCCAGCGTGAAGACGGGCGTCGCGGCCAGCGCCGCCGACAACCCCAGGGTCAGCATCACCCCTGGCACGGGGCGTCCCGCTCCAGGTCCACGCACACCGTCCGCGGCTGATCCGCCGTCACCGTCACCTGCCGCTCCCGCACGAGAGTGCCGTCGATCGAGCGGAACTCTACCCGGTGGGGCCCGGCCGTGACCTCGACCGTACGCGGGGTCTCGCCCAGGTCGGTGCCGTCCAGGCGGACCCGGGCGAAGGGGATGGCGTTGAGGGTGAGCGGGGCGGTGCCCGCGGGCTCGGCGGCCGGCTCGGGCTCGGCGGCCGGCTCGGGCTCGGCGGCCGGCTCGGGCTCGGGCTCCGGCTCGGGCTCGGGCGTCCGCTCCGGCT
>CAYFPX010000435.1:0-2045 GCA_964344945.1 uncultured Enterobacterales bacterium
GATGACCCGAGATGTAGAAGCCGACTACTTCGTGTTCGGCTTCGAGGCGAGCCGCTCGGTGGTCAAGGAGGCTGGCACCGCCGACGGCATCAACGTGCCCCGGGACCTGGCCTTCCACCCCGACCGCGACGAGCTCTGGGTCCTGAACGAGGACTTCGGCTACCACTTCGGCGGCGCCGGCTTCACCATCGGCTTCAGCCCGGGCGGGTCCCCCACCTGGGAGAACCACGGCGACGTCTTCGCCTACCACTTCATGGACGACGCCAGCGCCTTCGCCTTCGGCGCCGCGGTCTACGACGGCTCCAGCGAGATCAACTTCGGCACCTCCCAGGAGTCCAACAACGACTACACCGCCGAGCCCACCCCCGAGGACGGCAACGACTTCATGGGCCCGACCCTGTGGTCGTCCGACCTCGCGGTCTTCGGCGCCGTGAACCAGAACATCCTCGGGGCCCTGGGCGGCAGCCACCTGGACATGCTCCACCAGAGCCCCTGGTCGATGGGCATCGCCTGGGAGGTCGACAACGTCTACTGGGTCTTCGACGGCGACGGAAACAACCTGGTCCGCTACGACTTCCAGGTGGACCACGACGCCGGCTACGACGACCACTCCGACGGCATCGTGCGCCGCTACGGCGACGTCTCCCTCACCCGCCTCGAGGACGTGCCGAGCCACATGGAGATGGACCCGGACTCGGCCTGGCTCTACATCGCCGACACCGGCGCGAACCGGGTGGTCCGCGTGGACACCACCTCGGGGTCCCACGTGCGGGACCTGAACCCCTACGGCGAGAGCCTCGAGGAGTACAGCGCCTACAACGGCGCCACCGTCGAGGAATTCGCGACGGGGCTGTCCTCCCCGTCGGCCCTGACCATCGCCGACGGCCGACTCTTCGTCGGCGAATTCGGGACCGGAGACCTGCACTGCTACGACCTGTCCGACGGGTCGCTCCTGGGCTCGATGAGCACCGGCGCCGTCGGCCTGACCGGCGTGGCGGTCAGCGCCGACGCGGTGCTCTGGTACACCGACGTCGGCTCTGACGGCGTCTACCGGGTGGATCCCGGCGAGTGAGGCACGCCGCGGGTGCGTTGCTCACGCAGCCCCGTGCCCCTCTGCGCGATCATCGGATCCCCCCAGGTGACCCGGTCAGGGACGCAGCCGCTCGGCCATCAACCCGGTCAGCGCGTGGTCCCGGGTGTCCTCACTCAGCTCCCAGAACATGATGCCGCCCAGGTCCTGGTCGACGATGTAGTCCAGCTTGTGGCCCAGGGACTCGGTGTCGTCGTAGGTGATGAAGATGCCGCGGTCGGCGTTGTAGAGCCACGGGACCAGGGCCTCGTCGTGCCAGTGCCGGGTCCAGCCGGGCTTGCCGATGTAGTTGTCGACCAGGTCGTGGTAGCTCCAGCTGCCCTGCTCCCAGGTCCCCATCGGGGAGCCGGTGGCGGACTGGAACAGGCCGTCGGCGGTGGACCCGACGCCGGACCAGCCCCGGCCGTACGTCGGGGCGCCCATCACGAGCTTGTCCGGGGGCACGCCGGCGGCGAGCCAGGCCTGCACGGCGGCGTCCGCGTTGTACTTGTCGTCGTGGGTGTAGACGGACTCGCTGGCGGCGAAGAGCGGCGCGTTGAAGCCGGTGGTGCTGTCCCAGCCCCCGTGGAAGTCGTAGGCCATCACGTTGACCCAGTCGACGATGGCGCCCACCTCGGCGAGCGCGATGTTCTCGATCTTGTCGAAGCCGCCGGGCCCCGCGATGGTCAGCAGGGCGCTCGGCCCCACCACCCCGTCCAGCTCGTCGCGCAGGGCCTGGAGCAGCAGGGTGAAGTTCTCGGTGTCCTCGTCGCGCACAGCGTTGCCGTCGAGGCCGCCGCCCCCCGGGTACTCCCAGTCCACGTCGAGGCCGTCGAAGCCGTAGGTGACCATGAAGTCCACGCAGTCCTGGGCGAAGCGCTGGCGACCCTGCTCGGTGGCGGCGATGTCCGAGAACTCGTCGGACAGGGTCCAGCCGCCCAGGCTGATCAGGGTCTTCAGGTGGGGGTGGTCGGCC
>CAYFPX010000436.1:0-2037 GCA_964344945.1 uncultured Enterobacterales bacterium
CGCTGTAGTTGAGGGTCAGGTCGTCGCGGTGGAGCGTGCCGTCGTCAGGTTCGGTGGTGATGGTGCCGTCGTACCGAACGCGGCCGCCGTCGGGGAGCCTGGGCAGCCAATCCCGTTCGATACCGGCGGCGACCACGCGAGCCTGACGCGCGTCGAGCATGCCGCCGCACCCGTTCTGACCGAGGCGCTCCACCATGTCGAGCTCCAGATCCGGGAGCAGGGAGTGGATGAGGGCGACGGTGGGTCGCCAGTTCCACCAGTGGGTGCTGACCGTGTTGGCGGGATGACCGCGATCTTGGAGAAGAACGCCCAACCAGGCCTCCTGTACGAGAAACACCGGAGATCGAGTGCCGGTCTGCCTGGCGGATTTTCCACGGGTTGGCGGTTGACTGGCGCGGCCGGCGGGGTAAATGGGCGGTGCTCTTCCCCCTTAGCTCAGCTGGTTAGAGCATCGGACTGTTAATCCGAGTGTCGTTGGTTCGAGTCCAACAGGGGGAGCCATATTGGGCCGCGGGGTAACACGAACCCCGCGGCCTTAACTTCATGGGTCGTCGAGTCCGATCTGCCCCCTCACCCGGGCTTCGGGCTGCGGCGCCCGCCGCCGTCCTGGGACGCCCTCCGGCCTCGTCGTCGGAGGGCGTGTCCTGTTTCCGAGGCCGACGCCGACGGCGTCTGCGGGAATCAGGACAGCGCTCGCGGAATCGCGCCACCGGAATCGGGACAGGCGTCAGGCGGGAATCGGGACACCGCGGCCGGGAACGCGACAGCGGGATCGGGACAGGAGGCTGCGGTCGAAGACCCCTGGGTCGGCCGCCGGTCGTCGCTGCGCCGCCACCTGGCTCGCGCCCGGTCCTTCCGCTCGGACATCGACCGACATGTCGTGCGGAACGCCGCCGAGTTGGCCGGGCGGGAAGGGCTGACGCGAGCGCGGGTCAGCCAGCTCCTTCGGCTGCTCCAGCTGGCGCCCCAGGTCCTGGCCGACCTCGAGGACCCCGAAGGAACCGGTCCGGTTCCGACGGAGGCGGCGCTGCGCAAGCTGGCCGGGGTGAAGACGCCGGAGCGGCAGTTCGCCCAGTACCACCGGCTGTGCGCGGCTGAGGCCGCCGGGCGAGCACCCAGGCGGGGCGCGACGAGGGCGAGGCCACCCCAGCGAGGGCTCCAGCACCTGTTCGAGCGAGCGCGCCGCTACCACGCCGCGATGGAGGCTGGGGAGTACCGCTCCCTGGAGGAGCTCGGCCGCGCCGAGGGGGTCACCGGACGACGGATCGCGCAGATCCTGCAGCTGCTCCAGCTCGAGCCCGAGATCATCGAGGCGGTGGACGTGCCGGCGGAGGACCTGCCGAAGGGAGTCACGGACCGGCGGCTGCGGGAGGTGGCGAAGCTGCGGGGACGGGAAGAGCAGATGGCGGCGTGGGCCGAGCTGATGAGGCCAGACACTCACTCGTGACCAGCGGGTTCTTCTACTCGTCTGGTGCCTGAAGGCAGCTCTCCATCCAAGAGAGCTCGGCCTCGCGGATCGCCTCTGCGGTGGCCGCCTGCGCTCTGGTGATCACTCTCGCGCCCTGCTGGGGCCAGTAGTGGAACTCCACCAGACCGTCCACCAGGACCAGCCCGAGCCACCACGGTCGGCTCGTCCTGCCAAGCCACCAGCCGACGGACTCGCCGTCGGGCGAGTCAGCCCGGTACTCCGTCGCGACGGTCGTCGAGGTCTGGGGAAGGTCCCACCTCGCCGCAATCCGTTTCACGTAGGACTCGGCGATCGGCTTCAGAGTGGCCCAGTCCCCGCAGGCCAGCACGTCGAGCTCATCAGCCTGGAGGGCATCCGGGGAGCGGGCGTGGGCGTCGACCTGCGCGCCAACGCTATGCAGCACCTCTCGGTTGAGCAGGTCGGCTCCTCCGAGCAGCCGAGTCATGAACTGGAAGTCGGTCTCATCCCAGCCGGCTCCGTCGGCGTCCGTTTCGCGTGCCCACTCGCTCGCCATAGTGGTGTCCCGTCAAGTGGTGTACGAGGCCGTTGGGGTGATCTCCACTTTGGGT
>CAYFPX010000437.1:0-1955 GCA_964344945.1 uncultured Enterobacterales bacterium
TGGGTCCTGTGGCGGGCCGGGTCGCGGGGCGGGTGACCCGGACCTCGGCGGTCCAGGCCTCGCCGGTCCAGGTGGCCCGAGGCGCCTCCAGCCGGGCGAGGTCCTCGCCGAGCATCACCACGGTCACGTCGACCAGGTCGTCGCCGTCGACCCCGCCCACTCGGAGCACCCGATCGTGCAGCCGGACCCAGCCCCCGGTGAGCTGGACGAGCTCTCCCTTCAGGCGGGCCTCGGCCGCCGCGGCCTGCTCGGCGGCGCGGGGGGCGAAGGCCTCCAGGCCCAGGGCCGCGCCCCCGCAACAGGCCCCCACGACCACCACCACGACCCCGGCCAGGCGGCGCTCCGCCAGGCCGGCCGCCTGCAGTCCCTCCCAGGCCCGGCTGCGCACCAGGCCACCCACCGCCAGAGCGGTGCCCACCGCCGCCCAGATCGGCACGAGCTCTCGGGCGAGGCCGGGCAGCCGCCACAGGACCAGGGTGACCAGGTCGCCACCCTGGCCTTCGGCCCGCACCAGGCGGGAGCGCTCGATGCCGTCGATGCCCGCGATCAGGAGGAGGAAGACCCCGGCGACGGCGGCCAGCGCGATCAGCACCCGGCGACCGAGCCAGCGCTCCGCCGTCATCGGCCCTCCCAACGCCACCAGACCGCGACGGTCACCCCGCACAGGGCGACCAGGGGCAGGAGCGCTGCCAAGGCACCCCCCAGCGTCACCACCAGGCCGTCGCAGACCCGCACGGCGGCCCACCAGCCGACCACCGCGAGCGGCAGGGTCCAGCCCCGGCCCACCAGGGTGCAGGGCAGGGCCAGCAGGAGCAGCACGGCGCCGGCCGCGGGCCAGACCGACCGCTTGTGCCACAAGGCCCGGTGGTAGGGATCGGCCGAGGCAGCGAGCTCGGTGCCTGGCCAGGCGGAGGGGGCCGCCCGGCGGCTGGCTTCGGGGAGGGGCACGGTGAGGCGGCCGAACTCCGCCGCGCCGGCGTCGGTCCACAGGGTGCCGTGCTCCAGGACCAGGGTGCGATCCGGGCTCAGCGCACCGGTGCGGGCGTGGGCGACGAGCAGGTCGCTGCCCTGGCCGTGGGAGACGAAGAGATCGGCGAGGCCGTCGCTGTCCACCTCGCCGGGCAGGAGCGTGAGCTGCCCCAGGGTGGTGGCCTTGCCGGGGGTGAGCGCGACCTGGCTCAGCAACACGTCGAAGAGGGTTGCCCGCCCCCAGGGCCCCCCCTGGTGGGTCAGCGCGGCGGTGCCGCCGCTCAGCAGGAGGCCGCCCAGCAGCGCCGGTGCGACCAGGTGGCGCCCGCTGACCCCGGCGGCCTGGAGCGCCAGCCACTCCCCTTCGGCCCGCCAGCGAGCCAGCAGCAAGGCCAGTCCGGCGAGCCCTCCCAGGGGCAGGACCCACTCGCCGAGCACCGGCAGACAGGCCACTGCGACCCGCGCCAGGCCCTCTGCTGTGGGCATCGCCGGCGCCCGGAGCAGCTGCGCCGCGATGAGCCCGACCGCCCCGACGACCCCGAACACGGTCGTCGCGGCGGATGCGGGGCCGATCCATTGCCGGCACAGGTGGACGCTGGCGGTCCGCATGGGCGTTTGACCTCCAGGCCCTCGGCCTCTATATTACCGGCCGTTTTTCTCCAGGATTCTGAGGGGTACGCGTGCAGTTCAAGGTTGGCGATCGGGCGGTCTACCCGGCTCATGGTGTCGGCATCATCAAGGGCATCGAGAAGGTCGACCTGGGCGACGGGCTCAGCCAGGACGTCTACATCTGCAAGATCCTCGAGAACGGCATGACCCTGTTCGTGCCGATCAGCAACGCCGATGCCATCGGTATGCGGGCGATCATCTCCGTGGAGCAAGCCGAGCGGGTCTACGACATCCTGCGCGATCGCTCCACCCCGCCGGACAACCAGACCTGGAACCGGCGCTACCGCGAGTACATGAACAAGATCAAGACCGGCGAT
>CAYFPX010000438.1:0-247 GCA_964344945.1 uncultured Enterobacterales bacterium
GTCGATGTGCAGGCTGACGGCCAGGCCCTTCACGCCCACCAGACAGGCCTCTCGCGCCGCGGCGACCGTGCCGCTGTAGTGCACGTCCTCGCTCAGGTTGCCCCCGCGGTTGATCCCGGACACCACGACGTCCGGCCGCCAGGGCAGCAGGTGGTTGATCGCCATGTAGACGCAGTCGGCGGGGGTGCCGCTGACCGAGAACCACTGGGGGCGGATCTTTCTCACCCTCAGCGGGCTGTGCATGGTG
>CAYFPX010000438.1:257-613 GCA_964344945.1 uncultured Enterobacterales bacterium
GAGGCGGACTGCTCGTCGTGGGGAGCCACCACCCAGACCTCGCCCAGGCCCTCCAGCGCACCGACCAGGGGTGGCAGGCCGGCGGCGAAGATCCCGTCGTCGTTCGAGACAAGTGTGCGCATCGAGGGCCTCGGTATCGCACCTCGCGACCCGATGCAGGGCGAGGCCGCGCGTCGGCGTTATGCTCGCGGCGAAGCGGATCGAGGCCGATGAGAACGCGGTACCAGCACCTGTTCAAGCGCATCCAGGATGGCGACCCCGACGAGCGGGACGCCGCCTACGACGCCGTGCTCTTCGATCGGGGTGAGGCCATCCCCGATCTGCAGGAGTGCTACCAGCAGTCCGACACGGACGTG
>CAYFPX010000438.1:623-1923 GCA_964344945.1 uncultured Enterobacterales bacterium
CGCCCTCGTCCTCGGGACGGCGGGTCTGCCGCACGTGCTGATGCGCTTCTACACCATCCAGCTGCTCGGGTTCTCCGGCGACAAGGGTGCGATCCCGGCGGTCATCGCCGCCCTGTCGGACCCCTCCCCCGCCGTGCGGGCCGAGGCCTGCCGTGCCCTGGAGGACCTGCGGGCCCGCGAGGCCCTGCCGGCGCTGCGGGAGCGCCTCAGCGACCTGGAGCCCGAGGTCCGCCAGGCCGCCGCCGAGGCCATCGACGCCCTCAAGTAGACGGGCCCCACCGCGGCGCGGTCACTCCGCCGCGAGCATCCCGTCGATCAGCTCGCTCAGACGCTCCGGCTCGTAGTGGTTCGACACGTAGACGATGTCCCCGTCGGGGTCGATCAGGTAGTCCTGGGGGTAGTAGGTGTCCTCGTAGGCCTGCTCGACGTCCCAGCCGCGGTGGACGCGCGCGTGCTCGTCGAACAGCACCGGCATGGTCAGCCCCAGCTCCTCCCGGAAGGCCTCGACATAGGACAGCTCGTCCTCCGGCGCGATGGCCAGGACCATGACCTCGCCGCCGTACTGCTCCCAGATGGTGTGCTGGATGTCCGAGACCTCGGACGGGCAGATCGGTCACCAGGTGGCGAACCAGACCAGCAGCACCGGCTGGCCCCGGTAGTCGGACAGGGTGTGCCAGACCCCGTCCAGGTCGGGCAGCGAGAAGTCCGGCGCCGGCTGCCCCGCCTGGAGCTCGGAGATGTCGTCGCCGGTGCCCACGGACACCCCATGGACCGGCTGGCCGGGGTCGTCGGTGGCGACACACACCGACAGGTCGGAGCCCAGGCCGTCGACGAAGGACCACAGCAGCGCCACGCTGCTCCCGGGCTCGACCGGCTGCTCCGGCGCCTTGGTGGCGAAGCCGCGGTCCCAGGACGCGACCTCGTGGACCACCAGTGGCGCGGCCCCGCGGTTGGAGAGCGTGAGGGTCGCCTCCTCGGTGTCCCGGGGCAGCACCAGGTCCGGAGTCGACAGCCAGGCCTGAGGCGCCCGCGCGTCCCGGTCCGCCTGCAGCACCAGCAGGTCCGACCAGCCGCAGCCATAGGCCGCCCCGAAGCGCTCGGGCATCGGCTCGACGCACTGGGAGAAGCGCTCCGTGGGTTCGAAGCCATGCAGCGCCGCCGGCCCCGCCCGCTGCTGCCGCAACACCGAGAGTCCCTCGATCGCGGCGACCCAGACCAGCCCGTCGCGCACCGCCACCTGGGTGGCCGTCCCCCCGGTGTCCGTGGTGCCGAGGCTGATGGGCTCCCCGGTGCCGAGGTC
>CAYFPX010000439.1:0-1916 GCA_964344945.1 uncultured Enterobacterales bacterium
CACGTCCGGATCTGTGGGGGGCCGGGCCGGCAACGGCCCGGTCTACCCGACAGGGCTCGGATCGCCGGCTCTGGGGCATCGCGCCCGTTGTCGCCTCGGTGGAGTTCGACGATGACGGGGTGGCCAGGGTCACGCAACAGTTGACCCTCGGGCGCGCAGCTCGCCAGGGCCGGCCTGGGATGCCGGGGCCGGCGTTCGTGTGACTGGGATGGGTTTCTCGACGGTAGGTGGTTGACTACCGCACGTAGGCCGGAGCGGCCTTGCGCCCGGAGGAATCAGCGCCAGAGGCGCTTCCAGATCGGACGGCCTCCGCCCTCCAGGCTGATCGGGCGCTCGCCGGCGGCCAGCGCTGCGACCCAGGTAGCGACGCTCTCCGGGGTGGTCGGCCCCAGCAGGTAGCCGTCGGCCAGGTAGTGGCGCATGACCTCGTCGGGGTCCAGGGAGACCCCGGGGCCGTTGAGCACGCCGACCAGGGGCGGGTCGTGCTCGGTCTTGAGCGCCCGGCAGGTTCGCACCGCGGCCAGGGGCTGGCTGGGGTGGCAGCCCAGGACCACCACCTGGGGGTGCTCGCGCCGCACGACCCGGAGGGGGTCGTCGGTGGGGGTGAGCAGCAGGACCTGGTGCTGCTCTCGCAGGGCCGCGATCAGCTCCAGGCGGCGGGCGTTGCGGGGCTCGGCAAGCAGCAGGCGGGGGCGGGCCATCCCGGGGCACCTAAGCCCGGGCTCGGGGCTCGACGAATTCCCCGCCCGGTGCTGCGTGGTAGGGTTCCCGAGCCCTGGGCCAGCCGTGGACACGGCGAGAGCGGCCCCCATCGACCCCGCGGGAGAGACCATCCATGGGTGCGGACAGCGACCGTCTCCAGTCCATCCAGGAAGAGCTGAACAACATCCTCCAGGAGCGCATCGCCGAGCTCCAGCAGGCCATGTCCACCGCCGAGGAGACCGCGCGCCAGATCGTGGCCTCGGAGCTCGAGGCTGCGCGGGTCCGCCAGGTCCGCGAGGAGCTGGACGGCCGCATCTCGGGCGTGAACACCGACCTGGATGCCCTCAAGGCCCAGGCCGACGAGGTCCGCGGCTCCCACGCCAAGGCCGTTGGCGAGCGCGACGAGCTGCGGCAGGAGCTGCGGCGGCTCCAGCAGGAGACCGTCGAGGCCGAGCGCGAGGTCCAGAGCGCCCGCATCCAGTCCCGGAAGCTGGAGAAGGAGTCCGACTCCCTCCGCCAGGAGAACGTCGAGCTCAAGCTCAAGCTGCGCACCCTCGAGGACAACGTGGGCCGCATGAAGAAGCTGCGCGAGGAGCTCCTCAGCAGCATCTCCAGCCTGTCCCAGCAGATGTCCAGCCTGGCGGCCGCGGACCAGGAGTAGCCCGTGGCGGAGCACAGCCTGGTCGGAGCGGCCGAAGGCATCCTGCGGGTCACCATGGCGGCCCGGGCCGATCTGGCCCAGCTGCGGGCGGTGAACCTCATCGCGGCGCCTCCCGGCGCGGGCAACGCCGACCTGGCGCGGGTCCAGCTGGGGCGGCTGCTCCTGGAGTCCCGGGGCGCGGCGCTGAAGGCGCTGGTGGACGAGGGCCACGTCGACGCGGCCATCGCCGCGGAGCTCAAGGAAGACGCCGAGCACGTGGCCGCTCTGGTGGCGGCCTCCGCCGCCTCCGCTGCTGCTGCGCCCGAACCCATCGTTCCCGAGGAACCGGAAGGGGAGCCGGACACCGAGCCCCGGCCCGTCGAAGAAGACGAGGTCATCAAGGCCCTGGCTGCCGCTGAAGCGGAGGTCGAGGCGGAGTCCGAGGACGAGATCCCCGAGGTCGAAGACGCACCGATCCTGGACGTGGTGCCCGGCGCGGAGGACTCGGAGCCGGAGCCGGAGCCCGAGCCCGAGCCCGAGCCCGAGCCCGAGCCCGAGCCCGAGCCCGAGCCCG
>CAYFPX010000440.1:0-1895 GCA_964344945.1 uncultured Enterobacterales bacterium
CGGGGTAGACGTGGACCTGCTCGCCCCGGAGCCCGGGCACGATGGCGTCGTGCACGAAGGGCAGCAGGAGCCTGTCGACCACGGCGTCGTCGCCCACCGCCAGGGCCGCTTCAAAGGCCTCCTCCACCTCGGCGACCCCCCCGGTGATCAGCACCAGGAACTTGCCGGGCTCCACCAGGTTCGCCTCGAGCACCTCGACAGGGCTCCTCTTCACGAGGGCGTCCACGGCCCGGTAGCCCCGGGCCACCGAGTCGAGCTCCACCAGCGCGAGGGCGTCGGTGGACACTAGACGGGAGCGGCGCTCGGCATCCGACCTAGACGATCCGGAAGTAGCCGGCGAGGGTGCAGCGACGCTCGCGGGTGAAGTTGAGGGCCGTGGTGAGGCCCTCGCCGGTGGGCGAGGCGATGGTGAAGCTGGTGTAGCCCTCGCCGCCGAAGCCCAGGCCCGCGTAGTTCGGGGCGTTCTTGATGAAGATGCTGCAGTTGATGACGTTGGCCATGCGGTGCAGCGCGTCCAGGTTCTTGGACCACATGCTGGCGGTGTGGCCGTAGCCGTGCTCGGCTTCGACCGCGAGATCGATGCCCTCGTGCACGTCGCGCACCCGGGTCACGCCCAGCACGGGCATGAGCTTCTCCAGCTGGATGAACGGGTGGTCGAAGGGCACCTCGCAGACGACCAGCCGCGGATCGCCGGAGAACGGCACGTCGATCTCCCGGAGCATGTCGCCGGCCATCTTGCCGATCCAGTCCCGGTTCACGTGGGCCCGGTCCGGTGTCAGGACCAGCCGCTCGAGGCGGGTGATCTGGTGGTTGCGCAGGCGCACGGCGCCGGAGTGCTCCATGGCGGAGAGCAGCTGGTCCGCGACCTTGTCGACGACCAGGACCTCTTTCTCGTCGGTGCAGATGACGTTGTTGTCGAAGGAGCAGCCGGCCACGATGCCCCGGGCCGCGGCCGCGATGTCCGCGGTCTCGTCGACCACCGCCGGCGGGTTGCCCGGACCGGCGCAGATCGCCTTCTTGCCCGAGTTCATCGCCGCCTTGACCACGGCGCCGCCGCCGGTCACGACGATGAGCCGCACGCCGGGGAAGGTCATCAGCTCGTTGGCGCTGGCGATGGTCGGGACCTCGACGCAGCACATCAGGTTCTCGGGACCGCCGACCTCGATGCTCGCCCGGTTGATCAGGTCGATGACGTAGGCGCTGGTGCCCTTGGCGGCGGGGTGGGTGTTGAACACCACCGTGTTGCCGCCGGCGACCATGCCGATGCCGTTGCAGATGATGGTCTCGGTCGGGTTCGTGCACGGCGTGATGGAGCCGATGACGCCGTAGGGGGCCCGCTCCTCGAGGGTCAGGCCGTCGTCGCCGGTCCAGGCGGTCGGCTGAAGGATCTCGACCCCCGGGGTCCGGTGGATGACCAGGAGGTTCTTCTTGATCTTGTCCTCGGTGCGCCCGAGGCCGGTCTCCTCGTGGGCCATCCGGGCGAGGGTGTGCACGTCCTCCGCGCAGCGCCGCCGGATGTTGGCGATGATCTCGCGGCGCTTCTCCAGGGGCTGGCGGACCAGCACCTTCTGGGCAGTCCGCGCGGCGTCGACCGCCTCGGAGACCGTCTTGAAGACGCCACGTGGCGCGGCGGGCAGCGCCATCCGGGCGGGCATCTCGCCGGCCTGGATGCGGCCGAGCACACGCTCGACGATCGAGGAGATCTCCTCGCGTTGCATGCTCAATCCTCAGCTGGGAAGGGCGGCACCTTGCGGTAGAGCAGGTCCCCGGAGATCGTCATCTCGTCGACGATGGCCATGACCACAGCGTCCACCGGGCGGCCGTTGGTGATGTCCGTCTGACGGGCGCTGGAGCCCGACGCGTACAGCACCACCTCGCCGACCCCGGCGCCCATC
>CAYFPX010000441.1:0-1894 GCA_964344945.1 uncultured Enterobacterales bacterium
TGATCGCGAAATTGCGGAGCCGCTCCGCGGGCGTCGCCGTGCTCATGGTGTGTCCAGGATCGGCCGGGCGCTAGGCCCGGGGCCGACCGATGCAGTGGTACTCGAAGCCGGCGGAACGCATGCGGCTGGGAGACCAGATGTTGCGCCCGTCGAAGACCACCGGATCCGCCGCCATGGCGTCGGTGACCTCGGACCAGTCGGGCTTGCGGAATTCGTTCCACTCGGTGACCAGGAGCAGGGCGTGGGCGCCCTGGGCGGCCTGGACGGGGTTGGCCGCCCAGGTGACCCGGTCGCCCAGCTCGCTGCGGGCCTCTTCCATGGCCTCGGGATCGAAGACCTGGACCCGGGCCCCCCGAGCGAGCAGGTCGTGGATGGTCACCACGCTCGGCGCCTCGCGCATGTCGTCGGTCTCGGGCTTGAAGCTCAGGCCCCAGACCGCGATGGTCCGGCCGGTCAGGTCCTCGCCGAAGCGGGCGACGACCTTGTCCCCGAGCACGGCCTTCTGGCGGGCGTTGACGTCCTCGACCGCCTGGAGGATGGACAGGGGGAAGCCGTGATCCTCGGCGGTGGACATCAGGGCCTTGACGTCCTTGGGGAAGCAGGAGCCCCCGTAGCCGACGCCGGGGAAGAAGAAGCGCATGCCGATGCGGGAGTCGCTGCCTGCGCCCTTGCGCACGGCGTCGACGTCGGCGCCCAGGCGCTCGCAGAGCAACGCGATCTCGTTGATGAAGGAGATGCGCGTCGCCAGGAAGGCGTTGGCCGTGTACTTGGTCAGCTCGGCTGAGCGGTTGTCCATGAAGATGATGGGGTTGCCGGAGCGGACCAGCGGCTCGTAGAGCTCGTTCATCACCTCGCGGGTGCGGTCCTCCTGGCAGCCGACCACGATGCGGTCGGGCTTCTGGAAGTCCTCGATGGCGTTGCCTTCCTTGAGGAACTCCGGGTTGCTGACCACGTCGAAGGCGTGCTTCGCGCTAGCTCCCACCCGCTCGCGGACCCGATCCGCGGTGCCCACCGGCACCGTGGACTTGATGACGACGGTGGTCGGACGGGTCATGGCCTGACCGATGAGGGTGGCGACCGCGAAGACCCCGGACAGGTCGGCGCTGCCGTCCTCAGCCGGCGGCGTTCCGACGGCGATGTAGACCACGTCGGTCCGACCCACGGCGTCGGCGGTGTCGGTGGTGAAGGCCAGGCGGCCCTCGCGCACGTTGCGCACGACGAGGTGGTCGAGGCCCGGCTCGTAGATCGGGATCCCGCCCTGCTCGAGCTTGTTGATCTTGGCCTCGTCACGGTCGCAGCAGATCACGTGGTGACCGAGGTCGGCGAGGCAGGTTCCGGCGACCAGGCCGACATAGCCTGTGCCGACGACGCTGATGTTCATCGTGGGTCCATCCTGGAGCGCGTCCGCGAACGCGGGGGTCCGGAGCGGCGCGCAAGGTACCCGCGCCCTCGGTTCGTGGCAAGGTGATCGACCGGCACTCCGCGGCCCTTGACACCCCGCCGCCACGTGCTACTTGGGCCCGCTCAAACGGCCCGATCTTCTCCGGGCCTGCCCTCTCTCGGAGTCGTCCCGTGCCTCACCACAAGGATGCCATCAAGCGGATGCGGCAGAGCGCAGACAAGCGTGCCAGCAACCGCCACTACCGCAGCACCATGCGGACCCAGATCAAGAAGGTCCGCGTGGCCATCGACGCCGGCGACCACGCCGCCGCCACTGCCCAGCTGCCCGCCGCCGTGAGCATCATCCAGAAGCTCGCCCAGAAGGGCATCATCCACAGCCGCCAGGCCAACCGGCGGGTGGCTCGGCTGTACAAGGCGGTCAACAGCCTCACGGCGGCCTCCTAGGAGCGTGCGGTGAAACCCGGACCGAGCCCCGGTCGCGGATCTCGCGCGT
>CAYFPX010000442.1:0-1840 GCA_964344945.1 uncultured Enterobacterales bacterium
TCGATGTCTACTTCATCTTCCTCCTTCCCAGGCTTGGCCTGGCGCACCAGCGGTCGAGCTTCTGGAAGGCGGGGTCCACGCCGTCGATGCGCTTGTCGAAGTCGAGCATCGCCTCGATCAGCTTGTCCAGCCGGGAGCGGGACTTGGTGCGGCGGCGGACCAGGGCCGAGTCCTGGACCTCGACCAGGCCATGGGCCCGGCACCGGTTCAGGAAGCTCCGGAGCTCGCCGAAGTCGAAGCTTCCGAATTCGAAGAACCAGGCCTGGGCCAGGTCCTGCATCGTGTGGGTGCCGTCCATGCGCTGGAAGATCGCGTACTCCTTCTCGGACATGCGCAGGTACTTGTCCGTGCGCAGGTTCCGGAAGACGTGCACCAGCCCGTCGGCCTCCTGGACCGTGTTCTCCTCGGTCCAGGCCCACAGGCTGCGGGTCGGAGACAGCCGCAGGAAGACCCGGTCGCTCTCCAGCACCTTCAGGGTGAAGCCGGTCTGGTCCCCCTCCCCGCGCTTGCGCACCAGGATCTCGAGGCCTCGACTGGCACGGCGTTCGCTCACAGGAAGTCGGCGAGGATAGCAGGTCCCATGGACTTCGACCCCGCCGATCAGGCCCTCGCCGACGCCGTTCAGGAGCGGATCGACGGCTGGGCCACCGCCCTGCCGCCGCTGCTCGGGGCGGAGTGGCAGGCCCTGGTGGCACGCCTCGGTGGCCGGCTCGACCGCTACTTCCTGCACCCGCTCGCCCACCCTCTGCTCCAGCTTCCAGGCTGGGCCACGGGGCAGCCGGAGCTCGACGCCGCGGAGTCCGCGGCCTGCGGCTACCTGCACGTCCGCATCCAGGACGACCTCTTCGACGAGGGGGTCGGCCAGGCCCCCGGCCCCCTGCTGCTGAGCGACGCGCTGCGCAGCCGCCACCTGCTCCTGCTGACCCGCGCCGCTGGCACGCCCGAGGTGCTGGACCAGGCCGCGGTGGACTGGGAGGCCTATGGCGAGGCCATGTTGCTGGAGCGCCAGCTGCAGGACGGCGCGGTGCCGTGGTCCGAGGCTCGCTGGCGGCAGGTGCTGGACCGCTCCATGCCGCTGGCGCTGCCGGTGGTCGCCGCGGCCCGGGGGCGTGGCCGTGACGGGTCCGCTGAGGCCATCCGCGGGCTGATCCGGGCGCTGGTCGAGGCCCACCAGTGGCTGCTGGACCTGGTCGACGTGGTCAAGGACACCCGCCACGACAACCGGACCTGGCTCCTGCACGAGCTCGATCGGCAGCGCGGAGACCAGGGCCGGGCCGCCTGGCTGGTGGCGCAGGGCTGTGACCAGGTGCTGGCCCGGATCGACGGGCTGCTGGCCCGGGCCGACGACGCCGGGCGAGGGCTGGGGGTGGTGGGCCTGGCCCCGTGGATCGAGCGGCGGCGAGCCTTGGGACACCAGGTGAAGCGGGAGCTGGTGGCCAGCTACCTCCGCCAGCTGCTGTCGGACACCGAGTGACCGCGGAAGACGCGCCGTGACGACCGCTCTGTCGTAGACTCGGCCGGGACCCGGACGACGAACCACCGGGTGGGAGGTAGGAATGGCGAAGGATCGCGAAGCCCTGATCGGTCGGGCAGTGACGGACGACGACTTCCGGCGTCGGCTCCTGGCGGACCCCAAGGGAACCCTCGAGGCCGAGGGCTACGACGTCGACCCCGCAGTCGTGGCACAGCTCCAGACCATCGACCCGAAGGCCGCGGAGTCCGCGGTGGGTCACCTGGACAACGCCTACGCAAGTCGCAAGGCCGCTGGCTGACTGGGTGTCTTCAAGTCCTCCCGTCGCTGGACTTGCTCTCGCAGTCCCAGGCAGGTCCCGTTCTCAGT
>CAYFPX010000443.1:0-1802 GCA_964344945.1 uncultured Enterobacterales bacterium
CTTGGCCATCAGGCCGCGCATGCCGGCCAGCTGCCGGATCTGCGTGGTGGAGCCACGGGCGCCGGAGTCGACCATCATGTAGACCGAGTTGAACGACGCGTGGGCGTCGTCGACCTGGCCCTTCTCGGGGCCCTCGAGCCGCTCGGAGCCGATCTCGCGGACGAGCTCCTTGGAGATCTCGTCGGTGACCTTGGACCAGATGTCGACGACCTTGTTGTACTTCTCACCGACGGTGATCAGGCCCTCGTTGTACTGGTTCTCGGTCTCCTTGACCTCGTCGTAGGCGTTGTCGAGGATCTCGCCCTTGCGGGTCGGGATCTTCATGTCGTCGATGCAGATGGAGATGCCCGCCACGGTGGACTGGGTGAAGCCCATCTTCATCAGCGAGTCGGCCAGGAGCACCGTGGCCTTGGCACCAGCCACGCGGTAGCTGCGGTCGATGAGCTCGCCCAGGGCCTTCTTGCCGAGGTCGCGGTTGACCAGGCTGAAGGGCAGGACCTGCGGCACGATGTCGTAGAAGAGCACGCGACCGACGGTCGTGGCGACCATCTCGCCGCGGGCTTCGACCGAGTCGGCGCCGCTGTCGTTGGTGTAGACCGGGACCAGGCCCTTGTGGCCGAAGTAGCCGGCGGGCGCGACGACCATCACCAGGTCCTCGCCGTACTGCTCACGGGCCCAGGCGACCGCCTGCCGCAGGCTCTCGAGCCGGCGGGCGGAGTTGCTGCGGGCATCGAAGACCAGGTCGTCGCCGTCGGTGGCCAGGCACTGGTTCACGACCACCGCGGCCCGGGCGAGGTCGCCGTTCTTGGGCAGCCGGTAGCCGGTGGCCTGGAGGTCCCCGAACTTCTTGGACTTGGTGGCGTTCTTGGCGAAGTCCTTGCCCCCGAAGTTGATCGAGCCATCGTTCGCCGCCGGCGCATCGCCGACGTAGTTCCGGCTGGACAGGGCCAGGGCCTTGGCGGCCTTGGCGGCCGCCACGTTGTCGCCGGTCAGCGCGTCGTGGTGCAGGTCGACCACGGCCAGAGGCACCTTGCCCTCGGTCAGGTCGGCCGTGGCGCCGTTCAGCGAGACGACGGCGTCGCAGCCCATGATGGGCACCTCGACCCGGGCGCTCTCGCCGTGGCGCGTGCAGGCGCCACGGTGGAAGTGCCAGATCTCCCGGCGGCCGGGGTCCGGGTCGACGCCGACGAACAGGTGGGCGTCACCCAGCTCGGGGATGTGCTGGAACACGCGGGTCTCCAGCGGAGCCGCCGGCAGCCGCACGTGCACCGGCGCCTGCATGTGGACCTCGCCGCTGTCGTAGGCGACCAGGACCTCGGAGGGACCGGAGAACTCACGGCCCTCGCCCTTCGCGAAGCGGCGGGCGCGGGTCATGTAGTAGACGCCGAGGACGATGTCCTGAGACGGCTGGATGATCGGCTTGCCGTTGGCGGGGCTGAGGATGTTGTTGGTGGACATCATCAGCACGCGGGCCTCGATCTGGGCCTCGACGCTGAGCGGCAGGTGGACGGCCATCTGGTCGCCGTCGAAGTCCGCGTTGAACGCGGTGCAGACGAGCGGGTGCAGGCGGATGGCCTTGCCCTCGATGAGGACCGGCTCGAAGGCCTGGATGCCCAGACGGTGCAGGGTCGGCGCCCGGTTCAGCATGACCGGGTGCTCCTGGATCACCTCTTCGAGGATGTCCCAGACCTCTTCCTTGGCCTTCTCGACGAGCTTCTTCGCGGCCTTGATGGTCGTGACGTGTCCCCGCTCCTCGAGCTTGTTGTAGATGAACGGCTTGAAGAGCTCGAGCGCCATCTTCT
>CAYFPX010000444.1:0-719 GCA_964344945.1 uncultured Enterobacterales bacterium
CCGATCCCACCCTCGCTCGGCGGCCGCTCCAGATCCTCGACGGCCGACCGGAGCGTGACGTCCCACTTGCGGGCCGTCGGCGCTTGGTTGCCCGACCGGTCGCCAGCGCCGACATCGATCATGAACCGGGGCTTGCCGTCGTTGGGCATCTGGTCGGCGAAGGCTCGGGGCCAGGCGACGCCGAGGATCAGGCGGGCGAGGTCTTCGGGGCGCACGTCGGCGGGGTTCAGCTCCCCGACGATGACGTCGACGCCCAGCTCGTCGTCTTCGGCGATGAACAGCACCGAGGGCTTGTTGACGCCGAAGTCGACGGTGATGCGCCCGCGCATGTTGGGGCGGTACTGCCAGTCGACGGGGGCCAGGTTGCCCTCGGGGTACGACACGTCGCGCCAGTAGCGGTAGACCAGCCCCTCGGGGGTCCGGGGCTTGTTGTTGACCATGGCCTCGAACTCCTCGGGGGAGAGCAAGGCCTTGGCCTCGAAGAACCAGTCGGCCGAGAGGTTCGCGGCGTTCACCGAGCTGCCGTGGAAGATGGGCCGGCAGCTGCGCTTCTCGGCCAGCCGTACCCACCAGGCCTCGGGCACCGGTAGGCCGACCAGCACCATCGTGGGCTTGCTGGTGCGTAGGCGGCCCGTCACGCGGACGGCGACACGGTAGTTGTGCCCGTGCAGCCGCTCGCGAAAGCCGGGGTAAGCCATGAAGTGGGCGGCGTTGAACTT
>CAYFPX010000444.1:729-1802 GCA_964344945.1 uncultured Enterobacterales bacterium
GGCACTCGTCGATGAAGGCGTAGCCCGAGGTCACGTTGATGCCCTCGAGGCGGTTGTTCGCCCCCGACTGGCTCGACGGCTTGAAGAACGACACCGCCATCACGGTGGAGCCCGTGTGCGGGTCCGTCCACCGGTTGTCGCGGGCGTGGTAGGTCCACCCCAGGGGCAGCAACCACTCCTCGAACGACGTGTGGATGACGTTGCGGTAGCGCAGCATCGTGTCGGTCACCACCAAGATGCGCTTGCCCGGCCGCAGCTTGGCCACCGTCAGCACGCCCAGGGTGATCGCCGTCGACTTGCCCGATCCCCACCCAGCGCGCACCGCCACCACCGGGCGATTGCGGATCACCTCGGCGATGACCTCGCGCTGCAGCGGGTTGAGGGTGATGGTCTGCTCGCTCACCCGTCGTCGCCCTCGGTCTCCAGCTCGAGGGCCTGCTGGACCATCTGACGAACCTCGGCGCTACCGTCCGACGTCTTCTTGCCCCCGTCCTTCGGCGGGGCCTTCATCACCGGCTTGAGCAACTCGGTGGCCGCTCGCGCGCCGCCCGCGTCGGACTCGGCCGCCAGCACCCGGAAGAACCGCATCGCCCCCTGGGCCCGAGCCTGCTCGATGGAGCTGGCCAGGAAGGTGTAGGGCGTCGAGCTGCCCGCCTTCTTGTCCTCGACCGCCTGGAGCATCCACTTGTCCAGCACGTCGAAGGGCACGCCGGCGGCGGCCGACGCGATCTCCAGGGTGCCCCCGTCGAAGAGGTTGTCGCAGATGCGGTCGACCACCTCCTCGGTCGGGATGTCGGGGCACTCGTAGCGAACGAAGCGGGGACGCTCACCGTCCTCGTGGGGGACTTCGCCGGACTTCCGAGACCTCCTCGGGGAACTTCGCCGAGACTTCGGAGAACTTGCCCCGGACCTCGCCGAAGTTGCCGAGCTGGCCGCCGACTTCGAGGCCTTCGCGGGGGACTTCGAGGAACTTGCCGGGGACTTCGCCGAACTTCCGGCGGACTTCGCCCGGGACTTTGGAGAACTTCGCCGAGACTTCGATCCGGAGGGGGTTCCACCGGGGGTTCCACTCC
>CAYFPX010000445.1:0-1796 GCA_964344945.1 uncultured Enterobacterales bacterium
CCCGCTCTCGCGTTGATGTGACGCGGCCACACCGGCCGCTCGAGCAGACCACCAGGCGCGGCGATGGCTGGGCGATTGCCTCACGAACTTCGGCCACAGGGGACCTGTCGGTGTGAGTCGACGCGACCCCGAGCTCGAAGCCCGGCTGCGCACCCTCGAGGCCGCGCTCTTCGACGCCAGTCCCGACGTCCAGCTGCTGTGCGACACCGACGGGCGCATCATCGCTCGCAACAAGGCCGCCCGGGGCCTGGGCGACGCGGAGCTCCTGGCAGAGCTCTTCGACGAGCCGGGCGAGATCGCCGCGCTGCGGCGGCGCAACTTCCTGGGCGCGGACCAGCTGGTGCTGCGGCTCACCGACGGTCGCCAGGCGATGATCGCCGCCGCGCCGGTGAGCCTGGACGGCCAGCGCCACTGGGAGGTCGTCCTCCACGACGTGACCACCCACGCCCTGCTCGGCGAGGACCAACAGGTGGCCCGTCAGCTCGCGGCGGTGGGTCGGCTCGGGCGCCTGGTGTCCAACGAGATCACCTCGCCGCTGGCGGTGCTGCTGGGCCGCATCGAGCTGCTCCAGACCCTGGGCAGTCCGCCTCCGGAGCTGCTCCAGCGTCACCTCGCCGTGATGGGCGATCACGCGCGCCGCATCGCGACGGTCATCCAGGACCTGGACGCCCTGGCGGTCCAGGGTGGTGGTGGCCTGGCGCCGATTGGGCTCGAGGAGCTGCTCGAGGGGGTCTTGCGCGAGCAGGCGGAGCGGCTCTCCGGGATGTCGATCAGCGTCGACGTCACCCCCCCCGAGCTGGCCACCAGCGGCCAGGCCCACCGCCTGCACCAGGTCGTCGGCACCCTGCTCGCCGAGCTGGCGAGCTCCCTGGGTCAGGGCGCGAGGCTGCGCATCGAGGCCGTGCCCAGGGAGACCGAGGTCGCTGTGATCATGACCGGCATGGCCTCGCCGCGCTTCCCCGAGGTGCGGCGTCGCATCCTGGACAGCTGGAGCGCGGAGAGCACCCACCGGGACCTGGGCGCAGCGGTCGCCGTGAGCATCCTGGTGGCCCACTCGGGTCGGCTGCAGGCCGCGCTCGGCGGCAGCGGCCTGGAGCTGGTGTTGCCGCGCAGGCAGGCGGTGGCCGCACCGAGCGAGGGCCTGCGGGTGCTCTTCGTCGACGACGACGCCACGGTGGTCGGCACCACCCTCAACATGCTCACCTCCCTCGGCCACGAGGCGGTGGGTGTGCACTCGGCCGAGGAGGCCCTGGTCACGCTGGAGACCCAGCCCTTCGACGCCGTGGTCACCGACCTGGTCCTGCCGGGCCTGAGCGGCCTGGGGCTGCGCGAGGTCATCTCCACCCGCTGGCCCGGCCTGGAGTGCCGCACTGTCATCGTGTCCGGCGCTCGGCAGGCACCTCCGGAGGGCGTGCGCTTCGTGCCCAAGCCCTACACCCGCGCCCACCTCCACGAAGCCCTCGAAGGCGCCCTGCTGGACGACTGCAGCGCGAGCGAGGAGAGCGTGAGCTGACGCTCCTGCCCACGCGGCGTCGGCCTCGGCTGGGCGCCGGGTGCTGGCGCGCCTCGGCGGGCCTCGGGCCTCGGGCGTCGGCGCCCCCTGCGGCGCGGCCCGGAGGGCGATGTCTTGGAGATGGGGGTCAGACCCCCACTCTTGAGACTCTGGAATGCGTCAAGCGATGGGGTCTGACCCCCCACACTTCGGCGCCCCCTGCGGCGCGGCCCGGAGGGCGATGTCTTGGAGATGGGGGTCAGACCCCAACTCTTGATACTTTGGAATGCGTCAGGCGCTGGGG
>CAYFPX010000446.1:0-1762 GCA_964344945.1 uncultured Enterobacterales bacterium
TGACTCCACCGGCGATTTGGGTGATGCTCGATTCCACCTGGACCGGTCCAACATCCTCGAGGTCGAGGTAGTGGTGGCCCGGGGTCCGGACGCTCGCCGTGCCCGAGACACCAGAGTAGGTAACCCACGGCGTCCATGCGATGGCGTCGTTTAGCCTGGGCGGCGGCTTCTTTCCTCTCATCGGGCTCCTTCGGCCTCAGGGCCGTAGCGTCAGCTTCATCCGAAACGCGACGTACTGATCGGAGCCTGACAGGCCCGACCAGCGCCACCGCACGTAGCGTCGAAGTCGCGCCGTCTCGTCGCGACCCACCGCCCGGTTCACGTAGAAGTACTGGCTCGCCATCTCCGACGTCAGCGCGCCCGTCCACGACGCAAACGTGATCCAATCCCCGTCGAGCACGTCGCACGTCTCCACCGCCAGCGTCGACGCAGTGCTCTTGTCCATGATCTCGACACTCAGGCTGGCTTTGTTGTAGCCGTGAGTGTCACGCCAGCCTTGCGAAGGCTGTATGTTCTCGGAGTAGCGCGACGAGGGGCTCCACTCGAGGCGGACCATCCGCTGGAAGATCTCCTCGGCCTTCGCCCGCATCATCGCGCCTTCCGGACGCGACCCGCAGTCAGACGTGGGCATGCTCACCTCCCCCGTAGCGCCAACGACCATCCTGGTGCCGTATCTCCAGGGATGGACTTCACCGTCCAGGCCGTCAAGGACAAGAACCGCGTAAGTGCTTTTTTTTTTTGGGAAAACCGTGGCAGGCTCAGCCTCTCTGAACCCAGGAGGAGGCGTGGCGAGGAGCCGAGAGTCCGAGGTCGAGGTGCTGATCGCCTCCACCGTTCGGCAGGATCCCGACGTTCTGGCGTGCTTCTTGGCCTCGGTCGGAGCACTCGAGACCGGCACGGCTCGGCTTGGGCGAGCGTTCGTGGACGACAACGACGACCCGGAGTCGAGCCGGCTGCTGCGGGCCGCCTGCGGCCCAGGCGACCGGATCCTCGCGGCGGAAGGGCCGCGCCCCCCATACGTCCGAGGTGAGGTGAGCCATCGCTGGACCGACGCCTTGATGCGCCGGGTGGCCCGGGCTAAGGACCGGCTGATCGCCCTCGCCATCGAGCTCGGCACCGACTTCCTATTCCTCGTCGACTCCGACCTCGTGCTCCACCCCAAGACCCTGCGGGTCCTGCTGGCCGCGCGCCACGACATCGTCGCGGAGGTCTTCTGGACGCGCTGGGACCCCGAGGCGCCGCCCCAACCGCAGGTGTGGCTCACCGATACCTACGATCTGCACTACCGCCTCTCGCCCGGTGAACGGGTGTCTGGGGACGTGGCCCACCGCCGGGCCGAGCGGTTTCTGGCCGGGCTCCGCCGGCCAGGGTTGTACCAGGTGGGCGGCTTGGGCGCCTGCACGCTGATCAGTCGCAGGGCCCTGCGAGCCGGAGTCCGCTTCGAGGATCTGTACAACCTGAGCTTCCAGGGCGAGGACCGCCACTTCTGCGTGCGGGCGACCGGCATCGAACAGGTCGGATCCGACCTGTTCGATGCCACGTCCCGGCCTTCCACATCTACCGACCCAGCGACCTGACCGGCGTGCACGCCTTCCACGCCGAATGCCGGGCCAGGGACGCCGAGCTCGAGCGGTGCCTCGACCGGTGGTCGCAGCGAGCGCCCGTCCCTACCACCGGCCGCCATTGGATGCGGCCCAAAATCACCGTCGCGATGTGCCTGCGAAATGAAGCGGGCCGGTACCTGCGCCAGATCCTCGAGCAC
>CAYFPX010000447.1:0-992 GCA_964344945.1 uncultured Enterobacterales bacterium
CCGCCTCGTCCGCTCCCGCCGGCTCGCCGCCGGTCTCGTTCTCCTCGTTCGTCGCCTCCCTCGCCGCGTCCGCCATGGAGCACCTGGGTCTGGTGGAGGCCGCCACCCCGGCCGCTCCGAACCTGGTGCTGGCGCGACAGACCGTCGAGCTGCTGGGCGTGCTCAAGGCCAAGACCGACGGCAACCTGGAAGACGACGAAGCGAGGCTCCTGGACACCTTGCTCCAGGACCTCCAGGACAAGCTCTCCAGGGCGACCGAGAGCGCCTGAAACGGCCCAGGTGGCGGAGCCACGGGGCCCTGCCATGAAAGTGTCAAGAGCCGCTTCACACACCTGACTCGGGCTCGTTGACAGTCCCGACGGGCTACAGCTATGGTCCGCGCCTCCCGCGGACTCTGCATTCCGGCCGTTCGAGGTCGGTTCCGCACCCGCCCCCACCTCTTCGCTGACCCGCATTCTCACGGAGGAGACATGCTGCTTCGCCCGACCCTGGCCTTCGCGGCCCTCGGCCTCGCCGCCTGCACCGACGACACCACCACCGGCGACAGCGCCGATCTGGGCTGTGAGATCGAGATCCGGGAGACCTTTCCGGCCGTCGATGCCACCAACGCCTACTACCTGAACCCGATCGAGTTCCACCTGAGCAAGCCCCACGACGACGACGCGGAGATCACCGTGGCCGGCGTGTCGGGCACCACCTCGTGGAACGACGATCGCACCATCGTCTACTTCACCCACGACGGCCTGGAGCCCAGCACCAGCTACAGCGCGACCCTGAGCTACTGCACCGGCGACGCGACCATCAACTTCACCACCTCCGAGCTGGGCAACGAGCTGGGCACCGACGTGGCCGGCAAGACCTACAGCATCGACCTGTCCAGCGGCCGCATCGTCGTGCCCGAGGGCGTCGGCGCCGCGCTCGAGCCCTACCTGGAGTTCGAGATCCTCGCCGCGGTCAAGGAGATCGTCGGCACCGACCTGATCATCACCGGC
>CAYFPX010000447.1:1002-1739 GCA_964344945.1 uncultured Enterobacterales bacterium
GAGGACAACCCGGGCAACCAGGACTACTGCGCCCCGACCTTCGACTTCCCGGCCGCCGACTTCTCCGGCTCGCCGTACTTCCAGCTCGGGCCGCAGACCACCACCATCGCGGTGGCCGGCTACTCCGTCACCATCGACGACCTGCTGATCAGCGGCACCTTCGCCCCGGATGGCTCGTACTTCGGCGGCGGCACCCTCAGCGGCCTCATCGACACCCGCCCGCTGGTCAGCCTGGTCTTCGACGACGAAGACGACGACAACGCCATCTGCGACTTCATCCTCGGCTTCGGCGTGAGCTGCGTGGCCTGCCCCAACGGCGACGGTGACTACTGCCTCGAGCTGAAGGCTGTCGACCTGGTGGCCGACCAGCTGACCTCAGACGTCGAGACCATCGCCTACGAGGACTGCCACCTGGAGTGCGCGGACACCTGGACCGACACCGGCGCCCTGTCGAACCCCGAGTGCGACCTCGAGAGTGGCGGCACCACCGGCACCGGCACCGCCACCGGCACGGCCGGCGGCTGAGCGCCTGATCCCTTGCACACACCGGGCCCCCACGCGGGGCCCGGTGTCCTTCGCACCCCACCTCCTCGCCCCGTCCTCGCCAGGAACAAGACCATGACCTCGATCATCCTGCTCACCCTGTCCCTCATCGCCTGCGACGACCAGGGCACCATCACCGCCGACACCGGCACCCTGACCGACGCCGACGCCGACACGGACATGGACACCGACAC
>CAYFPX010000448.1:0-1734 GCA_964344945.1 uncultured Enterobacterales bacterium
TCCGAGGATTGCTCTCCTCGGTCGACCACCGGTTGCCCGGGTGTCGCTGGGAGACGTTGCAGGGGGTGTGCCAACTTTCCCAAGACGAGATTTCAAGGACTTATCGAGACACAGTTGGGATCAAGTTTGCCCAGTCCTGGATCCACCCCCCCGATCGTGGGATCCGGACTGCACAGGATCCAGGGTGGCCCGCCCGATCCGATCGGCGCCCTCACCGCAGGAAGTGGAAGGTCTGCTCCAGCGCGGCCTTGCCCCCGGTCTCGATCACTTCGCCGTGGGCGATGACGATGCGGTCGAAGTCGAAGCTGAGCAGCTTCGCCAGGCTCCCCCGAGCCGCTGCGTGGTCCCGATAGGCCACCCGCAGCAGCCTGGACCAGCCGATCTTGCCGTGCAGGTCCGCGGCCTTCAGGTACATGCGCGTGACCCAGTGGTCAGAGGTCTGGAAGTTCTCGGTCAGGTCCGACGAGATCACGGTCTCCGACGGAACGTGCACGAGCACGGTCTCCCCGAGCATGCAGCCGTCGATGCCCACGGGGACCAGGGCCCCTTGCCAGTCCGGGTGGCCGCCATCGTCGAGCACGTGGTCGAAGTCCAGGTCCCTGCGCTTGCGGTGCAGGGGCTCCGGCCCGTGGAGCTGGCTCCCGGGGAAGAGCGCCTTGGCGTCGCCGGCGTAGACGTGGTGGTACAGGCTCGGCGCGACCACGTGGGTCACCGTGCCCAGGGCATCGATCTCGGCCTTCAGCCCGGCCTCGATGGCCACGGGGCTGTGGAGCAGCAGGCCGCCGCCGGGCAGCCGCACGACGGTCATGCGCGAGCCCAGGTGCAGCCCCAGGTAGGTGTGGTCCGGGAAGTCGGCGACCCACAGGTCGTCGGCGAGCTGTCGCAGGGGCATGGCGACCCTCCCGCCGGGAGCCTACCGGATCCGCCCCGGGCGAGACTGCGCTGAAGATCGCCGTCAACTTTGCGTCTCCGGTGTGGGCACGAGGCACCGCCGGTGTCAGAACAAGGGTCACGCGGAGGTGCTCGTGCTCTGGTCTCTCTGGTGGTTCGCTGCCCCTGCCCCGCTCGCTGGCCCGAGCATCCCCGGCCAGCAGGAGCAGGCCCCTCGCGAGGCGATCAGCGCCGAGGAGTCCCTGGACGACTTCGACCCGCTCGAGGGCATGGTCGTCAACGGCCAGCTGCAGACGAAGTGCGTCTACCAGAACGTGCGGCCCGGGATCAGCTTCGCGGTCTACGGCGACGACGCCTGGCTCCGGCCCTCGACGGGCCAGGACCGCAGGCTGGTCACCCGGGACGGCAGCGGTGCGCTCTGGCGGGTGGACCACCCGCGGCTGGTGGCCCTGGGCGGGGTCGCGGACGGAACGCCGGTGCTGACCCTGCGGGAGCAGACGACGCCCATCGTCTGGAACGCCGAGGGCGATGTGGTCCTGGACCTGTCGAACCCGGACAGCAGCACACGGGTGTACCTGACCGTGAGCGGCTCGCCCGCCTGCTCGATGACCGACGACGTGATGGCGGCGGCGGCGGCCTGGTACTGGATCGGGCACCGGGCGGCGTTCGATCTCGAGGACTGACCCCTACTCCGCCGCTCACTGGACCGGGTTGACCCGGGGGTTGGGAGGTGACCCCGCCGGAACTTGACTCCGTGTCAAGTTCGTCGTGGCTCGAGGGGTTGAGTGGCGCGGAACTTGACTCTCAGTCAAGTTCGACGCACCTGACCTGGGCGCCAAGGCA
>CAYFPX010000449.1:0-839 GCA_964344945.1 uncultured Enterobacterales bacterium
CCGTCGTCGTCGAAGCCGGTGGCGGCGATGAGGGCGCCGGTTTGGTCGATCTCTGCGTGGGTGAGGCCATCGTAGATGGTCCAGGTGGTGGTCCCGCCTGTGGTCTTGCTGGCGCGACGGCCGTCGAGGTCGTAGGTGAAGGTCACGACTTGACCCGTGGGGGTGTCGACCTGGGCGAGCCGGCCCCAGGCGTTCCAGGTGTAGGTCCATGTCTCGTCGGGCGCTGGGTCGGGGTGGTCGACGGTGCGCGAGAGGGCGCGGCCCATGGCGTCGTAGGTCCAGGTGGTGATGGTGCCGTCGGGGGCCGCGCTGGAGAGCAGGCGGTCCGCGGTGCCGTAGGTGTAGGTGGTGGTCGCGCCGTCCCAGGTCTCGGTAGCGCGGTTGCCGGCGGGGTCGTGGGTCGCCGCCCAGGTGTGCTGGGTGGCGCCGTCGGGCTCGGTGCGATCGAGGGTGACGAGGCGGCCGGAGTCGTCGTAGGTGGCGGTGGTCGAGCCCTGGAGCGTGTCGGTGATCGTGGCGATTCGGCCATCGGGGGTGCGGCTCAGGGTGCGCTGTCAAGCGGCCCGCGGCGTAGGCGCGGCTCGAGGCGGTGCCCAGCGGAGGCAGGTCGTCGAGGGTTTGTGGGGGGCCGCTCGTCAGGGCGGCGTCCAGGTCTTGCAGCGTCGGTGGGCTCCAGTCCAGGGCCGGTCTGCCGGCGGCGTCGCGGTGGCGCCAGTGGAGCCAGTCGGGGGCCTGGGCGGCCGGGTCGAGCGCCAGGGCGAGGCTCTCGCGGCGGCCGGCGTCATCCCAGGCGAGGGCGACGTCCCACATCGGGGTCGTTTGGGCGGTGGTCAGGCCGC
>CAYFPX010000449.1:849-1693 GCA_964344945.1 uncultured Enterobacterales bacterium
GCGTGGATCGTCGGTGACCGTGTAGTCACAGGCGAAGGGGACCGCGCCGGGGACGTCGATGGTGGAGCCGAGGAGCAAACCATCCGGATCATAACTCCAAGTGCGTCCTCTTGTCGCGGACGTGAGCTGGATCAGGCGGCCGGTATCGTCCCAGCTCAGGTCGATGGTGTCCGGGCCGCTGCCGGCGTCGGCGGTGAGGGTGATCAGGCGGCCATCGGGCTCGTAGGTGGCCCAGAGGTGGCGTCCGGACTTGTCCCAGGAGTGTGTTGGGCGGCCGAGTGGGTCTCGGGTGGTGTTGATCGTGCCGGTGTCGGGGTTCATGGTCTGCTCGAGGTCGCCCCAGGCGTCGCGGTCGTAGTAGGTCATCGACCAGCGGGCGGGATCGTCGACCTCGAGGGTGGTGAGCTCGTCGTAGAGGCCGTGGGTGTAGGTGGCGCCTGTCTGGTTGGGGCCGGTCTCGCTCGTGAGACGACGGAGGCCGTCGTGGGTGAAGGTGCGGGTGACATCGCCGCCCGGGCCGGTCTGGGTGGTCTGGATGATCAGGCCGTCGGGGCCGCGGGTGGCGGTGGCCTGGGCGCCGCCGGGCTGGGCGACGCTCTGGAGGAGGCCGGCGGGCGTCCATGCGAGGCTGGTGTCGAGCTCCTCGGGGCGGTCGACGGCGGTCAGGCGGCCCGGCATGTCGTAGCTCAGGGTGGTGACGGCGCCGCCGGGAGTGGTGATCCCGCTGAGGAGGCCGAGCGGATGCTGGGCCTGGCAGGTGCCACAGTCGATGACGGTCTGCCAGTCGAGCTGCCATGCGCCGCCGGCCGGCTCCGTCGGGCTCGCGTGCACCTGAGAGCGCCGG
>CAYFPX010000450.1:0-1688 GCA_964344945.1 uncultured Enterobacterales bacterium
GAGAGCAGCAGCCTTACAAGCTGCGGGTCGCAGGTTCGAGCCCTGTTCCGCCCACTCCCCAGAGCGCCGCCCTTCTGGGATGGTAGTTAAGTTGGTCATAACGCCGGCCTGTCACGCCGGAGGTCGCGGGTTCGAGTCCCGTCCATCCCGCCATCTCGAGCGCCCGCGGAACTCTTTCCGCGGGCGTTTGACGCTCTGCCTCGCGATCCTGGCCCTCGGCTGGCCTGCCACGGCGGGACAGCCGACCAAGCGCCCGACCGACGTCGAGAAAGGCGAGAGCCTGTGGGAGCGCTCTTGCTGGCAGTGCCACGGTGAGCGCGCAGCCGGTGACGGCCCTGCGGCAGCGGCCCTGCCAGGGGGGGTGCCCAGCCTGGTGGGTCAGGTGCCGGAGGAGCGCTGGGACGCCCTCGTCCAGGTGATCATGACCGGCCGCGGGCCGATGCCCGCCTTCGCCGAGGAGCTCGACAAGCGCGACGCGCGGCGCATCCTCAAGTACCTGAACAAGCTCGAAGAGGAGCCGCCTGAGGACGAGGAGGACGAGGACAGGCCAGGCGAGCCGACCGAGAAGGTGTCCGAGCCCGATCCCCCAGGCCCGCCCTGATGCCCTGGGCCGAGGCGATCCTTGGCGTCATCCAGGGCCTCACCGAGTTCCTGCCGGTCTCCAGCAGTGGCCACCTGGTGCTGTTCCAGCAGTGGCTGCCGGTGCCCGGGGACCACCTGCTGTTCGACCTGGTGGTGCACCTGGGCACGCTCTTGCCGGTGCTCTGGTTCTACCGGGCAGACATCGCCCGCATGACGGTCGAGCCCCTGCGCGGTGAGGGCCCGCTGTGGGATCGCCCGGGGGTGCGGCTGGCGAGCTGGGTCGTGCTCGCGAGCGTGCCGACGGCCATCCTGGGCCTGGGCTTCGAGGACCTGTTCACGGCGCTGTTTGCCAGGCCCGAGGCGTTGATCGTGAGCTTCACGATCACGGGGGTCTTGCTGCACGTGGCCGGTCGGGCCCAGGGCGGCGGGCGAACCGAGCTGGACATGCTCTGGTGGCATGCCCTGCTCATCGGCCTGGTCCAGGGCCTGGCGATCACGCCGGGCATCTCCCGCAGCGGCAGCACCATCGCGGTGGCCCTGTTGCTCGGCATGGACCGCGCCTATGCCGCTCGCTTCAGCTTCCTGCTCAGCGTGCCGGCCATCGGCGGCGCCTTCCTGCTCAAGCTGACGGACGCCCAGATCACCGCCGAGCAGCTGCCGGGCCTGGGCGTCGGGTTCGTGGCCGCCATGCTCAGCGGCTACGCCGCCCTGGTGCTCCTGGTGAAGCTCGTGCAGAGCGGTGGGTTCAGCAAGTTCAAGTGGTACGTGTGGGCCGTGGCCGCGTTCAGCGCCGTGCTCGCCTTCACTTGACCCGCGCCCCCCAGGCGTTACCTCCGGGAGCACCAGCTGGAGGGGTATAGCTCAGTTGGTAGAGCAGCGGATTCCAAATCCGCAGGTCTGGGGTTCGAGTCCCTATGCCCCTGCCATCGCGGCCCGCCGGCACCTGCCGGCGGGCCGTTCTGCTTCGCAGGACCGCAGTGCCGGCGCCGTCCGCCCAGCCTCGACCTCAGCGAGCGACAGCGAGCGGCCGACGCGGCGCAGCCGCGGAGGAGAGTCCCTATGCCCCTGCCATCGCGGCCCGCCGGCACCTGCCGGCGGGCCGTTCT
>CAYFPX010000451.1:0-351 GCA_964344945.1 uncultured Enterobacterales bacterium
CCGGGGCCGGCTCCGGCTCGGGCTCGGGAGCGGGCTCCTCGGCCGCGGCGGCGGCGGTCTCTTCGGCGGCCGGCGCGGGCTCGGCGGCAGCGGCCGGTTCGGCGGCGGCGGCCGGCTCCTCGACCGGGGCCGAGGCCTCGGCAGGGCCTTCGGCGGCCACCGGCTCCGGCTGGGTCTCGGGCTCGACCGCCGGCTCGGTGGCGGGCGGGGTGTCCTCGGCCACCGGCGGCGTGGGCTCCGGCGGAGGCGCCGGGGCGACCGGCGAGGTCCCGGTGCTGCCGCATCCGCGCCTGGGCGAGCGGGCCTTCGTGGTGCGGCCCCTGGCCGAGCTGGCGCCCGGCTGGCGCCATC
>CAYFPX010000451.1:361-1667 GCA_964344945.1 uncultured Enterobacterales bacterium
GGGCGCAGGGCGGGCCTTGCGGCGACGGCGAATGACGCCGCTGCCCACCCGCGTGGAGGTCTGGGCGCCTTCCGTGCTGCGCTCGCCGCTCTCGGTCCGGCGCCGAGTGGGCGCGGACCCAGGGGACTTCTGAAGCCTGTCCAGCAGATCTTTCGTCGACATTCGTAGCCTGATCACCCCCGCGGTGGCGGCGGTGCAACGTTGCTCGGTGAGGCTCCAGGGCGCCCAACAAAGGAGTCTCGGGAGCGGGGAGGCCCGGGCGCGGGCCCCGTGGCGGCCGACAGACCGCCCAGAGAGGCCGGGGATCTAACGCAGAGCGCTCCAACGGCGCAACTCGCGGAGCAGGTAGTTTCCGGCCTTTCCGCGCATCACCACCAACGCCGCGCGGGGACCGCGGCCGATGCGCCCCCCCAGGGCCTCGCGGTCGAGGTGGAGGGTGACCACCGGGAGGTCCCGGGCACGCCGGGTCAGATCGGCGGATCCCCGGGGGGAGGCGTCGTTGGCCAGGATCAGCGCCACGGCCCGCTCGGACTTGAGCGCACCGCGCACCCGGTCTCCACCGCCGACCACCGAGCCGGAGCGACCGGCCAGGGACAGGGCCTGCTCCACGGCAGCCTGGTTCGCGGCCTGGGCCTGGGCGAGCAGGCCCTCGACTTCGACCGGCCCCCGCAGCGCCTTGACGAGACCCTTCGGTCTCTTCTCGAGCTTCTCCAGCGCGGCCCGCGAGGGCGTGACCCACGCCCCCCGTCCCGGCAGCTTGCCCCGGTAGTCCACCAGGACCTGGCCGTCGGGCGAACGCACGAGGCGGATCAGCTGCTGCTGATCCGCCTTGGCACGGGTCGCGACGCAGGTGCGCTCAGGCAGCTCAGGCCTCCGGCGGCAGCTCGTCGCCGAACTCGGGCGGCAGCTCGTCGCCGTCGACCTCGGGGGGCAGCAGCGCGGCGGCCTCCTCGGCGGCCCGCTTGCGCTCGGCCTCCTCGAGGATCAGCTGCTCGAGCACCTCGTCGGCCTTCTCGATGAGGGCCTCCGCGGCGATCTCGGCCACACCCAGCACGCTGGCGATCTCGAAGGGCTCGGCGTCGGTCAGCTCCTTGGCGGAGCGGAAGCCGTGGCGGATGAGCTCCTCCACCCCCTCCTCGTCGAGCTCGGCGATCCGGGACAGCTCGCCCTTGGCCTGCTCGTTGAGCTCGGTGTGGCGGGTCTCGCTGTAGATGTCGATGCGCCAGCCGGTCAGCTGGGCGGCGAGGCGGACGTTCTGACCCCGGCGGCCGATGGCCTTGGACAGCTGGTCGTCGGGGACGATCAG
>CAYFPX010000452.1:0-1656 GCA_964344945.1 uncultured Enterobacterales bacterium
CCCCCACCAGATGTCCGGCGGCATGCGCCAGCGGGTGATGATCGCGATGGCCCTGGCCTGCGACCCCAAGCTGCTCATCGCCGACGAGCCGACCACCGCGCTCGACGTGACCATCCAGGCCCAGATCCTGGAGCTCATGGAGAAGCTGCAGGAGGACTTCGGCACCGCCATCCTGTTCATCACCCACGACCTGGGGGTGGTGGCCGAGGTGAGCGACAAGGTCGCGGTGATGTACGCCGGCAAGGTCGTCGAGTACGCCGACGTCTTCACGCTCTTCGAGAACCCGTCCCACCCGTACACCAACGGCCTGCTGGCGAGCCTGCCCAGCGTGGAGGGCCGCCAGAGCGACACGCTCTCGACCATCCCCGGGGTGGTGCCGAGCCCCCTGCACTGGCCCACGGGCTGCCGCTTCCGCAACCGCTGCCCGGTGGCCCGGGACCGCTGCGGCCAGGAGCAGCCGGCCCTGCGGGAGATCGCCCCCGGCCACACCGTCGCGTGCCACGCGGTCGAGGAGGGCTGGCTCGATGGCTGAGTCCACCAACATCCTCGAGGTCCGCGGCCTCAAGAAGTGGTTCCCCATCACCAAGGGGGTCTTCTCCAAGGTGGTCGGCCACGTGAAGGCCGTCGACGGCGTCGACCTGGACCTGGGCCGCAAGGAGACCCTGGGCATCGTGGGCGAGTCCGGCTGCGGCAAGACCACCGTGGGCCGCACGCTGCTGCGCCTGCTCGAGCCCACGGCCGGCAGCTGCACCTTCGAGGGCCAGTCCATCTTCGAGATGGAGGCCGATCCCCTGCGGGAAGCGCGCAAGCGCATGCAGATCATCTTCCAGGACCCGTACTCCAGCCTGAACCCGCGCCTGAACGTGCGCACCATCATCGGCGAGGGGCTCGAGGTCCACGGCATCGCCACGGGCCAGGAGCTCACGGACCGCGTGGCCTGGCTGCTGGAGCGGGTGGGGCTGTTGCCCGACCACCTCTACCGCTTCCCCCACGAGTTCTCCGGGGGTCAGCGGCAGCGCATCGGCATCGCCCGGGCCCTGGCGCTCAAGCCGTCGATGATCGTGTGCGACGAGGCCGTCTCCGCCCTCGACGTCTCCATCCAGGCCCAGGTGATCAACCTGCTCGAGGAGCTCCAGGAGGAGTTCGGCCTGAGCTACCTGTTCATCGCCCACGACCTGGCGGTGGTCCGGCACATCTCCGACCGCATCGCGGTGATGTACCTGGGCCGGATCGTGGAGCTGAGCGACTGCGACACGCTCTTCGCCGACCCGCGCCACCCCTACACCCAGGCGCTGCTCTCGGCGATCCCGGTGCCCAAGCCGACCAAGGTGAAGCGCCAGCGCATCGTGCTCACCGGCGACGTGCCGAACCCGATCAACCCGCCCTCGGGCTGCCACTTCCACCCGCGCTGTCCCTACGCCATGGACAAGTGCAAGACCGGCGACGTGCCGACGGTCGACGTGGGCGGCGGCCACACGGTGACCTGTCACCTGGTCGCCGACGGCAAGGAGCCGCCCTACTAGTGTCGTCTCGCGCTGCGTCGTTCAGCTCGGTGGTGCACATGTTCCACCACCGGGTGGGCAGCACGCCGGACGCCGACGCGATCACCGGCAAGCGTGGGGGCGACTGGTACACCTGGACCTGGCGCGACGTGGG
>CAYFPX010000453.1:0-1646 GCA_964344945.1 uncultured Enterobacterales bacterium
CAGGGCAATCGCGCCTTAACGCCCGGCCAGCACCTCAATAAGGTAGTCGCGGTTCCAGCCGGCAAGGCGGCGCTTGCCAACGAGGCCGATTTTGCGGGTCTTGTTGCGCTTGAGCAGGCCGAGGGCGAGTCGGCGCAGGGCAGCAAGGTTGAGAGGGGCGTTGTCCTTGCGGGCGCGGGACTGGTCCTCGTCGAAGGCCATGTCGAGAACCCAATGGAGTTGGTTCTCGACGGCCCAATGGCCGCGGGCGAGTCGAGCAAGACGCTGAACCTCCTCTGCCGGGACCGAGGAGATGAAGAGCCGTAGGCCGTTGGACTCCTTGGAGCCACAGGTACGAGTGGTTCGCTGTACGACGAGGGTCTTCAGGCCCGCCCAGTTGCCGCGGGACTCGAACCAGTCGAGGGCGTCGGTGGTGTAGGTCCGCCGGACCTCGATGCGCCCATGATCGCCATCGGTCTCTTCGAGCTCGTACCACTGCTGGTCCTTGAACCGGTCCTTCTCCGCGTCGAGGAAGAAGGCGGACATCTCTTCGGCCAGGACCGGCTGATTGCCCTTCACCCGCAAGACGTAGTCGCCACCACCCTCGACGATGGCCCGAGCCAGCTCGCGTTGGCAGCCGATGGCGTCGATGGTGACCGTGTGTCCCTGAAGGTCCATCAGGCCGAGCAGCCGCGGGATGGCCACGATCTCGTTCTCTCCGTCTTCGACAGCCACCGTACCGATGCAAAGCCGGCTGTCGGTCGCCCAGGCGTTGACCACGTGCAGCGGTGACCGGCCCTCGGCTCGATCCATCGTGCGCCGAAGCGTCTTGCCGTCGATCGCGATGTGCTCCCCACCCACGCCCTCACGCATCGCGTCCAGCCACGCGCCGAGCGCCGTGCCCAGTTCGACCGGATCCAGCATTCGGAAGACCCGTCCCAGGGTGTCGTGAGACGGAATGCCGTGCGGAAGCTTGAGGACTTCCTCGAGCCACTCCTGATTGGCCTCGCCCCAGGTCTGGATGTGGACCCAGTTGTCGGCACCCGCCAGCGTCGCCATCAAGGTCAGCAAGATGATGTCTTCGAGCGAGTGGAGCTTGCTGCGGTCCAACCTCGGGTCGGGAATCTCCTCGATGAACGAGGTGATCGTGATCGCGATGTGCTTGTCGTCGCCGGTGCTCATGGGGCTACTCCTCTGCCCGGCAGCGAGTGTGTGGAGCCCCGAGCCCCAGTCGTAGATCATGATCGTTCGATCGTGTCAATGACGATTTGGTGCGATCCCCCTGAAAGAGCCCCTGGATCCACTGTACTCTTTCTGTATAGTTGTAATTGCTGTAGGGCGAGGTGCGTGTACCTCGGTCTACACGGCGGCGGCGCGAGCCGCCGTGGGAGGTGAGCATGTCCTTGCTGGAACGTCTGGCCGATCGTTTCCCGGAGTCGCCCGAGCGGGTTCGCTTGAAGGCGGCCGTCCTCTTCGCGGGGGTGCGCTACGACGCGTGCCTGCCGGAGGCGGCCTCCTGGGCCTTCCCCAACTACATGCCGCACATGCTCCCCCCTGGGGAGACGTGGCAGGGCAAGCGGCAGGTCAACCTGCCGTACCTCATTCGGACCGCGGACGACACCCAGATTCGGCTGCGCATCAAGGACGACAGCCCCTTCGTGGTGCGC
>CAYFPX010000454.1:0-1588 GCA_964344945.1 uncultured Enterobacterales bacterium
TCGCCGCGGCGACCGGGTCCAGGTCGAGGGCCAGGCCAGCCACCAGGCCGCCCAGGAAGGCGTCGCCGGCGCCGGTGGTGTCGATCACCTCGATCGGCTCCGAGGGGACCTGGTGCAGGGTCTCGCCGTCCCACAGGACCGAGCCCCGCTCGCCGTCGGTGACCGCGACGAGGCCGCAGCCATAGCGCTCGGCGAGCTGCCGGGCGACCTCCGCCGCGGTCGTTCCCGGGACCAGGTGGGGGCCCACGGCGGCCAGGGAGGGCTTGAGCACGTCGACCAGCCCGAGCACCGCGTGCAGCTCCTCTTCGGTGCCCAGGGCCGGGACCGTGTCCTGGAGGGGGACGTCCAGGTCCAGGACCGTGGTGGCGCCTGCGTCCCGGGCGAGCTCGAGCACGCGCTTCACGGTGGCGAGGGGGACCTGGGAGACCTCGGTCGTCACGAAGCGTGCTTCGGCGATCAGCTCGGCGAATTGGGCGTCGACGTCGTCGGGCCTGAAGTCCGCGGTCGCGCCCCGGGCCATGTAGATCGCCCGCTGGCCGTCGGGGTCCACGAAGATGTGGGCCGTGCTGCTGGCGCCGCCGCTCAGGTCCAGGTGCCAGGCGATGTCGGCGCGGTCCATGCCCGCCCGCAGGAAGCGACCCGCTTCGTCGTCGGCCTGCTTGCCGAACAGGCTCGTGTCGACGCCGAGGAGCGCCGCCCAGCCCAGGTGGTTGAGGGTGACGCCCCCGACGTAGCGGTGGGTGGTGGCGCCGTCGGCGTGGGCGCGGAGCAGGCCCTTCTCCTCGGGTCCGACGATGCGGGCGGTGAGGGTGATGGCGTCGGCGACCATGGAGCCGGTGCCGAGGATGGTGGGGGTCATATGAGGTGGGGTTGGAGGAGGGAGAGGAGAATCGGGAGGAGGTGTTCGCGCACTTCGATGAGCTGGAGGCCTACGATGTCATCTCTGCGGAGGATGTCGTAGTTGATGTCGTAGTCCAGTCCCCCCTTGCGGACCTCCAGGCGAGTGCCGCCCACCTCCTCCCGCAGTCTCCAGGTGTAGAGGTCCAGGAGCTGGAGGCTGTCGTAGACCCACCTGAGCCGGTTCAGTGGAATGTCGATCCTGCGGGCGATGGGGATGCCGGAGCGCTCGTGACGCACGCTGTTCACGGTGAGGTCCTCGTCGCTCAGGCTGACTGCGAGCGAGTCAGGGGGCCAGGGGTTCATTGTCCTGCTCCTCCCGCGACTCCCAGTGTGATGACGTCCCAGGCCTCCTTCGGCGTCGTCGAGGCGAGGTCACTGGAGACTGCGAACTCGCGTCCCACCGGGGACTGTGCGGCGTTCGAGAGCGTCACGCCCTCGCCCCCGTAGAGGGAGTTGATGCCGTAGGCCTTCCGGAGCACGAGGTGCGCCTTGAGGGACTCTGGTGCTTCCTCGGCCGAGGGGCCGCGTTCCTTGATGGTGGTGAGCTGTGCTCGAAAGGCCTCCTCACCGAGCGACTCGGCCTCGAGGGCTTCACGCAACGCGGACTCCGGGTCCGCAAGGTCAGCCGTGACGCGGCGATGCATCTCGGTCCACTGGACCTCCTCCACCCCAGAGGGTCCCCGACTCC
>CAYFPX010000455.1:0-1567 GCA_964344945.1 uncultured Enterobacterales bacterium
GCCTGCGGCGCGCTGCCAGTTTTGCCCCTCTCTGGCCCTGCGGGCCATCTCTCCCCGCGTTGGGAGGCTGTTGAAAAAGGGCTGACCGACACCCTTGCGGGGATCGACGGGTACGTGGGGCTGCTCACTGTCTGAAAAGGACGCCTTCGGCGGCAGTCATTTTTGCTCCCCTCTGCCCTTCGGGCATCTCCCCTCGCGTTCGGCGAGGAGAGAGGAACAAAGCCAAAGCCCGACCTGGGTAGCGGTTCATGCTCCTAGATGACCTCGGCGGGAATTATACACCGCTGAATTTGCGCACGGGATCGACCGGAATCAAGCTCGCCTCCTGACACGGAGGTGTGGGTGGTGAGCGCAGCAGTTGAAGTCAGGGTGACGGACCGACAACGGTCGATCCTGCAGAAGTGGGTTCGGAACAAAGCAGATAGTCCATATCGCGTGGTCGAACGGGCCCGGATCGTCCTGTTGTCTGCTGACGGCAAGAGCAATGCTGAGCAAGGGCGCATTCTCGGCGTCGATCGGCAGCGACCACGGCGTTGGCGGCGGCGCTGGGCAGAAGCTGAAGAGCGTCTGACTGCTGCCGAGGCGGAGGGTGCGAGCGACCGAGACCTGGCCGCGCTGGTCGCTGACGTGCTCGACGACGCCAAACGCCCTGGAGGACCGCCGACCTTCTCAGCCGAGCAACTCGCGATGATCATTGGCATCGCCTGTGAGCTCCCGCAAGACAGCGGCCGCCCGGTCACGCACTGGACGCCGAGAGAAATCGCTGATGAGGCGATCAAGCGCGGGGTTGTCGAGTCGATCTCTCCCAGGCACGTCGATCGTGTCCTAAAAGGGGGGATCTCCGGCCGCACAAAACGCAGTACTGGCTGACTTCCAAGGACAAGCTCGAGAACCCCGCGCAGTACGAGGCGGATGTCCGCAAGGTCAGTGACATATACGCCCAGGCCGAGGCCGTCCGTGAGCAAGGTGGCCACGTTGTCTGCACGGACGAGAAGACCGGCATCCAGGCGCTGCAGCGCATCCACCCGACGCTGCCTGCACGACCAGGGCTCATCGAACGCATCGAGTTCGAGTACAAGCGCCACGGCACCCTCTGCCTCATCGCGAACTTCGACGTGGTGAGCGGCAAGGTCGTCGAGCCCACAATCGGCCCAACGCGGACCGAGAAGGACTTTGCCGCTCACATCGACCGCACGGTCGCGCAGGATCCCGACGCGACCTGGATCTTCGTCACCGACCAGCTATGCACCCACAAGTCCGAAGCACTCGTGCGTCTCGTCGCCCAGCGCTGCGGCGTCGATGTCGAGCTCGGCGTGAAGGGCAAGAGCGGCATCCTCAAGAACATGAAGACGCGCAAGCGGTTTCTTGAGGCCACCGAGCACCGAATCCGCTTCGTCTACACGCCGCGGCACGCCTCCTGGCTCAACCAGGTTGAGATCTGGTTCAGCGTCCTGTCTCGCCGAGCGCTCAAACGCGCCTCCTTTGACTCCCTGGCAGCTCTGCAGAAACGGCTCACGGAGTTCATCGAGTACTTCAACGCCGTGCTCGCCAAGCCGTTCCGCTGGAC
>CAYFPX010000456.1:0-1547 GCA_964344945.1 uncultured Enterobacterales bacterium
TACATCCGCCTCGCGGGCATGACCCACGTGCGCATCGCCCCCTACTACCCGCAGTGCAAGTCCTCCAGACCGGCGGCAGATCCTCTGGCCCTTGAACTTGGCAGCGATCCGCCAAGGTTAGAGTCGACTCTCACGGGCCGGCTAGGCTGACCAAGAAGAGCCCGCTCGGTAGACCCCGATCAGGGTGCTATCGACGGAGAAGTGCTCCTTGGACAGCTCGTCCTGGTCCTTGGCACATTCAACGATGGCGGCGAAGAACCGTATCCCTCCGGCGAACCCATGCAGACGCGGTCAGTCGCCCTCGGATAGGCGCCGGGCCCGCCAAGCTGCAGGCTCCAGCTCCAGGACCCGGTTGACGGGCCAGCTGTTCAGCTTTGGCAGGACATCGTTCAGGTACAGCCAGGGGTCGACCGCGTTGATCAGGCAGCTCCCGATCAGCGAGAACCAGGTCGCAGCGGTCTCGGCCCCGCCCTCGGAGCCTGCGAAGAGCCATTTCTTGCGCCCGACGACCGGCTGCCTCAGCAGCAGCTCGCTCAGGTTGTTGTGGGCCGGGATGGCGCCGTCGTCGATGAACACGACCAGGCTGTCCCACTGCCGCAAGACGTAGTTGGCGGCCTTGGCCAGCGGTGACTTCGGGGGCTCGGACCTCGTGAGGGCCTGGCACCACAGTCGGAAGGCGTCGATGATGGGCTTGGTGGTCACTCGCCGGCGGCGGGCCCGCTCGGCTGGGGACAGGTCTCGGTAGGCCTTCTCCAGCTGGAAGACTTCGCGGATGGTCTCCAGGCCGTGATGGACGTGACGCGGGCTGGTGTCGCGTGCCTCCCAGAACTTCCGGCGGGCATGGGCCCAACAGCCTGCACGAACGATATCAGGACTGGAGGCGGCCTGGTTGAAGGCGCTCCCGCCGTCGGCGACCAGGGTGCCCATGAAGCTCACCAGGACCTGTGCGGGGTGGTCGCCGGTGCCCTCTGTATGCGCTCAAGCCAGCTGAGGTCTCCGCAGTCACGTTCCCTGCGGGTCGGGAACGGGTCCGCGATCGACACTGCCGAAGCGGCCCACCAGGCCTCGACCCTGGCCGCCCAGCGGTCCAGGGAGCGCCAGCGGTAGGGCCAGGGCTTCGTCCAGCTCGTGGCCGGCTTCCAGCCCTGGACCGCATAGGCGAGCCGGTCGTCGACGCCCTGGCCAACGGGCTCGGCGACGACCAGGATCCAGGCCCGGACGATCGCCATCAGGCTGTAGAGGTGGCAGGGCAAGACGCCAGGCGGCAGCACGGTGGGGGTGTGACCGCACTTGGTGCAGTGGTAGCGCCGGGCCCAGCAGGTGCCGACGCGGCGGTCCTCTCCCGGCAAGGCGGGGAGCACGACGCTGCGGATGCGCACGCCGTGGCCGTGCAGGTCGATCTTCACGCCTTGGCGGGCAAGAGCGCCGCACCCGAGACAGGACGGGGGGCGCAACAGGTCGATGTCGGGGAGCTGATCGGGATCCCAGGAGACTGGCCCCAGCCGCTCCCACTCGGTACTCTGCACGGGCTGACACACTCAAGCCAG